>NZ_JBIUVX010000018.1:78204-98675 GCF_044743175.1 Pseudomonas sp. NPDC087690
TCCAGACGAACACGGCCCTTGCCATCCGGCACCATGTTGCTCAGGTCGCCTTTACGCAGACCCATCTCTTCCATGACCTTGCCCTGAGCTTCTTCAGGGATGTCGATGGTCACGTTTTCGAACGGTTCTTGTTTAACGCCGTTCACTTCACGAATGATTACTTCAGGACGGCCCAGGGCCAGCTCGAAGCCTTCGCGACGCATGGTTTCGATCAGTACCGAGAGGTGCAGCTCACCACGGCCGGAAACCTTGAACTTGTCAGCGGTGTCGCCTTCTTCAACGCGCAGGGCAACGTTGTACAGCAGCTCTTTGTCCAGACGGTCCTTGATGTTACGGGACGTCACGAACTTGCCTTCTTTACCGCAGAATGGCGAGTCGTTTACCTGGAAGGTCATCGAAACGGTTGGCTCGTCAACGGTCAGAGGCTTCATCGCCTCGACAGTGTCCGGGTGGCACAGGGTGTCGGAGATGAACAGCGAGTCCATACCGCTGATGCAAACGATATCGCCTGCTGCAGCTTCTTCAACGTCGATGCGGTGCAGACCGTGGTGACCCATCAGTTTCAGGATACGGCCGTTACGGCGCTTGCCGTCGGCACCGATCGCCACAACCGGAGTGTTCGGCTTGACGCGGCCACGAGCGATACGGCCAACGCCGATAACACCCAGGAAGCTGTTGTAGTCCAGAGCGGAGATCTGCATCTGGAACGCGCCATCACGGTCAACAGCCGGAGGCGGAACGTGGTCGACGACCGCTTGGTACAGCGGAGTCATGTCTTCCGCCATGGCGGTGTGATCCAGACCGGCAATGCCGTTCAGGGCCGAGGCGTAAACAACCTGGAAGTCCAGTTGTTCTTCGGTAGCACCGAGGTTGTCGAACAGGTCGAAGATCTGGTCCAGAACCCAGTCCGGACGCGCGCCTGGACGGTCAACCTTGTTGATCACCACGATTGGACGCAGGCCACAGGCAAACAGCCCCGGGCACTTAGCTCGGTCGATAAACGCGCACATTGGCATGCCCCTCACTGAGCAAATGGTGAGCATGCAGGCGACTCATCACGCCTTTGTCGCAATACAGCAGGTACTGGCGAGTCGGATCCAGCTCCTTGAAACGAGCGTTCACTGCGTAGAACGGCATCGTCTGTACTTCTACGCCAGCGAGTTCCAGCGGCTCATCCTCGGCGGCATCCGGGTGACGGATGTCGATCACGATCTGGCCGGCCAGTGCTTCGCTGACTTCTTCAATCTGTACGTCCTGGCCCAATTCGTCGATCACCCGATCGATCGGCACCAGTTTGGCGTTTTCGAGCGCACGCTCGAGGACTGCCATGTCGAATTCTTTCTCTTCGTGCTCAACGCGACCGCGTTTGGCGGCGGTCTTCGGATTGACCGAAATGACCCCGCAGTATTCCGGCATGTGCCGGGCGAAATCGGCGGTGCCGATCTCGTTGGCCGTGTCGATGATGTCCTGCTTGTGCGCCACGATCAGCGGACGCAGGACCAGTTTGTCGGTCACGCAGTCGATCACCGACAGGTTCGGCAGCGTCTGGCTCGACACCTGGGAGATCGCCTCGCCGGTGACCAGTGCCTCGATCTGCAGACGGTCGGCGATGTTGGAAGCCGCGCGCAACATCATACGCTTCAATACGACGCCCATATGACTGTTATCGACTTTGCCGAGAATTTCGCCCAACACTTCTTCGAACGGAACACTGACAAATAGCACGCGTTGCGAGCTGCCGTACTTCTTCCAGATGAAATGCGCGACTTCCATCACGCCCAATTCGTGGGCACGACCGCCCAGATTGAAGAAGCAGAAGTGCGTCATCAGGCCGCGACGAATGATCTGGTAGGCCGCAACGGTCGAGTCAAAGCCGCCGGACATCAATACCAGCGTCTGCTCCAGGGCGCCGAGCGGGTAGCCGCCGATGCCGTTGTGCTGGCTATGAATGACGAACAACCGTTTGTCGCGAACTTCGATACGGACTTCGATTTCCGGCGCTTTCAGGTCGATACCGGCGGCACCGCACTCACGGCGCAGCTTGCTGCCGACGTATTTTTCGACGTCCATCGAGCTGAACGTGTGCTTGCCGGCACGCTTGCAGCGCACCGAAAAAATCTTCCCGGCCAGTGCATCGCCGTAGTGCTGTTTGCACTTCTCGGTGATGTCGTCGAAGTCACCCAGCGGGTACTCGTCGATCTGCAGGAAGTGCGCGATGCCCGGCATGCAGGTCAGGCGCTCGCCCATCTCTTTCAAGGCTTTGGCGTCGGTTACGCGGGTTTCCAGCTCGAGATTGTCCCACACACCGTTCACCACCACGGCCGGGTCCAGGTCGCGGAGCACGGTGCGGATGTTCTTGGCCAACTGGCGGATGAATTTCGTCCGGACAGGTCGGCTTTTGATGGTGATCTCGGGGAAGACTTTTACGATTAGTTTCATGAAAACAGCGCGCGAACGGCCAGCCGAAAAAGGGGGGCGCGGATTATAGCGGAAATTGCTCAAGGTTTAACCAGTTAATGTGCAGAAGGTTTTGCATGCACCAAAACGGGTCATTTTCGATTTATAACGCTACATTAGAGGGCGAGATTTTCCGCTTTCAGACGCGTAGCACCTTAATAAGCGTGAATTTGGGGCAAAAAACCCATGCTGGGGCACTGGCATGCAATTTGCTCCCTTGTGAGGCAGGTTGCCTTGGCAGAGTATTCGCGCCGGCATCAACCAAATTCAAGGGCATCCACTACCAAGCCCGAAGCCACCCGGAGGACATATGTCGAAGACGGTTCAACTCATCAAAGATCATGACGTCAAGTGGATTGATCTGCGCTTCACGGACACCAAAGGTACTCAGCACCACGTGACCATGCCGGCTCGCGATGCTTTGGACGACGACTTCTTCGAAGTCGGCAAAATGTTCGACGGCTCCTCCATCGCTGGCTGGAAAGGCATCGAAGCCTCCGACATGATCCTGATGCCGGTTGACGAAACTGCCGTTCTCGACCCGTTCACCGAAGACGCCACCCTGATCCTGGTGTGCGACATCATCGAACCTTCGAGCATGCAAGGCTACGACCGCGACCCACGTGCGATCGCCAAGCGCGCCGAAGAACACCTGAAAGCCACCGGTATCGGTGACACTGTGTTCGCCGGTCCAGAGCCAGAATTCTTCATCTTCGACTCGGTGAAATTCAAGTCGGACATCTCCGGCTCGATGTTCAAGATCTACTCCGAGCAAGGTTCGTGGATGTCCGACCAGGACATCGAAGGCGGCAACAAGGGTCACCGTCCAGGCGTCAAAGGCGGCTACTTCCCGGTTCCACCATTCGACCACGACCACGAAATCCGTACCTCCATGTGCAACGCACTGGAAGAAATGGGCCTGACCGTCGAAGTTCACCACCACGAAGTGGCGACTGCCGGCCAGAACGAAATCGGCGTCAAGTTCAACACCCTGGTGAAGAAAGCCGACGAAACCCAAACCCTGAAGTACGTTGTGCACAACGTTGCTGACGCTTACGGCCGCACCGCGACCTTCATGCCGAAGCCACTGTACGGCGACAACGGTTCGGGCATGCACGTTCACATGTCGATCTGGAAAGACGGCAAGAACACCTTCGCTGGTGAAGGCTATGCCGGCCTGTCCGATACCGCTCTGTACTTCATCGGCGGCATCATCAAGCACGGTAAGGCCCTGAACGGCTTCACCAACCCGGCGACCAACTCGTACAAGCGTCTGGTACCAGGCTTCGAAGCTCCAGTGATGCTGGCCTACTCGGCTCGCAACCGTTCCGCTTCGATCCGTATTCCTTACGTGTCGAGCCCGAAAGCCCGCCGTATTGAAGCGCGCTTCCCGGATCCGGCTGCCAACCCGTACCTGGCCTTCGCAGCACTGCTGATGGCTGGTCTGGACGGTATCCAGAACAAGATCCACCCAGGCGACGCTGCTGACAAAAACCTGTACGACCTGCCGCCGGAAGAGGCGAAAGAGATCCCACAAGTTTGCGGCAGCCTGAAAGAAGCCCTGGAAGAGCTGGACAAGGGCCGCGCGTTCCTGACCAAGGGCGGCGTATTCTCCGACGACTTCATCGACGCTTACATCGCGCTGAAATCGGAAGAAGAAATCAAGGTACGCACCTTCGTACACCCACTGGAATATGAGCTGTACTACAGCTGCTGATCCGGTAGAGCTGCGCTACGCGGCGTGACAAAAAGAGGCCTCCTTCGGGAGGCCTTTTTTATTGCCCGGATTATGGCCGACCGAGATCCCCTGTAGGAGTGAGCCCGCTCGCGATAGCGGTGGATCATTGAAGGCAATACTGACTGACACGACGCCATCGCGAGCAGGCTCACTCCGACAGGGGAATTGTGGTGTCTGAATGATCACTGGATGTGTGCAGGGTTGGGCCAACCGCCGCACCTGTCCTATGCTGCACCCCATCGCTTTCAATCCCGGTCGATTTCATGGGTCGCACCTTTCTCTACATTCTGCTGCTGATCGCCCTGCCCGCCGCCGCGCAGATCTACAAGTACACCGATGCCAATGGCAACACGGTCTACAGCGATCATTCGCCGGAGGGCGTACAGGCACAACCGGTGGAATTGCCGCCGCTCAATCGTGTCGAGCCTCAGGCGCCCAGCGCACCACCTGCGCCCGAAACCGACAACCGTGAACCTGCGCGCAACGCCTACGACATTCTTGAACTCGCCGGACTGCCCAGCGAAGAAGCCCTGCGCGCCAATAACGGCACCTTCACCGTCCAAGTGCTGATCAAGCCGCGCCTGCAGCCGCCGCATCAATTAAGACTGGTTCTGGATGACGAACCCTACGGTCAGCCGAGCAACGTGCCGATCCTGCAACTGGTGAACGTTGATCGTGGTGAACATCGTCTAGCGGTGCAGGTGATCGACGGGCAGACGATCATCCAGCAGAGTCCGCCAGTGGCCCTCAGCGTGCAGCGGGTACACAAGCCATGATCCGCGCGTGGCTGTTCATCCTGTCGGCGCTGATGTCGCTGCAAGCTTCAGCCGAGGTCTTCACCTATACCGATGCGCAGGGCAATCGCGTCTACACCGATCAGCCGCGCAGCAACGCCAAGCGCGCTCCCATAGCGACCAGCAATCGCATGTCGGCCAATCCCAGCGCCGCTGCGCCGATCTCCACGGCGAAAAAATCCCCGGAACAACCGCCCTTCCACTACGACATGCTGCGCATTCTGGTGCCTGAACCCGATGCAACCATTCGCAGCAGCGCCGGCGAAATCATCGTCAGCGTTACCAGCGAACCCGGCCTGCAACGCGGCCACCGTTATCGCCTGTTGCTGGATGGCCAAGCCACCGGCGAACCCGGCCTCAGTCCTGTGTTTCCGCTGACCAATATCGATCGTGGCAGCCACAACCTTTCCGTGGAAATCCTTGACACCGAAGGCCGTACCGTCGAACGCACGGCCAACCAGCCCTTCCATATGCTGCGCATCTCGCTTGCGCAGAAGCGTCAGGTCAAACCCTGCACCAAGGACGATTACGGCGTACGCCCGGAATGCCCACTGAAAGACAAACCGCCTGAGCCGAAAAACCCCTTCCTGCGTTTCTTCTAACGCCGTTCAGCTTTGCGCACTATATTGGTGCAATAGGCTGCACCGTACTCATATTCCAACCCATTTTGGTTCGAAACTTCCCGTTCGCGCTGGCCGAATGCCACGCAAACGAGCGTCAAACGCCCGTTTCAGGCGTCGAACGCTTCTTTTCAGAGCCTTGGTTTGGTTTTTGCATTTTCCCGATACCGACGCTTGCTTGTTGCGCACGCTCCGCCCCCAAAAGAGGCTCCGATGACCATTAGCGACGCAATCCACCGTTTGCTGCTCGACAATCTGACCACCGCCACCATTCTGCTCGACGCCGAATTGCGCCTTGAGTACATGAACCCGGCGGCGGAGATGCTGCTCGCCATCAGCGGGCAGCGTAGCCATGGGCAGTTCATCAGCGAGCTGTTCACCGAATCCACCGAGGCGCTGAATTCCCTGCGCCAGGCGGTAGAACAGGCGCATCCGTTTACCAAGCGCGAAGCGATGCTCACCGCCCTCACCGGCCAGACCTTGACCGTGGATTACGCGGTGACGCCAATCCTCAGCAATGGCGCGACCATGCTCCTGCTTGAGGTTCATCCGCGTGACCGCTTGCTGCGGATCACCAAGGAAGAGGCGCAGCTGTCCAAGCAGGAAACCAGCAAAATGCTGGTGCGCGGCCTCGCCCACGAGATCAAGAATCCACTGGGCGGCATCCGCGGCGCTGCGCAATTGCTGGCCCGCGAGCTTCCGGAAGACAGCCTGCGCGATTACACCAACGTGATCATTGAAGAGGCCGACCGCCTGCGCAATCTGGTCGACCGCATGCTCGGTTCGAACAAACTGCCGTCGCTGGCGATGTGCAACGTCCACGAAGTGCTCGAGCGCGTCTGCCAACTGGTCGAAGCCGAAAGTCAGGGCTGCATCACCTTGGTGCGCGATTACGACCCGAGCATTCCCGACGTCTTGATCGACCGCGAACAAATGATTCAGGCGGTGTTGAACATCGTGCGCAACGCGATGCAGGCGATCAGCAGCCAGAACGAGCTGCGTCTGGGCCGCATCAGCCTGCGCACCCGGACCATGCGCCAGTTCACCATCGGCCACGTCCGCCATCGTCTGGTGACCAAGATCGAGATCATCGACAACGGCCCGGGGATCCCGGCGGAACTTCAGGAAACCATTTTCTTTCCCATGGTCAGCGGACGCCCGGACGGTACCGGGCTCGGTCTGGCCATTACCCAGAACATCATCAGCCAGCACCAGGGTCTGATCGAGTGTGACAGCCATCCAGGCCACACCACCTTCTCGATCTTTCTGCCACTGGAACAAGGAGCCACATCGACATGAGCCGTAGTGAAACCGTGTGGATCGTCGATGACGACCGTTCTATCCGTTGGGTTCTGGAAAAGGCCTTGCAGCAGGAAGGTATGACCACCCAGAGCTTCGACAGCGCTGATGGCGTGATGAGTCGCCTGGCCCGTCAGCAGCCTGACGTGATCATTTCCGATATCCGCATGCCGGGTGCCAGTGGTCTGGACCTTCTGGCGCGGATTCGCGAGCAGCATCCAAGGTTGCCGGTCATCATCATGACCGCTCACTCCGATCTGGACAGCGCTGTCGCCTCGTATCAGGGCGGTGCGTTCGAGTATTTGCCGAAGCCGTTCGACGTTGATGAAGCGGTGTCGCTGGTCAAGCGCGCCAATCAGCACGCGCAAGAACAGCAAGGCCTGGAAGTCGTACCGGCCCTGACCCGCACCCCGGAAATCATCGGCGAAGCGCCGGCGATGCAGGAAGTGTTTCGCGCCATCGGCCGCTTGAGCCACTCCAACATCACCGTGCTGATCAACGGCGAATCCGGTACCGGTAAAGAGCTGGTTGCCCACGCCCTGCACCGCCACAGCCCGCGCGCGGCTTCGCCGTTCATCGCGCTGAACATGGCGGCGATTCCCAAGGACCTGATGGAATCCGAGCTGTTCGGCCATGAGAAAGGTGCGTTCACCGGCGCGGCCAACCTGCGTCGTGGCCGCTTCGAACAGGCTGATGGCGGCACGCTGTTTCTCGATGAAATCGGCGACATGCCGGCGGATACGCAAACCCGTTTGCTGCGGGTTCTGGCCGACGGCGAGTTCTATCGCGTTGGCGGGCATGTGCCGGTCAAGGTCGACGTGCGCATCATCGCCGCGACGCACCAGAATCTGGAAACCCTGGTGCACGCCGGCAAATTCCGTGAGGACTTGTTCCACCGCCTCAACGTGATCCGCATCCACATCCCGCGCCTGTCGGATCGTCGTGAAGATATCCCGACCCTGGCCAAGCACTTCCTCAGCCGCGCCGCGCAGGAATTGGCGGTGGAGCCGAAGCTGCTGAAAAGCGAGACCGAGGAATACCTGAAGAACCTGCCGTGGGGCGGCAACGTGCGTCAGTTGGAGAACACCTGCCGCTGGATCACCGTAATGGCGTCCGGGCGCGAAGTGCACATCAGCGACCTGCCACCGGAACTGCTCAACCTGCCGCAAGATTCGGCACCGGTGACCAACTGGGAACAGGCGCTGCGCCAGTGGGCCGACCAGGCCTTGGCGCGTGGTCAGTCGAGTTTGCTCGACAGCGCGGTGCCGGCGTTTGAGCGGATCATGATCGAGACGGCGCTGAAGCACACGGCCGGGCGTCGGCGTGATGCGGCGGTGTTGCTGGGCTGGGGGCGGAATACCCTGACGCGCAAGATCAAGGAATTGGGGATGAAGGTTGATGGTGGGGATGATGATGAGGGGGATGAGGGTTAAGCCCCCAGTTCTTCGCTGAACGTCAGATCCAATCGCGAGCAGGCTCACTCCTACAGTTGGAATGCGTTCCACTGTAGGAGTGAGCCTCCTCGCGATGTTTTTAAGGCCACTGTGCACCGCATGAATGCACGATGACCCGTGATCGGGCACTGCGAGTTTCTCCAAATACCGCCTCAAAACATTAAAAGCTCACCCTGCAACAAACACGAAAGCCCCGAATCCAGGGGCCTTCGCGTTTCTCATCAGCTTTTTTGTTTCAAAAAAATAAAACCTGGCACGCCCCCTGCAATACCTCTCACAGGTGATTCGTTTCACCACCCGTTTCGGGGACCTTGGTACAGGCAGGCCGGGGATTCCCCTCTTTACACCGGGCGCAGATCGCCACGCGATGCGTCCACCCTTTTGGGATCCTTGGTACAGGCAGGCCGGGGGTTCCCTCTTTACACCGGACCGACGCGATACGCGAAGTCCACCCCGTTTTGGGAACCCTGATACAGGCAGGTCAGGGACTCCCGCTTTTATTGTTCACGGAGATGGATCTCCAGCCGCCAGCGGTCATCGACTTTGCTGCCGGCCCAGTCTCCTTGCAGCGGTCGCGCTGCAAGCACCGTCAGCAACAACCCCCCATCACTCGCTCGCGTACGCCAGTTCACGTCTTTGCCGTTGAGCTTGAGCTGGCCCTTTTGCGCCGATCCCTGGGCCTGAAACAGCAGCGCCACGGTGCCGTCAATAATTTCGCCGTGCAGCTTGGGTTCGTTGTTGAACCACACCACCAGCCCTTGATCCGTCACCTCGACTTGTTGCAGCACGGTCGGATCCGGTGTGGTCAGGCGGCCGATCATCAAGCCGATCATCAAGCCGACAATCGCCAGCGAACCGATGACTCGCGGCAATAGTTTCGAACGGTTGTCCACAGGCGGCGTAGAATGCCGCTCATCTTTACCTTCGGAGCCGTGCATGTTTCACGTCATCCTTTTTCAACCAGAAATTCCGCCGAATACCGGCAACGTTATCAGGCTGTGCGCCAACAGCGGCTGCCACCTGCATTTGATCGAACCGCTGGGCTTCGAGATGGACGACAAGCGCTTGCGCCGTGCCGGTCTCGACTACCACGAATATGCCACGCTGCAACGTCACGCCGACTTGGCCAGTTGCCTGGAGAGCATCGGTAATCCTCGGGTGTTTGCGTTCACCACCAAGGGCTCGCGACCGTTTCATGATGCCGCGTTCGTCCCGGGCGATGCGTTCATCTTCGGCCCGGAAAGTCGTGGCCTGCCGCCAGAAGTGCTCGATGCCCTGCCGGCGGAACAGCGCCTGCGTTTGCCGATGCGCGAAGGCTGTCGCAGCCTGAACCTGTCCAACACCGTTGCGGTCGCCGTGTACGAAGCCTGGCGCCAGAACGACTTCAAGTAACACCGCAAAACAAATGTGGGAGCGAGCCTGCTCGCGAATATGGAGTGTCAGGCAACATTGATGTGTCTGACAGACCGCTTTCGCGAGCAGGCTCGCTCCCACATGGGGTGTTGCTAAACCGTCTTACTGAACGGTTGGCGTCTCACCGCTTTCCTGCATGCGCTGCAGCTCTTGCGCGTACAGGGCGTCGAAGTTCACCGGAGCCAGCATCAGCGCCGGGAACGAACCACGGGTCACCAGGCTGTCCAGGGTTTCTCGCGCGTACGGGAACAGGATGTTCGGGCAGAACGCACCCAGGGTGTGGCTCATCGAAGCCGCATCGAGGTTCTTGATCAGGAAGATACCGGCCTGCTGCACTTCAGCGATGAAGGCCACTTCTTCACCGTTTTTCACGGTAACGGACAGGGTCAGCACCACTTCGTAGAAATCGCCTTCCAGCGCTTTCTGACGAGTGTTCAGATCCAGCGCGACTGCCGGATCCCACTGCTGGCGGAAGATCGCCGGGCTTTTCGGGGCTTCGAAGGACAGGTCGCGTACGTAGATGCGCTGCAAGGAGAATTGCGGTGCGGTTTCTTCTTCGCTGGCTGCAGTGTTCTGTTGGTCAGTCATCTCAGATCCTTTCTGATCTCGGGTCTTTAAGGGATTGCTGTACGTGGGTGCAGCCGTTCAGGCCTTGAGCAGCGCGTCGAGCTTGCCGGCGCGCTCCAGGGCATACAAATCGTCACAACCGCCGATGTGCTTGCTGCCGATCCAGATCTGCGGCACGGACGTGCGTCCGGCTTTCTGGGTCATTTCGGCGCGCACCTGCGGCTTGCCATCGACCTTGATCTCTTTGAAGGCCACGCCTTTGTTCTCGAGCAGGTACTTGGCTCGCGAGCAATAAGGGCAGTAATCGCTGGAGTAGACGATGACTTCGCTCATATCACTTCACCAGCGGCAGGTTGTCGCCTTTCCAGCTGGAGATCCCGCCGGACAGCTTGGCGGCGGTGAAGCCGGATTTCATCAGTTCGCGGGCGTGGGTGCCGGCGGTCTGGCCCAGGGCGTCGACCAGAATGATGGTCTTGGCCTTGTGTTTTTCCAGCTCGGCGGTGCGCGCAGCCAGTTTGTCCTGGGGAATGTTCACCGCGCCAACGATGTGGCCAGCAGCGAAATCCTTGGCCGGACGGATGTCCACCACCACGCCTGCATCTTTGTTGACCAACGCGGTCAGCTCGCCTGTGCTCAGGCTTTTACCGCCGCCCTGCATCGTGTGCGCCAGCAGCAGAGCCAGCAGTACGACGAAGATACCGACAAGAATGTAGTGGTTAGTGGCAAATTCAATCAGGTGAGCAACCATCGAAGGAGGTTCCAGGGCGTTAAAATGTCGGCCAGTATACACAGCCACTATGGTCGGCCAAACCCCGTCCGGCGGTGACGCGGTCGGAACTTAGCTTTAAACTCCAACTCCCTTTTCCATCGCCCTCTTCTTTATTAGCCACGAGTGGATTCCATGACGACTACGCCTAAACCTTTGGTCCTGATGATTCTCGACGGCTTCGGTCACAGCGACAGCCCCGAATCCAATGCCGTTTTTGCGGCGAAGAAGCCTGTTCTCGATCGCCTCTGGGCCAGCGTGCCGAACGGCTTGATCTCGGGCAGCGGCATGGACGTCGGCCTGCCGGACGGCCAGATGGGCAACTCCGAAGTCGGTCACATGAACCTCGGCGCCGGCCGCGTGGTGTATCAGGACTTCACGCGCGTGACCAAGTCGATCCGCGACGGCGAATTTTTCGAAAACCCGACCATCTGCGCTGCCGTGGATAAAGCCGTGGCTGCCGGCAAAGCCGTGCACTTCATGGGCCTGCTCTCCGATGGCGGCGTGCACAGCCACCAGGATCACCTGATCGCCATGGCCGAACTGGCGTTCAAGCGTGGCGCCGAAAAAATCTACCTGCACGCCTTCCTCGATGGCCGCGACACCCCACCGAAAAGCGCTGCGTCGTCGATCGAGCTTCTCGACGCGACTTTCCAGGCACTCGGCAAGGGCCGTATCGCCAGCATCATCGGCCGTTACTTCGCCATGGACCGTGACAACCGCTGGGATCGCGTCGCTCAGGCGTACAACCTGATCGTCGACGGCAAAAGCGAATTCAACGCCGCCACCGCGCAGGAAGGTCTCGACGCGGCTTACGCTCGCGGCGAGAGCGACGAATTCGTCAAAGCCACGACCATCGGTGAGCCGGTGAAAGTTGAAGACGGCGATGCTGTGGTGTTCATGAACTTCCGCGCCGACCGCGCACGCGAGCTGACTCGCGTGTTCGTCGAAGACGATTTCAAGGACTTCGAACGCGCACGCCAGCCGAAACTGGCCGGTTTCGTCATGCTGACCCAATACGCCGCAAGCATTCCAGCGCCGTCGGCATTCGCCGCGGGCAGCCTGGAAAACGTTCTCGGCGACTATCTGGCGAAGAACGGCAAAACCCAGCTGCGCATCGCTGAAACCGAGAAATACGCCCACGTGACCTTCTTTTTCTCCGGCGGCCGTGAAGAGCCGTTCCCGGGCGAAGAGCGCATCCTGATCCCTTCGCCGAAAGTCGCTACCTACGACTTGCAGCCGGAAATGAGCGCGCCTGAGGTAACCGACCGCATCGTCGAGGCTATCGAAAACCAGCGTTACGACGTGATCGTGGTCAACTACGCCAACGGTGACATGGTTGGCCACAGCGGCGTGTTCGACGCGGCGGTGAAAGCCGTTGAGTGCCTCGACACCTGCGTCGGTCGCATTGTTGACGCACTGGAAAAGGTTGGCGGTGAAGCGCTGATTACCGCTGACCACGGCAACGTCGAGCAAATGGCCGATGAATCCACCGGGCAAGCGCACACCGCGCACACCACCGAGCCGGTGCCGTTCATTTATGTCGGCAAGCGCGACCTGAAAGTGCGTGAAGGCGGCGTGCTGGCGGACGTGGCACCGACCATGCTGAAGCTGCTGGGTCTGGAAAAACCGGCGGAAATGACCGGCACCTCTATCCTGGTCTGAGCGCAATCGCCGAAACACCGCAAAACCCTGTAGGAGTGAGCCTGCTCGCGATAGCCATCTGACAGTCAACTACTCTGTTGAACGTGAGCAAGCCATCGTGAGCAGGCTCACTCCTACATAGGTTTGTGGTGTTTTTCAGGCCAGTTATCACACAGCCCCAATTGGGCGTTTTTTTTGCAGCCTCGGGCGGGCATACTAGGCCGTCCCTTACCCTGGTGCCGCCCGCCTCTATGCTCCGCGTCCTGATCGCCCTCGCTCTGACCTGCCTGCTCCAACCGGCCTTCGCTGACGAGCGCGCGCAAACCCAACAGCAGTTGGACGCTACGCGTCAGGATATTGCCGAGCTGAAAAAGCTGTTGAGCAAAGTCCAGGAAGAAAAATCCGGCGTACAGAAACAGCTCAAGGGCACTGAAACCGAGCTGGGCAAGCTGCAGAAGCAGGTCGATGCACTGCAGAAAGAACTGCAGAAGAGCGAATCCGAGCTACAGCGACTCGATGCAGAGAAAAAAAAACTCCAGAGCGCGCGCACTGAACAGCAGCGACTGATCGCCATTCAGGCCCGAGCGGCCTATCAGAACGGTCGGCAGGAATACCTCAAGCTGCTGCTCAACCAGCAGAATCCCGAGAAATTCGCCCGCACCCTCACTTATTACGATTACCTGAGCCAGGCTCGCCTGGAGCAGTTGAAGAACTTCAACGAAACCCTGCGCCAATTGGCCAATGTCGAAAAAGACATTGCCGCCCAGCAGGCGCAGTTGCTGGTACAGAAAAGCAACCTCGATACCCAGCGCGACGAGCTGGAGAATGTCCGCAAGGAACGCCAGCAAGTCCTCGCCAAACTCAACGATGATGTGAAAGCCCGCGACCAGAAACTTGCCGCCCGTGAGCAGGATCAGGCAGACCTGTCTAAAGTCCTTAAAACCATTGAGGAAACCCTGGCCCGCCAGGCCCGTGAGGCAGAAGAAGCGCGGCAGAAAGCGCTGATCGCCCAGCAGGAAGCGGAAAAAAAGCGCTTGCGTGAGGCGCAGGCTGAAAACAGCGACGCCCCACGAAAACCCGCCAGATCCACTCCCGGCGCGCTGGTCTCCAGCAGCGGCGAGACCTTCGGTGGCCCTTTTGCTGCAACGCGGGGAAAACTTCCTTGGCCGGTTGATGGTCGACTGCTGGCGCGCTTCGGCGAAAGCCGTGGTGACGACGCCCGCACCAAGTGGGACGGGGTGATGATCAGCGCCTCCGCCGGCAGCCAGGTGCACGCCGTACACGGCGGTCGCGTGGTCTTCGCCGACTGGTTGCGCGGTGCCGGGCTGTTGGTGATCCTTGATCACGGCAACGGTTTTTTGAGTCTTTACGGTCACAACCAGACGCTGCTCAAGTCGGCTGGGGACGTGGTTAAAGCCGGTGAGTCGATCTCCACTGTCGGTAACAGTGGCGGTCAAGACACATCAGCGCTGTATTTCGCAATTCGTCAGCAGGGTCACCCGAGTGATCCGGCGCAATGGTGCCGTGCGCAAGGATAAGCGCACCGCCTAATTCAGGAGTTCGTTCGACATGCTGCATTTGTCCCGCCTTACCTCGCTGGCCCTGACGATCGCCCTGGTGATCGGCGCGCCTCTGGCGTTTGCCGCTCAACCGGCCCCGGCCGTCGCTCCGGCAGGCACTGCCGCGACCTCCAAGGCGCCGTTGCCGCTGGAAGAGTTGCGCACCTTTGCCGAGGTCATGGACCGGATCAAAGCCGCTTACGTCGAGCCGGTGGACGACAAGACCCTGCTGGAAAACGCGATCAAGGGCATGCTCAGCAACCTCGACCCGCACTCGGCCTACCTCGGCCCGGAAGACTTCACCGAGCTGCAGGAAAGTACCAGCGGTGAATTCGGCGGCCTGGGTATCGAAGTCGGCGCCGAAGACGGCTTCATCAAAGTGGTCTCGCCAATCGATGACACCCCGGCGTCGAAGGCCGGCATTCAGGCTGGCGACTTCATCGTCAAGATCAACGGTGCGCCAACACGCGGCCAGACCATGACCGAAGCCGTCGACAAGATGCGCGGCAAGATCGGCCAGAAAATCACCCTGACCCTGGTGCGCGACGGCGGCACGCCGTTCGACGTGACCCTGGCACGCGCCGTGATTCAGGTGAAGAGCGTCAAGGCGCAACTGCTGGAAACCGGCTATGCGTATATCCGCATCACCCAGTTCCAGGTCAAGACCGGCGAAGAAGTTTCCAAAGCCCTGGCCAAGCTGCGCAAGGACAACGGCAAGAAACTCAACGGCATCATCCTCGACCTGCGCAACAACCCGGGTGGCGTGCTGCAGGCAGCGGTAGAAGTGGTTGACCACTTCATCACCAAAGGCCTGATCGTCTACACCAAAGGCCGGATCGCCAACTCCGAGCTGCGTTTCTCGGCCACCGGCAAAGACGAAAGCGAAGCGGTGCCGATGGTGGTGCTGATCAACGGTGGCAGCGCCTCGGCGTCGGAAATCGTCGCCGGTGCCCTGCAGGATCAGAAACGCGCGGTAGTAATGGGTACCACCAGTTTCGGCAAAGGCTCGGTACAAACCGTTCTGCCGCTGAACAACGACCGCGCGCTGAAGATCACCACCGCGCTGTACTTCACGCCGAATGGCCGCTCGATTCAGGCGCAAGGCATCGTCCCGGACATCGAAGTGCGCAAGGCCAAAATCACCAGCGAGGCCGACAGCGATTACTTCAAGGAAGCCGATCTGCAAGGTCACTTGGGCAATGGCAACGGCGGCGCCGACAAACCGACCGGTTCCAGCGCCAAGGCCAAAGCGATGCCGCAGGATGACGATTACCAACTGGCCCAGGCCCTGAGCCTGCTCAAAGGCCTGAGCATCACGTCCGGCCGTTGAGGATGTCTTTGCGTTTCGTCTTCGTTCTGTTGTGCTGTCTGGCGGGTGCTGCTCACGCAGAGCCCGTCAGCCCAAAGCCACACAAAGCCTACCTGACACTGATCATCGATGACCTGGGGCAGAACCTGCCCCGGGATCGCCGTGTGCTGGCTCTGCCCGGCCCGGTGACCACGGCGATCATGCCCGACACCCCGCACGCTACCGAATTTGCCCGCGAAGCGCATCGCGCCGGCAAGATCGTCATCCTGCACATGCCAATGGATCCGGCCACCGGGCCCTACGCCTGGCACCCCGAACTGCCGATCGAAGAGCTGCAAAAACGCCTCGACGCTGCGTTCAAAATGGTCCCCTACACCGCTGGCATCAACAACCACATGGGCAGCCGCATGACTGCGCAACCGGTGGCGATGGCGTGGTTGATGGGCGAATTGCAGCGCCGGCACAAATTCTTCGTCGACAGCCGCACCAGTGCGCAAACCGTTGCGGCGCAGCAGGCGCAGAAGATCGATCTGGCGAGCGTTTCGCGGGATGTTTTTCTCGATGACGAGCGTACCGAGGCGGCGATCTCCACCCAGTTGCAGACGGCGATCAGCCTGGCGCACAAGCAGGGCTCGGCGGTGATGATCGGCCATCCGTATCCGCAGACGTTGGCGGTGCTGGAGCGAGAGTTGCCGAAGCTGAAGGCTCAAGGCATCGAGTGGATCGACATCAAGCAGATGATCAGCGTGCGTAGTAATAGGGCGACGGCTGCACACGGGACAAATGGCATTTACCGTTAACCTGTCTATTAACGAACGAACTTCTTTACAAATCCCCTACACACCCAACAAATAGCAACACCTTAGAAAACCACAAAAACCCAAACTAATTTATTCTCCGCCAGTCTACACTCAGGTAATTAGCCAAGGACTGGCCATGAATTTAAATAACATCTATCCAAGCTTTTTATTACTCGCTGCATTCTCACTTCCTGCTAATTCCAATCCTATTGATTATGGCAGAGGGGTTGAAAACCTTTCACCCTCGCAATACCTGAACAACAAAGATGGCACCTATAACTACTGGACGGGAATCGGCAAGTACGAGAGCCCCGCTCACGGTTTTTGCACCGCTTTCCTAATCGATACAAACAGCTCTCGAGCGTCCGATCCCGCCTATGCACTCACTAGCGCACACTGCGTGGGCAAAGAAAATGGTGTCATGCGAACAGACGACCCCATCGAAGGCACCATTACCTTCAACCATTTCATTGACACACCTGATGCTCACAAGACCTTCCCTCTGAAAAAGGTATCCTGGAGCAGCATTCAGGGTGTCGATCTGGCTCTTTTGGAGCTTGGCGTGTCACAAGCCGAACTCCTGACACAAGGCATCAAGCCCTTGAAACTAGCCCAGCAACCACCGACTGAAGATAGCGACGTTCTGATTGTGCATGGCCCTAACGGAGTTCCATTACGAATTTCTGCCTGCACCCACAGGCCTTCCTCGGCAATTTTCGAGAAGCCTTGGGTTTGGCGACATAGTGTCAGCAACCAATGCAAAGATGCTGCACCCGGAAGCTCGGGCAGCCCTGTAATTTACCGAACGAGCAACGAGGTCTATGCCGTGCTGGGTACGATGGCAAAGCAACTGACACCGCTGCCGGGATACGGCCAGATGCCGAGTGGCAATTACGCTAGTCCAACCTCGGTTTTCAACAGTTGCTTTAGCGATGGAAAACTCAATACCAACCCGGACGCCTGTGAGTTATTCCCGGTAGCATCCTTCAAACTACCTTCCGAACTGGCAACGCATGCAAAAATCATAGTAACCCCAGAGTATCAATACGTTTACCCTACATGGAACTTTGAAGTAACCGCCAGCACCCGTTTTATCCGGACCAAACGCACTTATGACCCACTCGAATGCGAAAACCCGAAAGACTACAGCCAACCGATCAATGCTGGCATCACCCCTGTTCAGTTAAATGTGCCAATGGGACCGAAAACCGGACTTAATAACCTTTGTATTATTGGCACAGACAGTACCAACGAGATATTACCCAAAGGTACTTATCGAAACGCTGTCACTGTCCCCAGCTATCTGATTGCTGCCGGCCCAACCCCCTCCCCAACAGTGGACTTTTCCTTCAATACAGAAATAAACAGAGCAATGATTCTGTGGCCGGAACGGAAGAACGAGGGCATTGACCGGTATGAGGTAAAAGCCGGCCCTGTTGAAACAACCAGCTGTGAAGATTCACAGGGTTATCGCCGTGTGACATCCAATTGGCTACGCCCGGAAAGCAACTTCCCCTTAAAGCTCTGCGTTTACGCCGTCGATACCAACCATCAGCGCTCAGAGTTGAAGGAGTACACCCGCGAATGGGAGGCGCTCAAAAATAACGCCCCTTGATGTGCCCCACCGACCTCGTGTTTCTGTACCAACGGGAGCGCAAGGCTGGCCATGGCAAAGCTGAGCCAGTCGGCGCTGCATACCCTGAGTCGGAGCTACCAACCGCTACAGATAGCGCGACATGATTTCGTCGACAACACCGTCCTTGCGCATCTGATCCAGCGCTGCCTGCAGCTTGGCAACGACGGTGTCAGATACGTCTTTGTTCAGCGCCAGGTAAAGCTCGGCGCTGTTGAAACGCAGTACGGTCTTGAGACCGGTGACTCCATCCTGCCGCGCCAGATAACGCCCGGCAGGATCCCCGGTGGCCCACAGCTCGATCTGGCCGTTGACCAGCTTTTTCGCATTGTCCTGATCACGCAGGACAACCAGCGGCTTCAGGCCTTGCTTGGCCAACGTCTCGGCAATCGCATCGCCCTTGTAGGCGCCGATCTTGTACTTGCGTGCATCGTTGAGGGTTTCGAGAGTGATCTTGCTGTCGGCCCTGGCCAACATGATCCAGTCGTCCGGGCCGATCGGGCCGACCCATTTGAAGAGTTTTTCGCGATCCGGCAGGCGCGCCATCACGAAGGCGCCGTAACCGGGATTCTCCAGTGCGAGTTTGTAGACACGCTCCCAAGGGAATCGCAGGGTCAGGCTGTAAGTGATGCCGGCACGCTGAAACATCTCGCGAACGATATCGGTGGCGATGCCGTTGATGTTTTCGCCCTGGGCGAAATTCTTGCCGTTCTTCGCCATGTTGTACGGCGGGAAGTTTTCGGTGAGGAGCACCAGATCGGTGTCGGGACTGGTTTCGGCGCGGGCCGTGTTGATGAGCAACATCGAGGCGCTGGCGAGAACTAGAAGCAGGCGTTTGATCATGTTGGGCTACCGAAATCCATGGCGTGCCCAAGAGTGCCTTGGGTGCGCCATGGTGTCCACTGGCCTGTATCGATTTTGACGCTTAACGCATCACGATGCCGCGTTTGGCCATATAGGCCTTGGCTTCCTGCACGGTGTATTCGCCAAAGTGGAAAATACTCGCCGCCAATACAGCACTGGCGTGGCCTTCGAGAATGCCGTCAGCCAAGTGTTGCAAGTTGCCAACGCCACCGGAAGCGATCACCGGAATGCCCAGCGCATCACTGATCGCGCGGGTCACGCCGAGGTCGAAGCCGTTTTTCATGCCGTCCTGATCCATGCTGGTCAGCAGGATCTCGCCGGCACCGAGGCTTTCCATTTTCTTCGCCCATTCGACCGCGTCGAGGCCGGTTGGCTTGCGCCCGCCGTGGGTGAAGATTTCCCAGCGCGGGGTTTCGCCCGGGCCGGAAACCTTTTTGGCATCGATGGCGACGACGATGCACTGCGAGCCGAAATGCTGCGCGGCTTCGCCAACGAATTCCGGATTGAACACGGCCGCAGTGTTGATCGACACCTTGTCCGCACCCGCATTCAGCAGATTGCGAATGTCCTGCACGGTACGCACGCCACCGCCGACGGTCAGCGGGATGAACACCTGGCTGGCCATGCGCTCGACGGTATGCAGCGTGGTGTCGCGGCCATCGACGCTGGCGGTGATGTCGAGAAAGGTAATCTCGTCGGCACCCTGCTCGTCATAGCGACGGGCGATTTCCACCGGGTCACCGGCGTCGCGGATGTTTTCGAACTTCACACCTTTGACGACCCGGCCGTTGTCCACGTCCAGGCAAGGGATGATGCGTTTGGCCAGCGCCATGGTCAGTCCTCAGCCTTGGTACGAATCGCAGAAAGCTTGCGCTTCGGCGACGTCGAGGGTGCCTTCGTAGATCGCCCGGCCGGTAATGGCGCCGATGATGCCTGGCGCCTTGGCGTCGAGCAGCGATTTGATGTCACCCAGATTGTGGATGCCGCCGGACGCGATCACCGGGATCTTCGTGGCAGCAGCCAGTGCAGCGGTGAACGGCACGTTGCAGCCCTGCATCATGCCGTCTTTGGCGATGTCGGTATAAACGATCGAGGACACGCCGTCGGCTTCAAACTGCTTGGCCAGGTCGATGACCTGCACGGTGCTGATTTCCGCCCAGCCATCGGTGGCGACGAAACCGTCTTTGGCGTCCAGACCGACGATGATCTTGCCCGGGAACGCGCGGCAGGCTTCAGCGACGAACGCAGGATCTTTCACGGCTTTGGTGCCGATGATCACGTAGCTCACGCCAGCCTTGACGTAGTGCTCGATGGTTTCCAGCGAACGGATGCCGCCACCGATCTGGATCGGCAGGGTCGGGTAGCGCTTGGCGATCGCGGTGACCACTTCGCCGTTGACTGGCTGGCCTTCGAAGGCGCCGTTCAGATCGACCAGATGCAGACGGCGGCAACCGCCCTCCACCCACTTGGCAGCCATGCTCACCGGGTCATCGGAGAACACTGTGGAATCTTCCATGCGGCCCTGGCGCAGACGTACGCAGGCACCGTCTTTAA
>NZ_JBIUVX010000019.1:0-97963 GCF_044743175.1 Pseudomonas sp. NPDC087690
GTTCGATCGGTACTCACGACATCGCTGACGCACTGACCGCCTCCGGCGTTGAAGTTGCGAAAAGCGAAGTTCGTCTGCCGAACGGCACCATCCGCAACGTAGGTGAATTCGACGTGGCTGTGCACCTGCACGCCGAAGTTGAAGCCACCGTACGCGTTGTCGTGGTAGCAGCTTAAGCAACACCTGATCGGCTGGCGGCTTGTCCGTCAGACGGTTAACATCGGGCACGATCCTGTTTACAGGTCGTGCCCTTTGTCTTTCTGAATTCCCCGTTTTTCCAAACAACACAAGTGGCCATGAACGATATCTCCGCTCCCGAGCAATACGATCTGCAAACCGCTGCCCTGAAGGTGCCGCCGCATTCCATCGAGGCCGAACAGGCTGTGCTCGGTGGTCTGATGCTGGACAACAACGCCTGGGAACGCGTGCTCGATCAAGTCTCCGACGGCGATTTCTATCGACATGACCACCGCCTGATCTTCCGTGCGATCGCCAAGCTGGCCGATCAGAACTCGCCGATCGACGTCGTGACCCTTGCCGAGCAATTGGACAAGGAAGGTCAGACCTCGCAAGTCGGCGGTCTCGGTTACCTCGGCGAGCTGGCGAAAAACACGCCGTCCGTCGCCAACATCAAGGCTTATGCGCAGATCGTCCGCCAGCGTGCGACGTTGCGCCAACTGATCGGCATCAGCACCGAGATTGCCGACAGCGCTTTCAACCCGGAAGGCCGCACTGCCGAGGAAATCCTCGACGAAGCCGAGCGTCAGATCTTCGCGATTGCCGAGGCCCGGCCGAAAACCGGTGGCCCGGTGGGTGTGAACGATTTGCTGACCAAGGCCATTGATCGCATCGACACGCTGTTCAACACTGACAACGCGATTACCGGCCTGTCCACGGGCTACACCGACCTCGACGAGAAAACCAGCGGCCTGCAGCCGGCTGACTTGATCATTGTCGCCGGTCGTCCGTCGATGGGTAAAACCACCTTTGCGATGAACCTGGTGGAAAACGCCGTACTGCGCAGCGACAAGGCCGTGCTGGTGTATTCCCTCGAGATGCCAGGCGAATCGCTGGTCATGCGTATGCTTTCTTCGCTGGGCCGCATCGACCAGACCAAGGTGCGTTCCGGCCAACTGGAAGACGATGACTGGCCGCGCCTGACCTCGGCGGTCAACCTGCTCAATGACCGCAAGCTGTTCATCGACGATACCGCCGGCATCAGCCCGTCGGAAATGCGTGCGCGTACCCGACGCCTGGCGCGTGAGCACGGTGAGATCGGTCTGATCATGATCGACTACCTGCAGTTGATGCAGATTCCAGGTTCCGGCGGTGACAACCGGACTAACGAGATTTCGGAAATCTCGCGTTCCTTGAAGGCCCTGGCCAAGGAATTCAACTGCCCGGTGGTGGCGTTGTCGCAGCTCAACCGTTCCCTGGAGCAGCGGCCGAACAAGCGCCCGATCAACTCCGACCTCCGGGAATCCGGAGCGATCGAGCAGGACGCCGACGTCATCATGTTCGTGTACCGGGACGAGGTGTATCACCCGGAAACCGAGCACAAGGGCATTGCCGAGATCATCATCGGCAAGCAGCGGAACGGGCCAATCGGCTTTATTCGCCTGGCGTTTATCGGTAAGTACACCCGCTTCGAAAACCTGGCGCCGGGCAGCTATAACTTCGACGACGACGAGTAATTTAACGTCCTGAAGGGTCCCATCGCTGGCGAGCCAGGTCCCACAGAGATCGCATCGGTCCTGTGGGACCTGGCTTGCCAGCGATAGGGTCGCCACCAATTTCCGACCACAGCCGTCGGAATGGTCAAAATTTGTGCTATATTCCGCGCCCGCGAAATTCAATGAAAGCCAACACCGGTTATCGACATGCAAGCAGCCAAGCCGTTATTTGACTATCCAAAGTACTGGGCCGAATGTTTCGGGCCAGCGCCATTCCTGCCAATGAGCAGGGAGGAGATGGATCAGCTTGGCTGGGATTCCTGCGACATCATCATCGTCACCGGTGATGCCTACGTCGATCACCCGTCGTTCGGCATGGCGATCATCGGCCGGCTGCTGGAGTCGCAAGGCTTCCGCGTCGGGATCATCGCCCAGCCAAACTGGCAGTCCAAAGACGACTTCATGAAGCTCGGCGAGCCGAACCTGTTCTTCGGCGTCGCGGCCGGTAACATGGACTCGATGATCAACCGCTACACCGCCGACAAGAAAATCCGTTCCGACGACGCCTACACGCCGGGCGGCATGGCCGGCAAGCGTCCGGATCGCGCGAGCCTGGTTTACAGCCAGCGCTGCAAGGAAGCTTACAAGCATGTGCCGATCGTCCTCGGTGGCATCGAAGCTTCCCTGCGCCGTATCGCGCACTACGATTATTGGCAGGATCGCGTGCGCAACTCGATCCTGATCGACGCCAGCGCCGACATTCTGCTGTACGGCAATGCCGAACGCGCGATTGTCGAAGTCGCCCAGCGTTTGTCTTACGGCCACAAGATCGAAGACATCACCGACGTGCGCGGCACCGCGTTCATTCGTCGCGATACGCCGAAAGACTGGTACGAAGTCGACTCGACACGTATCGACCGTCCGGGCAAGGTCGACAAGATCATCAACCCGTACGTGAACACCCAGGACACCCAGGCCTGTGCCATCGAGCAGGAAAAAGGTCCGGTTGAAGATCCGCAGGAAGCCAAGGTCGTACAGATTCTGGCCAGCCCGCGCATGACCCGCGACAAGACCGTGATCCGCCTGCCATCGGTTGAAAAGGTGCGTGGCGACGCCGTTCTGTATGCTCACGCCAACCGCGTGCTGCACCTGGAAACCAACCCGGGCAACGCCCGCGCGCTGGTGCAGAAGCACGGCGAAGTCGACGTCTGGTTCAACCCGCCGCCGATTCCGATGACCACTGAAGAAATGGACTACGTGTTCGGCATGCCCTACGCGCGCGTTCCGCACCCGGCGTATGGCAAGGAGAAGATCCCGGCCTACGACATGATCCGTTTCTCGGTGAACATCATGCGTGGCTGCTTCGGCGGCTGCACTTTCTGCTCGATTACCGAGCACGAAGGCCGGATCATCCAGAACCGTTCCGAAGAGTCGATCATTCGCGAAATCGAAGAGATCCGCGACAAGGTGCCAGGCTTCACCGGCGTCATTTCCGACCTCGGCGGCCCGACCGCGAACATGTACCGCATCGCCTGCAAAACGCCGGAAATCGAATCGGCGTGCCGCAAGCCGTCCTGCGTGTTCCCGGGCATCTGCCCGAACCTGAACACCGATCACTCGTCGCTGATTCAGCTGTACCGCAGCGCCCGTGCATTGCCGGGTGTGAAGAAGATTCTGATCGCCTCCGGCCTGCGTTACGACCTCGCGGTCGAATCGCCGGAGTACGTCAAAGAGCTGGTGACCCACCACGTCGGTGGTTACCTGAAGATCGCCCCGGAACACACCGAGGAAGGTCCGCTCAACCAGATGATGAAGCCGGGCATTGGCAGCTATGACAAGTTCAAGCGCATGTTCGAGAAGTACACCAAGGAAGCGGGCAAAGAGCAGTACCTGATTCCGTACTTCATCGCCGCGCACCCGGGCACCACCGACGAAGACATGATGAACCTGGCCTTGTGGCTCAAGGGCAATGGCTTCCGCGCTGACCAGGTGCAGGCGTTCTACCCGTCGCCGATGGCCACCGCCACCGCGATGTACCACTCGGGCAAGAACCCGCTGCGCAAGGTGACGTACAAGAGCGATGGCGTGACTATCGTCAAGAGCGAAGAGCAGCGTCGTCTGCACAAGGCGTTCTTGCGTTATCACGACCCGAAAGGCTGGCCGATGCTGCGCGAAGCGCTGATCCGCATGGGCCGCGGCGACCTGATCGGTCCGGGCAAGGACCAGTTGATCCCGACGCATCAACCGGCCACCGACAGCTACCAGAGCGCTCGTCGCAAGAACTCGACGCCGGCCGGCAGCCATAAAGTGGCGAAGGAAGGCAAAGAGAAGACCACCAAGATCCTCACTCAGCACACCGGTCTGCCGCCGCGTGCCAGTGACGGCGGTAACCCTTGGGACAAGCGTGAACAGGCCAAGGCGGCGGCGTTTGCCCGTAACCAGCAGGCGGCCAAGGAACGCAAGGACGCTGCGAAAGGCAAAGGGCCGAAGCCGACCCGCAAGCCGGTCGTTCCGCGCTAAGTTGCTTTTTAGCTGAACAGAACGCCAACCTTCGGGTTGGCGTTTTGCATTTCTGCCGTTGGATATATGTAGGCCGCAAGATCCATCCCCCTCACCCCAGCCCTCTCCCCCAAGGGGGGCGAGGGGGAAAGGGAGCAGATCTTCATGCCTTTCAAAACCTGAGTTCGACTCAGGACTTTCAAGTCGGCGCATCTCTTAAATGCACCTCGGTCAATCCCCTCTCCCTCCGGGAGAGGGCTAGGGTGAGGGGGCTCTTCGCAACAGATCTCCATGCTTTTCAAACCTGAGTTCGACTCAGAACTTTCAAGTCGGCGTATCTCTTATATCCACCTCGGTCAGTCCCCTCTCCCTCGGGGAGAGGGTTAGGGTGAGGGGCTCTTCGCAACATTTACGTGCAATCAGCCCAAACCATTTCCCCGCATCGCCCGATTTTGGTGCTGTACTGCCCTGAGCATTCCGGGAAAGCGCCCAAGCCTGTGCATGGCATAAGTCTTGCGCGCTTTCGAATACGCTTAGGCTCGCAGGAGGCACGCCGTGTCGATTCATGTCGCATTGCATCACGTCACGCATTACCGCTATGACCGCGCTGTCGAACTCGGCCCGCAGATCGTACGCCTGCGCCCGGCTGCCCACAGCCGCACGCGGATTCTGTCGTATGCGCTGAAAGTCTCGCCCGAGCAGCATTTCATCAATTGGCAGCAAGACCCGCAGGGTAACTATCTTGCGCGACTGGTGTTCCCCGAGAAGACTAGTGAGCTACGCATCGAAGTCGATCTGCTTGCCGAGATGGCGGTGTTCAATCCATTCGACTTCTTCCTTGAACCTTATGCCGAAAAAATCCCCTTCACCTATGCCGCCGATGAGCGCAAGGAGCTGGCGCCGTACCTCGAAACCCTGCCGCTGACGCCGAAATTCAAAGCCTATCTGGACGCCATCGACCGCACGCCGCTGCCTGCTGTGGATTTCCTCGTGGCGCTCAATCAACGCCTGAGCGAAGACATCGGTTACCTGATCCGCATGGAACCGGGCGTGCAAACCCCGGAGCACACCCTCGAACACGCCTCCGGTTCCTGCCGCGACTCGGCGTGGCTGCTGGTGCAACTGCTGCGTAACCTCGGCCTGGCTGCACGATTCGTCTCCGGCTACCTGATTCAACTGACCGCCGATGTGAAGAGCCTCGATGGTCCGTCCGGCACCGAAGTGGATTTCACCGACCTGCACGCCTGGTGCGAGGTGTATCTGCCGGGCGCTGGCTGGATTGGTCTGGATGCCACGTCCGGGCTGTTTGCTGGTGAAGGGCATATCCCGTTGGCCTGTAGTCCCGATCCGTCCTCGGCGGCACCGATCAGCGGCTTGGTCGAGCCATGCGAATGTGTGTTCAGTCATGAAATGTCAGTGGAACGGATTTGGGAGGCGCCGCGCGTCACCAAGCCTTACACCGATGAGCAGTGGCTGGCGATCCAGGCGCTCGGTCGCCAGATAGACGCCGATCTGCTGGCGGATGACGTGCGCCTGACCATGGGCGGCGAACCGACCTTTGTTTCCATCGATGATCCTGACGGCGCCGAGTGGAACACCGCCGCATTGGGTGATGATAAGCGTCGACTGTCCGCCGAACTGTTCCAGCGCATGCGCAAGCATTACGCGCCGAAAGGCCTGGTGCATTTTGGCCAGGGCAAGTGGTATCCCGGCGAGCAACTGCCGCGCTGGTCGCTCAATTGCTACTGGCGCCGTGACGGCGTGCCGATCTGGCACAACGATGCTTTGATCGCCGACGAGCAACAGGGTTACGGCGCCGATGGCGAATTGGCCGGACGCTTCCTCGCCAGTGTCGCCGAGCGACTGAAGTTGCCTACGCGTTTTGTGTTTCCGGCCTACGAGGACAATTTCTATTACCTCTGGCGCGAGGGCACGTTGCCGAGCAATGTCAGCGCCGAAGATTCGCGTCTGCAGGAGCCGCTGGAGCGTGCGCGACTGCGCAAGGTCTTCAGTCAGGGGTTGAACAAGGTGATCGGCCAAGTGCTGCCGCTGGCACGTACGGCCAAGGGCGATCAATGGCAGAGCGGGCGCTGGTACCTGCGAGACGAGCATTGCCGACTCGTCCCGGGGGATTCGCCGCTGGGCTATCGCCTGCCGTTGGGTTCGCAGCCGTGGGTGAAGGCCGCCGAATACCCGTTTGTTCATCCGCAGGATCAAAATCAGGACTTCCCTGAGCTGCCGGAAATGGCACAGCTCAATAGCCCGGGTGAAGCGGCGACGGCTGACGAACGCGTGCCGAAAATCGACGAATCCGCCGACTGGCTGACCCGCACCGCATTCTGCGCTGAGGCCCGCGAAGGGCGTTTGTACTTGTTCATGCCGCCGCTGGAGCGGGTCGAAGACTATCTGGAACTGGTGGCCGCCATCGAAGCCACCGCCGAAGAACTGCATTGCCCGGTATTGCTGGAAGGCTACGAGCCGCCGAGCGATCAACGCCTGAATAATTTCCGAATTACCCCCGACCCTGGCGTGATCGAGGTCAATGTGCAGCCCTCGGCGACTTGGGACGAATTGGTCGAGCGCACTGAGTTTCTTTATGAAGAGGCGCGCCAGACCCGCCTGACCACCGAAAAATTCATGATCGACGGCCGCCACACCGGCACCGGCGGCGGCAATCATTTCGTGCTCGGCGGAGCGACACCGGCGGACTCGCCGTTTCTGCGTCGCCCGGACCTGCTGCGCAGCCTGATCAGTTACTGGCACAACCATCCGTCGTTGTCGTATCTGTTTTCCGGATTGTTCATCGGCCCGACGTCACAGGCGCCGCGAGTCGACGAGGCGCGCAATGATTCGCTGTACGAACTGGAAATCGCCTTTGCGCAGATGCCCGAACCCGGCGAGGAATGCGCACCGTGGCTGGTCGATCGACTGCTGCGCAACTTGCTGATCGACGTCACCGGCAACACTCACCGTGCCGAATTCTGTATCGACAAACTGTACTCGCCGGACGGCGCCACTGGCCGTCTCGGTCTGCTGGAGCTGCGTGCTTTTGAAATGCCGCCGCATGCGCGTATGAGCCTCGCTCAACAGTTGTTGTTACGGGCGCTGGTCGCACGATTCTGGCGTGAACCTTATGCGCCGCCGAAACTGGCGCGCTGGGGCACTGAGTTGCACGATCGCTTTTTGCTGCCGCACTTTATCGAGCAGGACTTCGCTGACGTCATCGTCGAACTCAACAATGCTGGTTATCCATTGCGGGCCGAATGGTTCGCCGCGCATTTGGAGTTTCGTTTCCCCAAGGTTGGCGATTACGCCGTCAATGGCATCGAACTGGAGCTGCGTCAGGCGCTGGAACCTTGGCATGTGCTGGGTGAGGAGGGCGCGGCAGGCGGCACGGTGCGTTACGTCGACTCATCTCTGGAGCGTCTGCAGGTCAAGCTCAAAGGGCTGCCGCCGCAGCGCTATCTGCTGACCTGTAATGGCGTGGCGGTGCCGTTGCATCCGACCGGGCGTGTAGGTGAATTCGTTGCCGGTGTGCGTTACCGGGCGTGGCAACCGGCCAACTGCTTGCAGCCGACGATTCCGGTGCACGCCCCGTTGGTGTTCGACTTGCTCGACACCTGGATGGGCCGTTCGCTGGGCGGCTGCCAATACCACGTCGCCCATCCCGGCGGGCGCAATTACGAAACACTGCCGGTCAACGCCAATGAGGCCGAGAGCCGGCGGATGGCGCGATTCTTCCGCGTTGGACACACGCCGGGGAAACTTCCTGTACCGAATGTGGAAATCAGTGACGAGCTGCCGATGACAATCGATTTACGACGTTTCTAAGTCCTGCACGACACGCGGATTTTTCGTATATCCGCGCGTCATGTGCCTGCGTTAGTCTGACCGTTCCCTGCTGTCTGCCGAGCTTTCCATGCCTGACCTGCTAGACCGCTACCCGCTGACGGCGGGCACTTATCATGAACTGCTCGACAGCAGTGGCGCGGTGCGCCCGCATTGGCAGCGACTGTTCGATCAGTTGCAGCGCAGCACTCCGGCGCAACTGGTGCAGCGCCAGGCGTTGCTGGCGCGGCAGATTCAGGAAAACGGTGTCACCTATAACGTTTACGCCGATCCGAAAGGCGCCGATCGGCCGTGGGAACTGGATCTGCTGCCGCATGTGATTGCAGCTGATGAATGGCAACAGCTGTCGGCCGGGATCGCTCAGCGTGCGCGACTGCTCAATGCCGTGCTGGCGGATCTCTATGGCCCACAAAAGCTGATCAGTGAGGGGTTGCTGCCGGCGGAACTGGTCTTCGGCCACAACAATTTTCTCTGGCCGTGTCAGGGCATTGCCCCACCGGAAGGGGCTTTTCTTCATCTTTACGCGGTGGATCTGGCGCGCACGCCAGACGGCCGCTGGTGGGTGACGGCTGATCGCACCCAGGCACCCTCGGGTGCCGGTTATGCGCTGGAAAATCGCACCATTGTCTCCCGCGCCTTTCCCGAGCTGTACCGCGACCTGAAGGTGCAGCACCTGGCCGGTTTCTTCCGCACCTTGCAGGAAACCCTCGTGCGTCAGGCGCCGAGCGGCGATGACGCGCCGCTGGTGGTCTTGCTCACGCCGGGGCGCTTCAACGAAAGCTACTTCGAACATTTGTATCTCGCCCGCCAGCTCGGTTATCCCCTGGTCGAGGGCGGTGACCTGACCGTGCGCGATGCTACGGTGTATCTGAAAACCCTCAGTGGCCTGCGTCGGGTGCACGCGATCATGCGCCGGCTCGACGACGATTTCTGCGATCCGTTGGAGCTGCGCACGGACTCGGCGCTCGGCGTGCCCGGTCTGCTTGAAGCGGTGCGTCAGGGCCGCGTGCTGGTGACTAACGCGTTGGGTAGCGGCGTGCTGGAGTCGCCGGGGTTGCTGGGGTTTCTGCCGAAGATCAACCAATACCTGTTCGGCGAAGAACTGATCCTGCCGTCTATCGCCACATGGTGGTGCGGCGAAGCGCCGGTGCTGGCGCAGGCGCTGGAAAAACTGCCGGAGCTGTTGATCAAACCGGCCTTTCCCTCGCAAACCTTCGCCCCTGTGTTTGGTCGTAATCTGAGTGAAAAACAGCGTCAGAATCTAGCTGAGCGCATGCAGGCGCGGCCTTATGCCTATGTTGCGCAAGAATTGGCGCAACTCTCTCATGCGCCGATCTGGCAGGCCGAAAACGGCCTGCTTCAACCGCGGGCGATTGGCATGCGCATGTATGCCGTTGCCAGTGCTGAGGGTTATCGAGTATTGCCCGGCGGTCTGACCCGCGTGGCCGCCGAGGCCGATGCCGAGGTGGTGTCGATGCAACGCGGCGGCGCGAGCAAGGACACCTGGGTGCTGGGTGATCGTCCGCCAAGCGGCGAACAGTGGAAAACCCAACGCAATGTCGGCGTGCATGATCTCGTCCGCCGCGATCCTTATCTGCCCTCGCGGGTGGTGGAAAACCTGTTCTGGTTTGGCCGCTACTGCGAACGCTGCGATGACAGTGCACGGCTGCTGCGGATCATGCTCGCGCGCTATGTCGATGGCGATGACCCGCAAGCCTTGCAAGCGGCGGTCGACCTTGGCGAGCGACTGACGCTGTTGCCGGATGAAGGTGAGTTGCCAGAGCGCTTGCTGGCCGCGCTGCTCGGCGATGACTGGTCGTTCAGCCTGCGCTCCAACCTGCAACGTCTGCAGTGGGCGGCCTCGCAGGTGCGCGGCAAGCTTTCACGGGAAAACTGGCAGGCGCTGGTCGAATTGCAGCGTGAAGCAACGGAACTGGACACCGATGAACCGGATTTCGGCGAGTTGCTGGATTTCCTCAATCGCCTGGTGATGTCGCTGGCGGCGCTGTCCGGTTTTGCCCTCGACGACATGACCCGTGATGAGGGCTGGCGTTTTCTGATGATTGGCCGGCGTATCGAGCGTCTGCAGTTTCTCAGCAGCAGTCTGGCGGCGTTTCTGCGCGGTGCCGGGGCGTTTGATCAGGCCGGTCTGGAGTGGCTGCTGGAACTGGGCAACAGCAGCATCACCTACCGCTCACGTTATCTGGCGGTGGCGCAATTGATTCCGGTCCTCGACCTGTTGTTGCTCGACGAGCAGAACCCCCACGCGGTGTTGTTCCAGTTGAAACTGGTGACTCGTACGTTGAAGCGTTTGAACGATGATTTCGGCGTCCCGCGGGAGGCCGGGTTGCCACGATTGGTCGAACGTCTGGCGCAGTTCGATCTGGGGTGTCTGGAGAATCCGCTGTTCGGCGAATCCAGCGTACGCGCGGCGCTCAATGGTCTGGCGGATTTGCTTCAGGAAATCGCCGAGGCCAGCGGTCAGGTCTCGGATCGTCTGGCCCTGCGCCATTTCGCTCACGTCGATGATGTCAGCCAGCGTACGGTGTCCGTCTGATGAGCGCGCATTACCAGATCCTTCACGACACCTGTTATCACTACGACAGCCCGGTGTCTTTGGCGCAGCAACTGGCGCATCTCTGGCCCCGCGAGTGCACGTGGCAGCGCTGCACCGAGCAGCAATTGCTGATCAGCCCGGAGCCGACCGCGCGCCGCGATGAGCTGGACGTGTTCGGCAATCCGCTGACGCGCTTGGCCTTCGAACGCCCGCATGATGAGTTGCAGGTCAATGCGCGGCTCACTATTGAGGTGCTCGCGCGCCCGACGCTGGATTTCAACCAGTCCCCGGCCTGGGAGCTGACACGGGATGCGCTGACCTACAGCAGTCAGCCGCTGTCCGCCGATCTGCTGGAAGCCTGTCGGTATCGGTTCCAGTCACCCTATGTGCATTTGAAGCGCAGCTTCGTCGAGTTTTCCGATAGCTGTTTTCCAGCGGGCCAGTCGCTACTGCTGTGCGTGCAGGACTTGATGCAGAAGATTTTCAGCGAATTCACTTTCGATGCCGAGGCGACCCAGGTGGCGACACCGCTGGTGGAGGTGCTGGAGCGGCGGCGCGGGGTGTGTCAGGACTTTGCCCATCTGATGCTCGCTTGCGTGCGCTCACGGGGATTGGCTGCGCGTTACATCAGCGGTTATCTGCTGACTCAGCCGCCACCGGGGCAGCCGCGTTTGATCGGCGCCGATGCGTCGCATGCCTGGGTATCGGTGTTTTGCCCGGTGCTGGGTTGGGTGGATTTTGATCCGACCAACAATGTGCAGCCGGCGCTGGAGCACATCACTCTGGCGTGGGGGCGGGATTTTTCCGATGTGTCACCGCTACGCGGGGTAATCCTCGGCGGCGGCAATCACGATCCCGAAGTGCGGGTCACCGTGATGCCATTGGACTGACGCCGATCAAACTGTAGGAGTGAGCCTGCTCGCGATAGCGGTGAGTCAGCAGCAAATATTTCAACTGACACACCGCTATCGCGAGCAGGCTCACTCCTACAAGGGATTTGGGGTGTACTCGAGGGGAAAGGCTGTGAGGGCCGGCAGTGAAACTGCCAGCCCCGTCACAAATCCGCAGGGTCTGATTCGATCATCAAACCCGGTGGGGCTCAGGCGTCGGGCGCCTGATCTTTCGGTGCTTCAGTTGCATCGATTGCATCAACATCATCTTCCGTTGCCACTTCACCCTCAGGGTTCAGTGCTGCTTCTTCAGCGGTTTGTTTCTTGCGCTGAAGCTTTTCCTCTTTCTTCTGTTCCTTTGCCAGGTCTCGTTGACGTTTGGCGAAGGAGTAATTGGGTTTGGCCATGGGCGTTCCTCTTGGTCGAAGGTGAGGTTGAGCGGCGCGTATTCTGCCCTGTATCGGTGCCCGGTGGTTAGCCGGGTTTTTGATCGACCCACTTTGGCGTAACGGTCGGCTTCCAGTTATCCAGGGCATCGAGCAGCGTTTGCGGTGATTCGCTCACTTGCAGCATGTCACGGTGTGGCGCGCGAACGAAGCCTTCGCCGACGATGTGGTCAAGAAATGCAGTGAGTTTGCTGTAAAAACCGTTCACTTCCAGCAATCCCAAGGGTTTGCCGTGGTAACCGAGCTGACCCCAGGTCCAGACTTCGAACAGCTCTTCCAGCGTGCCGAGGCCGCCGGGCAGGGCGATGAATGCGTCGCTGAGTTCAGCCATCCGCGCCTTGCGTGCGTGCATGCCATCGACCACTTCCAGCCGCGTCAGGCTCTTGTGGCCGATTTCCTTGTCCATCAGGCTTTGCGGGATGATGCCGATGACTTCACCGCCAGCGGCCAGCGCAGCATCAGCGACAATCCCCATCAAACCTACGGCGCCGCCGCCGTAGACCAGGGTCAGTTTGCGCTCGGCCAAAGCACGGCCAAGGGCAATGGCGGCTTCGGTGTAAGCCGGATCAGTGCCAGCATTGGCGCCACAAAATACACACACGGATTTCAGAGACATGCCTTCCTCCTGGGTCAATCCGTCACAGGGTAATGGCTGGCACGCCTCGATCCAAGGCCTAAACTTCGCGTTCAGGCGATTCAAAGGTACCGCTGGCGCCACAGGCGTAGGCGGCGAGCAAACTGCACAACAGACCGTTAAAGAACATGACAGGCACTCCGTCTCAGTAGATGCGCCGATCATAGGGCGGGCCGGGGAATCTGGCCGTTAGATTGTCTCGATGAGTGTCATAGCCTGAAAGTTGTATACAATTTTTGACTCAAGTCATAGGAACTTGCGAAGATTTCAGGCAGTCTTTCCACCATTAGTGTTTTTGTTAACCCTGCCTTGGAGATTCACCATGTTTTCCAAAGTTGTTGCGGTATCCCTGCTGGCGCTGGCCAGCAGCCAATTGATGGCTGCCGAGTGCAAAACCACCGTTGACTCCACCGATCAGATGTCCTTCAACACCAAGGAAATCGTGATCGACAAGAGCTGCAAGACCTTCACCGTTGAGCTGACCCACTCCGGCAACCTGCCGAAGAACGTCATGGGCCATAACCTGGTGATCAGTAAAGAAGCTGACATGCAGTCGATCGCTACCGCTGGCCTGGCTGCTGGTATCGACAAGAACTACCTGCCGGAAGGTGACGCACGCATCATCGCTCACACCAAGATCATTGGCGCGAAGGAAACTGATTCGCTGACCATTGACGTGGCGAAGATTGCAGACGGCGGCTACGGCTTCTTCTGCTCGTTCCCTGGCCACATCTCGATGATGAAAGGCACGATTACCGTCAAGTAATTGAGTCAGGCATAAAAAAAGCGTCCCTCGGGACGCTTTTTTGTTTTCTGTAGGAGCTGCCGAAGGCTGCGATCTTTTGATTTTGTTTTTGAAGATCAAAAGATCGCAGCCTCGTTTCACTCGACAGCTCCTACTGGGGCTTGCAACTTACGGCGCAAACGGCATCACGCGTTTGTGATGGGTCTTGTTGTAAGTCGCGACGATGATGTCGAACGCTTCCTGACGCACCGATTCGCCATGCAGGAACGCATCGATCTCGGCATACGTCACGCCATGGGACGCTTCGTCCGGTTTGCCCGGCGACAGATCCTCAAGGTCCGCCGTTGGCACTTTCTCCACCAGCGACTCCGGCGCACCAAAGCTGCGGGCAATCGCCCGAACCTGGTTTTTCACCAGACCGCTGAGCGGCGCCAGATCGCAGGCGCCGTCACCAAACTTGGTGAAGAAGCCCATCACCGCTTCCGCCGCGTGATCGGTGCCGATCACCAGACCGTGCGCCGCGCCGGCGATAGTGTATTGGGCGACCATGCGCATGCGTGCCTTGGTATTGCCGAGCACAAAGTCCACCGACACCGCGTGCTTGCCTTCAAACGCCGCCACTTCACTGGCCAGTGATTTCACCGCCGGGCCGATGTTGACCGTGTGGCGCTCGTCCGGAGCAATGAAGTCCACCGAAGCCTGCGCGTCGTGTTCGTCGAACTGGGTTTCATATGGCAGGCGCACGGCGATGAATTTGTAGCTGTTGTCGCCGGTTTGATCGCGCAGCTCACGCATTGCGCGCTGGGCCAGAAGACCTGCGGTCAGCGAATCGACGCCACCGCTGATACCCAACACCAGCGTCTTGAGCCCGGAATTGACCAGGCAATCCTGAATGAAGGTAATGCGCCGGGCGACTTCGGCCTGCAGGGCCTGGTAGTCGACGAACGGCGGTTGCACCTTGAGCTGCTGCGCAATCTCACGCTGTACGGCTTGCATGAATTCACTCCTTGCTAGATAGACTGGAATCGGCAGGAACCTGGAACACGTGCCGCAAGTAGGCGACGAAATTCGGGTCTTTGCAGTGGGACTTGCCTGGCTCGTCGGAGATCTTCGCCACCGGTTGGCCGTTGCAGGCAGTCATTTTAAGCACGATGCTCATCGGTTCGACACCCGGAATGTCACAGGTGAGGTTGGTGCCGATGCCGAAGCTGACGTTGATCCGACCGTGCAGCGCGCGGAAGATCTCCAGCGATTTGGGCAGGGTCAGGCTGTCGGAGAACACCAGGGTCTTGCTCATCGGGTCGATGCCGAGCTTGTGATAGTGCGCGATGCATTTTTCGCCCCACACCACAGGATCGCCGGAGTCGTGGCGCAGACCGTCGAACAGCTTGGCGAAGAACAGATCGAAATCGCCGAGGAAAGCATCGGTGGTGATGCAGTCGGTGAGCGCAATGCCGAGCAAGCCCCGGTATTCACGCACCCAGCAATCAAGAGCAGCAATCTGGCTGTCGATCAGCCGTGGACCGAGTTGCTGGTGCGCCATGATCCACTCGTGAGCCATGGTGCCCAATGGCTTCATGTCGAGTTCACGGGACAGGTGCACGTTGCTGGTGCCGACGAAACGCCCCGGGAAATCGTGCTTGAGCACGTTCACCACTTCAGCCTGCACGCCGTACGAAAACCGCCGGCGCGTGCCGAAATCGGCGACTTGCAGTTGCGATAGCTCATCGGCCGAGGCGTTGGCGGTCAGCCAGTCGAACTTGCGATAGAGCTGCTCGCGCGCCTGTTCGAGCACGGTTTCACGGTAGCGATAGCGGTTGCGCACTTCGCTGACGATCGCCAGCAACGGCACTTCGTAGAGAATCACGTGCAGCCACGGTCCGCGCAGACGGATGAACAGTTCGCCGTTCTCGATACCGGTGTGCAGATAGCGCAGGTTGAAGCGGAACAGCCCGAGGAAACGCAGGAAGTCCGGTTTCAGGAAGCTGATGCGCTCAAGAAAACTCAGTTGATCGGCACTCAGGCTCAGCTCGGCCAGACGTTCGATCTGATAGCGGATCTCGGCCAGATACGGGCGCAGATCCTCGCTGTTACGGCAACGAAACTCCCATTCGACTTCGACGTTGGGGTAGTTGTGCAGCACCGCCTGCATCATCGTCAATTTGTAGAAGTCGGTGTCGAGCAGGTTCTGCACGATGCGATCGGCAAACACGCTCTCGCTCATAACGGGGTCTCCAGGTGCGCCGCGCTGTGGCGCGGTCTCAATCAATGGCGCTAGTGGCGCATATCAGCGGTGGGGATTGCCAGCAATTTCTGCTGGGCTTCTGTAGGAGCTGCCGCAGGCTGCGATCTTTTGATGTTGGTTTTCAAGATCAAAAGATCGCAGCCTCGTTGCACTCGACAGCTCCTACGGAGAGGTCGGTCAGGGATTGTCGATCTGTTCGAGCATCCATTTGACGAAATCGCGCACCTTCGGCACTTCCGCCGCATGCTCCGGGTACGCCAGGTAATAAGCGTCGGTGCTCGGCATTGCATGCTGCCAGGGAATGACCAGTTTGCCGTCGGCCAATTCCTCCTCCACAAGAAACCGTGGCAATAGCGCCACACCACAGCCGACCTGCGCGGCACGAATGCACATATAGAAGGTTTCAAACCGTGGCCCGTGATAGCTGTGTTCGGTCTGGTAGCCCTGGCTGTCGAACCAGTCGTGCCAGGCCTGCGGGCGCGAGGCATTTTGCAGCAGAACCAGATCGCTGAGTTGCGTCGGATCAGTAAACGGCTTCTCCGGCAGGCTGCCCGGCGCACACACCGGCACCAGCTCTTCGCCGAACAACTTCAGGCATTCCGTGCCGGGCCGCGAACCCTGGCCGAAATAGAACGCCAGATCGCTGCGCCCCTGCAGCAGATCATCCGCTTCCTGCTCGTTGCACAAGTCCAGATGAATCGACGGATGACGTAGCCGCCAGCCTTTCAGGCGCGGCACCAGCCAGCGCGCGCCGAAGGTCGATGGAGTAGATACGCGCAGGACTTCAGTTTCGCCGCCGTAGGAACGCAGGTAATGCGTCGACATCTCCACTTGCGTGAGGATTTTTCGCACCTCAACCAAGTACAAATCCCCGGCCGGGGTCATCTGCAAACGTCGGCGCACGCGGAGGAACAACAAGTGTTGTAACAATTCCTCAAGCTGCGCGACCTGCTTGCTCACCGCACTCTGGGTCAGGTTCAGTTCCTCGGCGGCGCGGGTGAAGCTCAGGTGGCGGGTCACGGCTTCGAAGCACTGCAGGGCAGTGATCGAGGGCAAGTGGCGTTTGTTCAGCATGGCCGATCCTTTTCTTGTCTTTCTGTGCTCAGCATGAATAAACGGAATGATATCTCGCGTAAAGGTCGTTTGTTGCCTTGCCAATGTGACGCTACAACTAAAGGCCTGCCCGGTCGTGCAAACAGCGGCCGCACACATTCAGTTTTTTGCTTGAGGAGTGACCCATGGTTGCCGCATTGCTTGATCGTCTAGGTGTGAACCCGGCCCTGTATCAGAACGGCAAAGTGCCGGTGCATTCGCCGATCGACGGCAGCCGCATCGCCGCTGTGAACTGGGAAGGCCCGGCCGAAGTCGAGCAGCACATCAGTCGCGCAGATCATGCGTTCGAGCAATGGCGCAAGATTCCGGCCCCGCGTCGCGGCGAATTGGTGCGTCAGTTCGGTGAAGTGTTGCGTGAATACAAAGCCGACCTCGGCGAACTAGTTTCGTGGGAGGCGGGCAAAATCACCCAGGAAGGTCTGGGTGAAGTGCAGGAGATGATCGACATCTGCGACTTCGCTGTCGGTCTGTCTCGCCAACTCTACGGTTTGACCATCGCCTCCGAACGTCCGGGCCACCACATGCGTGAAACCTGGCATCCGCTGGGCGTGGTCGGGGTGATCAGCGCGTTCAACTTCCCGGTCGCGGTGTGGGCGTGGAACACCACGCTGGCGCTGGTCTGCGGTAACCCGGTGGTGTGGAAACCGTCGGAAAAAACTCCGCTGACCGCACTAGCCTGTCAGGCGCTGTTTGATCGTGTGGTGAAGAATTTTACCGATGCGCCGGCGAATCTTTGCCAAGTGATCATCGGTGGTCGCGACGCGGGTGAAGCGCTGGTCGATGACCCGCGTGTCGCCCTGATCAGCGCCACCGGCAGCACGCGCATGGGCCGCGAAGTAGCGCCGAAAGTTGCCGCGCGATTTGCTCGCAGCATTCTGGAACTGGGCGGCAACAACGCGATGATCCTCGGCCCAAGCGCCGACCTCGACATGGCCGTGCGCGCGATTCTGTTCAGCGCCGTCGGTACCGCCGGTCAGCGCTGCACCACGTTGCGTCGTCTGATCGCCCATGAATCGGTGAAGGAAGAAATCGTCACCCGCCTCAAGGCTGCTTATTCGAAAGTACGCATCGGCAACCCACTGGAAGGCAATCTGGTCGGCCCGCTGATCGACAAGCACAGCTTTGAAAACATGCAGGATGCGCTGGAGCAGGCATTGAGCGAGGGTGGTCGGGTGTTTGGCGGCAAGCGTCAACTGGAAGATCAGTTCCCCAACGCCTACTACGTGTCGCCAGCGATTGTTGAAATGCCCGAACAGAGTGATGTGGTCTGCAGCGAAACCTTCGCGCCGATTCTGTATGTGGTTGGCTATAACGATTTCGAGGAAGCGCTGCGCCTGAACAACGCGGTGCCGCAAGGGTTGTCGTCGTGCATCTTCACCACGGACGTGCGCGAGGCTGAGCAGTTCATGTCGGCGGTGGGCAGCGATTGCGGGATTGCCAACGTCAACATCGGCCCGAGCGGCGCGGAGATTGGTGGTGCGTTTGGTGGTGAGAAGGAAACGGGTGGTGGGCGTGAATCGGGTTCCGATGCATGGCGCGGATACATGCGCCGTCAGACCAACACCGTGAACTACTCGCTGGAGTTGCCGCTGGCGCAGGGCATCACCTTCGACTGAGGATGGAGGAAAAGCTGAAAAGATCGCAGCCTTCGGCAGCTCCTACATAGGTGGCGCCAGGCTGCGGTTTTGTAGGAGCTGCCGAAGGCTGCGATCTTTTGGCGGCCCCACAAGCGCATTTGGTTAGGTTTCTGTTGGAGTCTGGCAATGCCGTTACGCGAAGAATGTCTGTGGGAAAAACTCACGCCACAAAGGCCGGATAACACCGCGCTCAAGGGCGAAGTCAAAGTCGATGTCTGCGTGATCGGCGCCGGGTTCACCGGGTTGTCGGCGGCGCTGCACTTGTTGGAAAAAGGCAAAAGCGTCTGCGTGCTGGAAGCCCATCGCGCGGGTCACGGCGGTTCCGGGCGCAACGTCGGGCTGGTCAACGCCGGCATGTGGATCCCGCCGGACGAGATCGAGGCCGGTTTCGGTGAAGCGGTCGGCAGTCAGCTCAACCGCATGCTCGGGGCCGCGCCGGCGCTGGTGTTCAGCCTTGTGGATAAATACAACATCGATTGCCAGTTACGCCGCGAAGGCACGCTGCATATGGCGCATAACGCCAAGGGCGAGGCGGATCTGCGCAGTCGCGAGCAACAATGGAAACGTCGTGGTGCACCGGTCGAGCTGTTGACCGGCAAAGCCTGCGAACAGGCCACCGGTACACAAAAAATCGCCGCCGCCTTGCTCGATCGCCGCGCCGGCACACTCAACCCGATGGCTTACGTCACCGGGCTGGCGCATGCCGTCATCGGTCTGGGCGGGCAGATGTTCGACCATTCCCCGGTCACCCAACTCGAACGTCAGGGCGCGAACTGGTCGGTGCAAACTGAGCACGGCTCGGTGCTCGCCGAACAAGTGGTCATCGCCTCCAACGCTTACACCGAAGGCGACTGGACCGAACTCAAACGCAACTTCTTCCCCGGTTACTACTATCAGGTCGCCTCGGTGCCGCTGACCGAAGACGCCGCGCAGCAAATTCTTCCGGGCGGGCAGGGCTCGTGGGACACCCGCCAAGTCCTGAGCAGCATTCGCCGCGACAAAGAAGGACGGTTATTGCTCGGCAGCCTTGGCAACGGCAATCAAAAGCCGGCCTGGTTTCTCAAAGCCTGGGCCGACCGCGTGCAGCAGCATTATTTCCCCAATTTGAAACCGGTTGAATGGGAATGCACCTGGACCGGGCGCATTGCGTTTACGCCCGACCACCTCATGCGTTTGTTTGAACCTGCTCCCGGACTGGTTGCCGTCACGGGCTACAACGGTCGGGGCGTCACTACCGGTACGGTGGTCGGCAAAGCCTTCGCCGATTACCTGTGTAATGGTAATCCCGGGGCGCTGCCGATTCCTTTCGCACCGATGCAGCCCCTGGCCGGCGTGGGCTTGCGCAGTTGCCTGTACGAGGCCGGGTTCTCGCTGTATCACGCGGGCCAGTGCCTGCGCATCGTCATTTGAGTGTTGAAATATGTTGCCGGAAGCAGCGCTTTTCGATGCAGCGACTAGCCTGTAATGGTGCGGGTTGTAGCAGTCCCGCACCAGCAGTGTGCAGTTCGGTGACGCGGGCTGTTACAGGCTGGTTGCACGTTGTTTGGCGCCGCGGTTGCAATGATGGCGCGTGCGGGTTGCGCCTGAAAAAATAAATGGTTTCACCTTCCGCGGTTTAGACGGTTGCACGCCCAATGAAAATGGGAACGAAACAGTCGAAATAACAAGAAAGCAGCGACTTTTTGAAGAATAAAAAACCGATGGCACGGCCCTTGCTCTGAGCATTCAGTGAAGTGAAGTCGCAGTGCCAACTAAAAAAAACCTTGGAGCACCACCTCATGTCCCAGACGTTTTACAAGAAAGGCTTTCTGGCCCTCGCAGTGGCTACTGCGTTGGGTGTTTCTGCGTTTGCTCAAGCTGATGTGAAAATCGGTGTAGCGGGTCCGATGACGGGCGCCAACGCGGCATTTGGCGAGCAGTACATGAAGGGTGCACAGGCGGCAGCTGACGCAGTCAACGCGGCAGGTGGCGTCAACGGGGAGAAAATCGTTCTGGTCAAAGGCGATGACGCCTGCGAACCGAAGCAGGCCGTGACGGTCGCCAAGGACCTCACCAACCAGAAAGTCGCCGGCGTGGTCGGTCACTTCTGCTCCTCTTCGACCATTCCAGCGTCGGAAATCTACGACGAAGCCGGGATCATCGCGATCACCCCGGGTTCGACCAACCCGCAAGTCACCGAGCGCGGTCTCAGCGCCATGTTCCGTATGTGCGGGCGTGACGACCAACAGGGCATCGTTGCCGGCGACTACATCGTTGATGTGCTCAAGGGCAAGAAAGTCGTCGTGCTGCACGACAAAGACACCTACGGCCAAGGCCTGGCGGATGCCACCAAGGCACAACTGGTCAAGCGCGGCGTAACGCCCGTGTTGTACGAAGGCCTGACCCGTGGTGAAAAAGACTTCAGCACCATCGTCACCAAGATCCGTGGCGCCGGCGCCGACGTCGTCTACTTCGGCGGTCTGCACCCGGAGGCCGGCCCGCTGGTTCGCCAACTGCGTGAACAAGGCCTGAAAGACGTCAAGTTCATGTCCGATGACGGCATCGTGACTGACGAACTGGTGACCACCGCCGGTGGCCCGCAATTCGTCGACGGCGTACTGATGACCTTCGGCGCCGACCCACGCCTGCTGCCAGACAGCAAGACCGTAGTAGATGCTTTCCGCAAGGCCGGTACCGAACCTGAGGGCTACACCCTGTACGCCTACGCTTCGGTGCAGACCCTGGCTGCTGCCTTCAATGGCGCGAAGTCCAACAAGGGTGAAGAGGCTGCGGCCTGGCTGAAGAAAAATCCGGTGAAAACCGTCATGGGTGAAAAAACCTGGGACTCCAAGGGCGACCTGAAAGTCTCCGACTACGTGGTTTACCAGTGGGACAAGGACGGCAAATATCACCAGCTGGAAAAACAGAAGTAAGGGCTGACGCGATCAGTTGATCCCACGGTTCCTTTGTAGGAGTGAGCCTGCTCGCGATGACGGAGTTACAGGCAACACATGTGTTGAATGTTAATCCGCTATCGCGAGCAGGCTCACTCCTACAGGGGGCGGTGGTGACGGGTGAATCGTGGCTGACATTGCTCCGACGTAAATCTGTATTTTCCTTAGAAGAGCCGCACGTCCACAGGCGTGCAGGTTCTCACTGCGTGAGATTGCGTTATGGATGGTATTTTCCTGCAGCAACTGGTCAACGGCCTGACCCTCGGGTCGGTCTATGGCCTGATCGCCATCGGCTACACAATGGTCTATGGCATCATCGGCATGATCAACTTCGCCCACGGCGAGGTTTACATGATTTCCGCTTACCTGGCGGCAATCAGTCTGGCTCTGCTGGCTTACTTCGGTATTGAATCCTTCCCGCTGCTGATGCTCGGCACCCTGATCTTCACCATCGTCGTTACGGCGGTGTATGGCTGGGTCATCGAGCGAGTCGCTTACAAACCCCTGCGCAACTCCACCCGACTGGCACCGCTGATCAGCGCCATCGGTATTTCCCTGATCCTGCAAAACTATGCACAGATCGCTCAAGGCGCCAAACAACAGGGCGTACCCACCCTGCTGACCGGTGCATGGCGTGTCGAAATCGGTACCGGTTTCGTGCAACTGACCTACACCAAAGTCTTTATTCTGGTGGCCGCGTTTGTCGGCATGGGGCTGCTGACCTACATCATCAAGTACACAAAGCTCGGTCGTATGTGTCGCGCGACCCAGCAAGACCGCAAGATGGCATCGATCCTCGGCATCAACACCGACCGGGTCATTTCCTACGTGTTCATCATCGGTGCAGCCATGGCGGCGCTGGCCGGTGTGCTGATCACCATGAACTACGGCACTTTCGACTTCTATGCCGGCTTCATCATTGGCATCAAGGCATTTACCGCAGCGGTATTGGGCGGAATCGGTTCGCTGCCTGGCGCGATGCTCGGCGGAATCATCCTCGGCATTTCCGAGTCGCTGTTCTCCGGTCTGGTCAACTCCGACTACAAAGACGTGTTCAGCTTCTCGCTGCTCGTACTTGTTCTGGTCTTCCGACCACAAGGTCTGTTGGGCCGTCCTCTTGTGTCGAAGGTGTAAGCGATGTCTTCAACCACTCAAAAATCCATCGATATCAAAAAAAGCCTGGTTGAGGCGATTCTTGCCGGCCTGATTGCCCTGATTGTTTTCGGCCCGATTGTCGGCGTCGTGCTCGAGGGATACAGCTTCAACCTCGAACCGACCCGCGTGGCCTGGATCATTGGCGTTGTCATGCTCGGTCGCTTTGCCCTCAGCCTGTTCCTGCAAACGCCCAAAGGCCTGAAAATTCTCGACGGATTCGAGAGCACCGGTTCCGGTGTGCATGTGTTGCCTGCCGATCATAAATCCTCGCTGCGCTGGATCATCCCGCTGCTGATTGTGCTGGCCGTCATTGTTCCGTTTGTCTCCAACTCCTATCTGCTGGGCGTGGTCATCCTCGGGTTGATCTACGTGTTGCTGGGGCTGGGGCTGAACATCGTGGTCGGTCTGGCCGGTCTGCTCGACCTTGGTTACGTGGCGTTCTACGCCATCGGCGCCTACGGTCTGGCGCTCGGTTATCAATACCTCGGTCTGGGTTTCTGGACGGTGCTGCCGCTGGCAGCCATCACGGCCGGGCTGGCCGGCTGCATCCTCGGTTTTCCGGTGCTGCGTCTGCACGGCGACTATCTGGCGATCGTGACCCTGGGCTTCGGTGAAATCATTCGCCTGATCCTCAACAACTGGTTGTCGCTGACGGGCGGCCCGAACGGTATGCCGGCACCGCTGCCGACGTTTTTCGGTCTGGAGTTCGGCAAACGGGCAAAGGATGGCGGGGTGCCGTTTCACGAGTTCTTCGGTATCGCCTACAACCCGGATGTGAAGTACTACTTCATCTACGCGGTGTTGTTCCTGGTGGTGTTGGCCGTGCTGTACATCAAGCATCGTCTGGTGAAGATGCCGGTGGGCCGCGCCTGGGAAGCCTTGCGGGAAGATGAAATTGCCTGCCGCTCGATGGGCCTTAACCACGTGCTGGTCAAGCTTTCGGCGTTCACCATCGGTGCGTCGACCGCAGGCCTCGCCGGTGTGTTTTTTGCGACCTACCAAGGCTTCGTCAACCCGACCTCGTTCACCTTCTTCGAATCGGCGCTGATCCTCGCCATCGTTGTGCTTGGCGGTATGGGCTCGACCATCGGTGTGGTAATCGCCGCGTTCGTGCTTACCGTCGCTCCGGAACTGCTGCGCGGCTTCGCCGAATATCGCGTATTGCTGTTCGGCATCCTGATGGTCTTGATGATGATCTGGCGACCACGCGGGCTGATCCGCATCAGCCGTACCGGGGTCACTCCACGCAAAGGTGCCATTCACTATGAGAGGACTGCGCCATGAGTGAAGTCGGACGCGCTCGTCAAACACAGATGATGCATTTCGGCGGCATCAAGGCCTTGAGCGACGTCAGCCTGAAGGTCAAACGCAACACGATATTCGCCCTGATCGGCCCCAACGGCGCCGGCAAGACCACGGTGTTCAACTGCCTGACCGGTTTCTATAAAGCTTCCGGCGGCAAGATCGAACTCAACGTGCGCGGCCAGCAGACCAACGTCATCCAGTTGCTCGGCGAGTCGTTCAAACCGACCGACTTCGTCTCGCCGAAATCTTTCCTCAGCCGCATGTACTACAAGATGTTCGGCGGCACGCACCTGGTAAACCGTGCAGGCCTGGCGCGAACCTTCCAGAACATTCGTTTGTTCAAGGAAATGTCGGTGCTGGAAAACCTGCTGGTGGCCCAGCACATGTGGGTCAACCGCAACATGCTCGCCGGCATCCTCAACACCAAGGGCTATCGCAAGGCCGAAAGCGATGCGCTGGACTGCGCGTTCTATTGGCTGGAAGTGGTCGATCTGGTCGACTGCGCCAACCGTCTCGCCGGTGAGCTCTCGTACGGCCAGCAACGCCGTCTGGAGATCGCCCGGGCCATGTGCACGCGGCCGCAGATCATCTGCCTCGACGAACCGGCCGCCGGCCTCAATCCTCAGGAAACCGAAGCGCTGAGCGCGATGATCCGGCTGCTGCGCGACGAGCACGATCTGACCGTGGTGCTGATCGAACACGACATGGGCATGGTTATGAGTATTTCCGACCACATCGTGGTGCTGGACCACGGCATCGTCATCGCCGAAGGCGGGCCTGAAGCCATTCGCAACGACCCGAAAGTGATTGCCGCCTACCTGGGCGCCGACGAAGAGGAGCTGGTATGACGCAACCGATCCTCGAACTCAAAGACCTCGACGTGTTCTACGGCCCGATCCAGGCGCTCAAAGGTGTTTCGCTGCAAATCAATGAAGGGGAAACCGTCAGCCTGATCGGCTCCAACGGCGCCGGCAAATCGACGTTGCTGATGTCGATCTTCGGCCAGCCACGGGCGGCGGGCGGGCAGATCCTTTATCAAGGCGTCGACATCACCCACAAGTCCTCGCACTACATCGCCTCCAACGGCATTGCGCAGTCGCCGGAAGGGCGGCGGGTGTTCCCTGACATGACCGTCGAGGAAAACCTTCTGATGGGCACCATCCCGATTGGCGACAAGTACGCCAAAGAGGATATGCAGCGTATGTTCGAGCTGTTTCCACGGCTTGAAGAGCGACGTAACCAGCGGGCGATGACCATGTCTGGCGGTGAGCAGCAAATGCTCGCCATTGCCCGCGCATTGATGAGCCGGCCGAAGCTGTTGCTGCTTGATGAGCCGAGCCTCGGATTGGCGCCGATTGTGGTGAAGCAGATCTTCGCGACCCTGCGGGAACTGGCGAAAACCGGCATGACCATCTTCCTGGTCGAGCAGAACGCCAACCATGCGCTGAAACTGTCGGATCGGGCGTATGTGATGGTTAACGGCGAGATTCGCCTGACTGGCACGGGAAAAGAGCTATTGGTGAACGAGGAAGTGCGTAACGCCTATCTGGGCGGGCACTGATTCTTCCACGTTATGCACAGCCCCGGCGACGCAAGTCCCGGGGCTTTTTTATATCCAAAATTCACCGCAAACCCCTGTAGGAGTGAGCCTGCTCGCGATCGCGGTTTCCCATTCGCCATCACCGGTGACTGATACACCGCTATCGCGAGCAGGCTCGCTCCTACAGTTGATCTGCGCCGAATTCCAGAATTGTGGAAAACAAATTCCCGAAGCTGCCAAAGCGCGACATATAGACGCTGCAAATGGCTGTTTTTCCACAGTTTTGACTTGTCCCCGTTTGCTGTGGAGCTGGCTGTGAATAACGTGGGTGTATCTGGCTGGGCGCCTTGTAAACCGTGGCCTGCAAGTGTGTGGTTGTTTTTTGATCAGGAGGTTTTGCGGGAGCTGAAGACGTCGTTGTCAACCTTTTTCTGGGTATCGCCACTCAGCCAGTTCCAGATGGTCAAGTCTGTGGATAAGTCTGTGATTAAACTCTGGAAAGACCGCGCTGAGCGCCGTAATTACTGGCCTCGCGCAATCACTGTGCTGAACGTCCCTTCGTGCAAAATGCCATGTCCGGCACATCCGCCACTTCAGGGTCAAGCAAAAAACTTTCTATTTCGCCCGCAAAGCCTTGTGTGGCGGGGCTTTGCGCGTTTGCACTTGCCCCCGGAAACTGTGGAAGGGACTGTGGATAACATGCGCGCACATGGCTACAGGCCACGGGGGCTGTGGCGTCGACAGAGTTGGTTGTTTTTTGTACCGCTTGTGGGTGTTGCCCGTGAATGCGCGGGCGGGCATGCTGCCTGCTGATTTTCTATTCCAAGGGCTGCTGCGGTGGCCGAAGCAAGGAGAACACGATGTCCAACACCCTGTTTATCACCGGCGCGACGTCCGGATTTGGTGAAGCCTGCGCCCGCCGTTTTGCCGAGGCTGGCTGGAAACTGGTGCTGACCGGCCGTCGTGAAGAACGCCTCAATGCGTTGTGCGCCGAGTTGTCGAAGCAGACCGAAGTGCACGGCCTGGTCCTCGACGTGCGTGATCGCAAGGCGATGGAAGAGGCGATTGCCAACCTGCCGCCGTCGTTCGCCAAGCTGCGCGGACTGATCAACAACGCAGGTTTAGCACTGGGCGTTGATCCTGCGCCGAAGTGCGATCTGGACGATTGGGACACCATGGTCGACACCAACGTCAAAGGCCTGATGTACGCAACCCGCCTGCTGCTGCCGCGCCTGATCGCCCATGGTCGTGGCGCAGGCATCGTCAACCTCGGCTCCATCGCCGGTAACTATCCTTATCCGGGCAGCCATGTGTATGGCGCGACGAAGGCGTTCGTTAAACAGTTCTCGCTGAACCTGCGTTGCGACTTGCAGGGCACCGGCGTGCGCGTCAGCAACATCGAGCCGGGCCTGTGCGAAAGCGAATTCTCGCTGGTGCGTTTCGCTGGCGATCAGGAGCGCTACAACGCGACTTACGCCGGTGCCGAGCCGATCCAGCCGCAGGACATCGCCGAGACGATTTTCTGGGTGATGAATGCGCCGGCGCACATCAACATCAACAGCCTGGAGTTGATGCCGGTGAGCCAGACCTGGGCGGGTTTTGCCATCGAGCGGAACAAGGCCTGACACCGCGTCATCGTTCTTCGCGAGCAGGCTCGCTCCCACATTGGAATGCATTTCAAAGTGGGAGCGAGCCTGCTCGCGAAGGAGGCAAATCGGCCAAAACAGGGCGATAAGGTAAACTCCCTTCGCAACAACCCAACCGCACCCCGCGGTTTTCAGGGTTTTCGAGGAGTCAAAGTGAGTAACCGAGGTGAGCAGGCACTGCTCAAACAATCGACCATTCTGATGTTGGCTGTGGCGATTGCCGGGATTGTCACCGGTTTTGTTTCAGGTTCCCAATCCATCCTTTTCGATGGTTTTTTCTCGCTGATCGCAACGTTCATCAAAGTCCTGATGCTGATCACTGCCAAGCTGATCGCCAAGGAAAGCAACCACCGTTTCCAGTTCGGTTTCTGGCACCTGGAGCCGATGGTGCTGCTGATCGAAGGCAGCTTCCTGATGTTGATCGCGATCTACGCGTTTCTCAACGGAGTGTTCGGCATCATCAACGGTGGCCGCGACATCGAGCTAGGACTGGTGATCATTTATGCAGCGGTGTTTACCGTGGTCGAATTCGCCTACTTCTTCTACGTACGGCACCGTAACCGCACGCTCAAATCCAGCCTGATCCAGTTCGACAACATCAGCTGGCTGGTGGACGCGATGCTATCCGTGGGCCTGTTGATAAGCTTCCTCGCGGCGTTGCTGTTGAAATCGCAGGGTTATGGCCAGTGGGCAGTGTATGTCGACCCGCTGATCCTGATTGTACTGGCGCTGACCATGCTGCCACCGGCGTTCAAGATCCTTGGCCCGGCCTTACGCGATGTGCTGGGGATCGCGCCGGACACGCTGGATGATCAGGTGCGCCAAGTGATGGATGCGGCGAAAACCGAGCATGGTTTTGATGACTATGTGTCGTACGTGCAGAAGCATGGGCGGGCACGGTTTATCGAGATTCATGTGGTGTTGCCGGCGGATTATGCGCTGAGCAGTGTCAGTCAGCTGGATACGTTGCGTGAGGAGATTTCGGCGAAGCTGGGCAAGCCGGATGCGGCGCGCTGGTTGACCATCAGCTTTACCGGGGACAAGAAGTGGATCGCCTAGAGACCTTATAACGGCCATTCGCGAGCAGGCTCGCTCCCACATTGAATTGCGTTGAACACACTATTTGTGAGCAGCACAAATCAACTGTGGGAGCGAGCCTGCTCGCGAAAGCGATCTATAAATCAGCGAAGATATTCAGCCAGACCGTGGTAGCAAGTCGCCAAGTGATACGGCGTGGTAGAAGGCATGTCCTTGCGACTCACCTCGCCCAATTCATCCCGGCACTCATGCCAGCCACCGGCATGCAGAAACCGCTGCTGCAACGCCTGCAACTGGTGCAGCACTACGGCTTCACTGCCCTGACGCAACGTCAGCGCCCGCAGGTATTCCGCCTGCGCCCAGATCCGCTGAGTCGAATCTCGCGGGCGTCCGTCCATTTCCAGATCGAGCATCGCCCTCACCGCGCCCGATGACTGCACCACACCGTATTGCTCGGTGAAGGCAAACGCGCGGTCGAGCGCCGCGTGCAATTTCGAACCGCGCAACAACGGCGACGATTCGAGCAGGAAATACCATTCGAACTGATGCCCCGGCTCATACCAGTTATCCACAGCCCCGAGCGGCTTCTCCATCAACACGCCATGTTGCGGATCGACGAAACGTTTGTGCATGGCTGTGCATAACTCCAGCAATGCTTTCTGCGTCTGGGCATCTTCGCGAACCGCCAGGGTGGCGAGAAACGCTTCGGCCAGATGCATCAACGGATTCTGCAGCGGCCCAGTTTGCAGGGTGAGCCAGTCGCGCTCCAGGCACGCTTCGTACAAACCATCGCCGGTGGCAAAGCGCCGGCCGATGATTTCCAGCGCCGCATTCAACGTCGACTCGACCAGCGGATCGCCAGACTTTGCCCAGTAATGCGCGCAAGCGAACAGGATAAAGGCGTGGGTGTAGAGATCCTTGCGCTGATCCAGCGGCTTGCCTTGGGCATCGATGCTGTAGAACCAGCCGCCGTGCTCGGCGTCATGAAAGTGCCGTTGCAAGGAGCGGAACAGCACCGCCGCACGCACTTCAGCGTTATCCACAACCCCGATCAGACTGGAAAACAGATACAGCTGCCGCGCACAGGCCATCGCCCGATAGCGCTGCGGTGGCAGCGGCTGATGCGCGGCGTCCAGCGCCTCAAAAGGCAGCGCCATGTCGGCGTTCCAGCCCGGGCCTTGCCAGAGCGGCACTATGACGTTGACGAAGTGCTTTTGAACAGCGCCGAACAGGGTGGTCAATTCGGGCAGGGAGGTGGAGCGGGAAGCGTGGGGCATGGGCGGACGTCGTCACGGCTGGGGCGATTGCGCGACATGGTAGCAGAGAGACCGGCCTGAGCGATGTGGTGTCTGTCAGACCGCCTTCGCGAGCAGGCTCGCTCCCACAGTGGATTTGCAGCGTACACAAAACCTGTGGGAGCGAGCCTGCTCGCGAAGAGGCCAGTGCAGGCGCTAAAAGATCAGCCGGCCAGCAACCAGGCCCCGGTCACTGCCGAAGCCGCTCCGGCCAAGCGCACCAGCGGCGCAGCCGCCTGAGGCAGGAAACGCACCACGGCATAACCCGCCGCATGCAGCGCAGCTGTCGCGGCCACAAAACCCGCCGCATACGCCCAAGGACTGCTCATGTCCGGCAGTTCCAAGCCATGCGCCACACCATGGAACAACGCAAACACCGCCGTCGCCACCACCGCCATGACCAACGGCGGACGCACCGCCAGCGCTACCGCCAGACCCAACGCCAGCACCGACGCAGCAATCCCGCTTTCCAGCGCCGGCAATTGCAGCCCTTCAAACCCGAGCAGGCCGCCCATCAGCATGGTGCCGACAAACGTGCACGGCAGCGCCCAGCGCGCCGCACCTTGCTGCTGCGCGGCCCACAAGCCAACAGCCACCATCGCCAGCAAATGGTCGAGGCCGCCGATCGGGTGGCTGATGCCTGCGATCAAACCACTGTCGCCATGCCCCGGGTGAGCGAATGCCAGCGCTGGCGTCAGCAGCAGCGCCACGGCGCCAAGAATACGTTTGAGTGTCATGGATAAGCTTCCTTGTTGAAAAGTGAATCAGGCTGCAGTCAGCAGGCCCTGGCGTTCGATGAAGGCGATGATTTGCTCAAGGCCCTGACCGGTTTTCTGGTTGCTGAAGACGAACGGCTTGCCGTTGCGCATGCGCTTTGTGTCGCTGTCCATCATTTCCAGCGAAGCGCCAACCAGCGGCGCGAGGTCGATCTTGTTGATCACCAGCAGGTCGGACTTGCAGATCCCCGGCCCGCCCTTGCGTGGCAGCTTGTCGCCGGCCGAAACGTCAATCACGTAGATGGTCAGGTCGGACAGTTCGGGGCTGAAGGTCGCCGAGAGGTTGTCACCACCGGACTCCACCAGAATCAAATCCAGCCCCGGAAAACGTCGGTTCAGTTGATCGACCGCTTCCAGGTTGATCGAGGCGTCTTCGCGGATCGCCGTGTGCGGGCAGCCGCCGGTTTCCACGCCGATGATCCGCTCCGGCGCGAGGGCTTCGTTACGCACGAGGAAATCGGCGTCTTCGCGGGTATAGATATCGTTGGTCACCACGGCGAGGTTGTAGCGCTCGCGCAGGGCCAGGCACAGGGCCAGGGTCAAAGCGGTTTTGCCGGAACCGACCGGGCCGCCGATGCCGACGCGCAGAGGTTGTGTGTTCATGGTTGTTTCTCCTAAGAACGGAAGAGGCGGCTGTACTGGCGCTCGTGGGCCATGCACGCCAGGGACAGGCCGAACGCGGCGCTGCCCATGTGGTCGGGATTGATTCGGCTGGCGTCCTGCTGTGCTTGTTGCAGCAGCGGCAGCAATTCGCTGGTCAGGCGTTGCGCGGCTTGCTGGCCCAGCGGCAGGGTTTTCATCAAGACGGCGAGCTGGTTTTCCAGCCAGCTCCACAGCCACGCGGCGAGGGCGTCCTGCGGGCTGATGCCCCAGGCGCGCGCGGCCAGCGCCCAGCACAAGGCCAAATGCGGTTCGGGGCATTGATCGAGAAAATCGCGGGCGGGCGCGTCGAGTTCCGGTAGGCCGTTGAGCAGTTGCTGCAACGAATAGCCCATCTGCCGGCTCTCCAGATGCAACTCGCGGGTCTCGCGACTGGCGCGATGGCTTTCGCAGAGGCTCAGCAACTCCGCCCATTGTTCATCCGCCGCCGCTTGGCAATGCGCGAGCAGCAGCGGCGCCTCGAAGCGGGCGAGGTTGAGCAGCAATTGATCGCTGATCCAGCGCCGGGCGCTTTGCGGGTTATCGACGCGGCCATTATCCACAGCCATTTCCAGGCCTTGCGAATAGCTGTAGCCGCCAATCGGCAATTGCGGACTGGCCAGGCGCAGTAGCGCCCAGGCCGGATTCACAGGCGTACGCCGAACTGATGGAGTTTCGGTGCGTAGTTGAAGTCTTCGTCGCCGTGGCGTGAGTGGTGATGGCCGCCGCCATAGGCGCCGTGTTCCGGCTGGAACGGTGCCTCGATGGCTACGACCTGTGCGCCGAGCTGTTCGAGCATGGCTTTGAGCACGTAATCGTCGAGCAGACGCAGCCAGCCATCGCCGACTTGCAGGGCGACGTGGCGATTACCCAAGTGATAAGCCGCACGAGTCAGCTCGAAAGCATTGGCGCAGGTGACGTGCAGCAATTGCTCAGGGCGGGCGCAGACGCGGACAATTCGGCCGTCTTCAGCCTGTAGGCATTCGCCGTCATACAGCGGCGGCTGACCGCGCTCCAAAAACAACCCGACGTCTTCGCCTTCGGCACTGAAACAGCGCAGACGGCTTTTGCTCCGCGCTTCGAAGGTCAGGTGCAACTCGGCGGCCCAGACGGGTTGAGGGTCGGTTCTGCGGTGAATCACCAGCATCGGAAAGCTTCCAGCTATGGACAATACTCTGGCTAGAGCAAGGGCCTTGCCAATCGGACGAGATGTAGGAAATCCCTGTCGGAGCGTAGTGGATGTTTCAAGATGTTGCGGGAATATGGAAGGTTTTGGTGCGTGAAGATTTTTTAATGCACCAAATGGAGGCTGTGACGCCGCACCTTTGTAGGAGTGAGCTTGCTCGCGATAGCGGAGTGTCAGTCAGCAAATATGTAGCTGATAAACCGCAATCGCGAGCAGGCGAAGGCCTACAGGGGACCGGATGTATCAGTAAGGAAGAGGGGTGTTACTCGGTACTGCCCAGCCCTTGCCAGTGCTTGAGCCCGATAAAGATGAAGCGCAACTGCTGGGTGATCTTCGCCTGTGGCGTCAGATGCTCCGGCAGGGCTTCGGCGGGCGGATCGATGATGTCGGGGAGGGTGGCGAATACCGATTTGACGATCAGGTCAGCCATTACGCTCAGGCCTGCGGCATCCAGATGCTGCAGCTTGGGCATCATCGTCAGGTCAGAAGCCAGGTCGGAGCTGATGTTCTCGCGCAGGCGACCAATGGCCTGACGCACCGGCAGCGAACCGCCGTATTGCTCGCGAGCGAGAAACAGGAATTGCGAACGGTTGGCGCTGACCACGTCGAGGAAGATCCGCACGGACGCATCGATGATGCCGCCCATGACGAATTCGTTGTGCCGCACCAGACGGATGGTTTCGCGGAAGGTCTGGCCTACTTCACTGACCAACACCAGGCCCAGTTCGTCCATATCGGCAAAGTGCCGGTAGAAACCGGTCGGCACGATGCCGGCGGTTTTCGTCACTTCACGCAGGCTCAGGCTGCCGAATCCTCGGCCGCTTTCCATCAAGTGGCGGGCAGCGTCCATGAGGGCGTTGCGGGTCTGTTGTTTCTGTTCGGCGCGGGGCAGCATCGCAGGGTGTGTCTTTCGGCAGGACAAGCGCGGCACTCTAGCAAATCGGCTTTGTCGGCGTCGAACGGGAGGAGATACGGAGGAGGATTTCAGCGGGGTTGAAAAGTCAAAAGCCCAATCGGGTGATTGGGCTTTTTTTCGAGGCCGCCATGGGCTTAGCTCAAAGCGCTGTTGCGTTCGATCACACGATCACCGCCGCCTTCAGCGAGGGTCTGGCCTTGGGGAGTGCGGTCGCTACCATCGGAAGCCAGGGTTTGACCTTGTGGTGTACGGTCGCTGCCATCGGAAGCCAGGGTTTGACCTTGTGGTGTACGGTCGCTGCCATCAGACGCCAGGGTTTGACCCTGTGGAGTGCGATCGGAACCGTCTTGCACCAGACCTTTCTCTTCGAGGCGATCACGGCCACCTTCGGCTACGGTCTGACCTTGTGGAGTCTTGTCATAGCCATCTTGCACCAGGCCTTTTTCTTCCAGGCGGTTGCGGCCGTTTTCAGCCAGGGTCTGGCCCTGTGGAGTGCGGTCGCCGCCGTCAGCAGCTACGGTTTGGCTGAATACCGAGTGGCTGGATTTCACTTGCGGAGTGGCTTGGTCGGCAGCGGGCAGGGCGAAAGCAGTGCTGGCTAGCATCGACAGGGTAAGACTGAGCAGTAATTGGCGTTTCATGATGGGTTGCTCCTTGGGAGGGCGATAAAGTGGGTACGAGGGCAATGCTACTCTCGATAAGTCGATATAAAAGTTCATAAACGCAATGGTAATAATCAACAGAATTGATTGTTCTGCCCGGAGGCTCTAGATCGGGCTTTTCCGGACGACGGTTTTGCACCGGGGTGGGTATTTCCGACTCACTCGCGCCTCGCAAAAGTGCGGGTCGCGGTAACACTGTTCGACTGATCGGTCAGAATTCGCGCGACTTTTTGCGCCTTAATCGACCTTTCGATTAAACCTGCGGCTGGTTTGCCAGTCGTAGATTTCATGAGGGCCGCTTTGGCCCGCCGTTTCAGCCGTGCGCCGCAGTCTTTGCGTGCGGTCGTGATCAGGAGCTTTGTGCATGACGCGCACTGGAAAAATCTTCAGCTGGACCTTCGCCATCCTCGTGCTGCTACTGGCCGTGCTGGTATTGATCATCGTGTTCTTCGACTGGAACCGGATCAAACCACCGCTCAACGCCAAAGTCTCGGAAGAACTGCACCGACCGTTTGCCATCAACGGCAACCTCGCGGTGATCTGGCAGCGCGAGCCGGACGAGGGTGGCTGGCGCGCGTGGGTGCCGTGGCCGCACGTGGTCGCTGAGGATTTGAGCCTGGGCAACCCGGACTGGTCGAAGCAACCGCAGATGGTCACGCTCAAACGCGTGGAACTGCGCATCTCGCCTCTGGCGCTGCTGGCGCAACGCGTGGTGATCCCGCGTATTGACCTGACCGAACCCAACGCCGAGCTGCAACGCCTGGCCGATGGCCGCGCCAACTGGACGTTCAAGTTCGATCCGAAGGATCCGAACGCCGAGCCGTCGAACTGGGTGGTCGACATCGGCGCCATCGGGTTCGATAAGGGCCACGTTACCCTTGACGATCAGACGCTCAAGACCAACCTTGATGTCTTGATCGATCCACTGGGCAAGCCGATTCCGTACAGCGACATCGTCGGTGCCAAAGCGGCGAAAACCGCGCAGGACAAGGGCGGTGCACCGCAGGATTATGCGTTTGCGCTGAAGGTCAAAGGCCAATACCACGCTCAGAACCTCACCGGCCAAGGCAAGATCGGCGGGCTGCTGGCATTGCAGGACGCGAGCAAGCCGTTCCCGTTGCAGGCCCAGGCGAAGATTGGCGACACCAGCATCGAACTGGCCGGCACGCTGACCGACCCGCTTAACCTTGGCGCCCTCGATCTGCGCCTGAAACTGGCCGGCGCCAGCCTCGGCAATCTCTATCCGCTAACCGGTGTGACCCTGCCCGATACACCGCCGTACTCCACCGACGGCCATTTGATCGCCAAGCTGCATGACGCGGCCGGCGCGAAATTCACCTATGAGCAGTTCAACGGCAAGATCGGCAGCAGTGATATCCATGGCGACCTGACCTACGTCGCCAGTCAGCCACGGCCAAAGCTCAGCGGCGCGCTGCTCTCCAATCAACTGCTGTTCGCCGACCTCGCGCCACTGATCGGCGCCGACTCCAATGACAAGCAAAAGGCCCGCAGCGGCGAGAGCAAACAGCCGGCCGATAAAGTGCTGCCCGTGGAAGAGTTCAAGACTGATCGCTGGCGCGCAATGGACGCCGATGTCGAGTTCACCGGCAAGCGCATCGTCCACAGCGAGAAGCTGCCGTTCAACGACCTCTATACCCATCTGAAACTCAACGACGGCGAACTTAGCCTCGAGCCACTGCGTTTCGGCGTGGCGGGCGGCAATCTCGATGCGCAGATCCGCCTCAACGGCCGCACCGAACCGCTGGAAGGCCGGGCCAAATTGACGGCGCGCCGCTTCAAACTCAAGGAGCTGTTCCCGACCTTCGAGCCGATGAAGACCAGTTTCGGCGAGCTTAATGGCGACGCCGATATCACTGGGCGTGGCAACTCGGTCGCCAAGCTGCTGGGCGGCGCCAATGGCAAATTGAAGATGTTGATCAACGACGGCGCGATCAGCCGTGAGCTGATGGAACTGGCCGGGCTCAACGTCGGCAATTATGTGGTCGGCAAGATCTTTGGCGACAAGGAAGTGAAGATCAACTGCGCGGCGGCGGACTTCGACATCAAGACCGGTCTGGCGACCACGCAGCTGTTTGTCTTCGATACCGAGAACGCGATCATCTATATCGACGGCACGGCGAACATGGCCACTGAGCAGCTGGATCTGACCGTGACGCCGGAATCCAAGGGCTGGCGTTTGATTTCCCTGCGTTCACCGCTGTATGTGCGTGGCAAGTTCATCAAGCCAGATGCGGGTGTGAAGGCTGTGCCGTTGATGTTGCGCGGGGCGGGGATGGTGGCGTTGGGCGTGATTGCGGCGCCAGCGGCGGGGCTGTTGGCGCTGGTGGCGCCGAGTGGCGGTGAGCCGAATCAGTGTGCGCCGTTGCTGGAGCAGATGAAGGCGGGCAAGGCGCCGGTTACCGTTAAACCTACCAAGTAATCTTCAGCGCTTATAAAGACGCCATCGCGAGCAGGCTCACTCCTACATGGGAACGCATTCCAAATGTAGGAGTGAGCCTGCTCGCGATAGGGGTTAGAGGTCGTTCAGGATGTCAGCCATGTCATCGGCATGCTCTTCTTCCTGCGCGAGGATATCTTCAAAGATACGCCGCGTAGTCGGGTCTTTCTCGCCGATGTACTGAATGATCTCGCGATAGCTGTCGATGGCGATGCGCTCGGCCACCAAGTCCTCGTAGACCATCTCTTTCAGGGTATTGCCGGCCACGTATTGCGCGTGGGACATCTTCGACAGCAGGTCGGGGTTGAACTCAGGCTCGCCGCCCAATTGCACAATGCGCTCGGCCAGGCGGTCGGCGTGCTGGGCTTCCTGGGTAGCATGCTCGAGAAACTCTTCGGCGGCCACATGCGCTTTCACGCCATTGGCCATGAAGTAGTGGCGCTTGTAGCGCAGCACGCAGACCAGTTCAGTGGCCAGCGATTCATTGAGCAAGCGCAGCACCTCTTCACGGTCGGCGCTGTAGCCCTCGGTGACGGCGCCGTTCTCGACGTGTTGGCGCGCACGGTCGCGCAGGGTTTGAACATCTGACAGATGCAGGTCGTCGCTCATTTCGATCTCCTGGAGGCTAATCCGATTGTCGCCACGTTCTGCGGACGCGGTCGGTACCTAAGCTGTGAGTCATGAGCGTTGCAAAAAGTTTTATCGGTTTACGCAACCCCTGTAGGAGCTGCCGAAGGCTGCGATCTTGGCGCCAGCCCGGACAAAACTGCTTCCTCGCGCAACCAGGCAAAAAACGCCCGCACCGGCGGATGCCGTTCGCGCCCCGGCACACACAACGCGCTGTACCCGGCGCCATCGACTTGAACCTGACCCATGAACGGCACCAGCAAGCCACTGGCAACGCTCTGCGACACCAGGATATTGCTCGCCAGTACCAGCCCTTGTCCGGCAATCGCCGCTTGCAGGGCGTAATGCTCTTCATCGTATTCGCGGATGGCCGGTTGCTGGTTCAGCCAGTTTGCGCTGGCCTTCGCGCACCACGCTTCCCAGCCATGGGCGTAGAGCTTCGAGTTGTGCCAACGCACGCTGATCAACGTCGGTGTGCGTCTCGCGGCCAGCGCCACTTGCTCGGGTGAGCCGTAAACCCCGAACGACTCATCGAACAGGCACAGGCCATAAAGGTTCGGGTAGTCGTCGAGGCTGTAGCGCAACACCAGATCGACGCTGGCGTCCTGATGCAGATCGATGACTTCACAGTGAGTATCGAGGCGTACGTTGATGTTCGGGTGCCGGGCATAAAAGCGCCCGAGGCGCGGTACCAGCCACAGCGCGGCGAAGGCGGCGGTGGTCGATAGCGTCAGCGTACTGGCGTTGCGCTGCGGGCGCAGGGTGTCGACGCTTTGCGCCACCTCCAGCAAGGCACCGTGCAGACTGCGGAACAAGCGCTCGCCGCCCTCGGTCAGGCGCACCTGGCGCGGCAGGCGTTCGAACAATGCAACGCCGAGCCAGTCTTCCAGCGAGCGAATTTGATGCGAAATCGCCGTGGGCGTGACTGACAGCTCTTCGGCGGCAGCCTTGAAACTGAGCAGTCGTGATGCCGATTCAAAGGCGCGCAGGGCGGTGAGTGGCAGTGAAGCAAACATTCAACGCTCCATGGATGAAATTAATTCATCCCGACTGATTTTTGCTCATTTGAGGCAATGGTGTGCTGCCTGCAATCTGCAGCGGCACAGCAATCAAAGTCTAGCCTCAAGGAGTTTCAGATGAGCAAAATTCTTGCGATCCACGCCAGCCCCCGTGGTGACCGTTCTCACTCGCGGCGCTTGGCGGAAAGTTTTCTCAGTGCCTGGCAGGTGCGCCATCCGCAGGCGCAAGTGACTCGCCGCGAGGTCGGGCGGGCGCTGATTCCGGCGGTCAACGAAGCCTTTGTCGCTGCCGCGTTTCATCCACAGCCTGAGGCCCGACCACTGTCGATGCAGGCCGATCTGGCCCTGAGCGATCAACTGGTCGGCGAGTTGTTCGATCACGACCTGCTGCTGATTTCCACGCCGATGTACAACTTCAGCGTGCCCAGCGGTCTTAAGGCCTGGGTCGATCAGATCGTACGCCTGGGCCTGACCTTCGATCACACGCTGGACAATGGCGTTGCTCAATACACGCCTTTGCTGCAGGGCAAGAAAGCCTTGATCGTGACCAGTCGCGGCGGCTTCGGTTTTGGTCCGGGCGGCGAGCTGGAGGCTTTGAATCATGCCGATCCATGGCTGCGCACGGCGCTGGGTTTCATCGGCATCAATGACGTCAGCGTGGTCGCGGCCGAAGGCGAAGAGTCCGCTGAACGCACCTTCGCGGTGTCGGTGGCCGAGGCCGAGCAGCGTTTGCTCGAGCTCGCCCGGGTGTTCTAAATGGCCTGGATGTTCCTGCTGATCGCCGCCGGTTTTGAAGTGACCTTCGCCATGGGCATGAAGTACGCCGAAGGTTTCACCCGACTGTGGCCGTCGTTGATCACCGTGGTCGCGGCCGTCGGCGGGATTTATTTTCTGACCCTGGCGATGCGTGAATTGCCGGTGAGCATTGCCTACCCGATCTGGACGGCGATTGGCTCTCTGGGCACGGTGTTTCTCGGTTTTGCCCTGCTCGGCGAGAGCCTGACCCTGGTCAAACTGGTTTCGGTCGGGCTGATTGTGGCGGGGGTGGTGGGCCTGAAGTAGGCTGATGGTCGAGTTGTCATGATCATGGAGGAGGCTTGGCGGGCGTTTTGCACGCCTTGCATCCACTCACCGAACACAAGGATGTTTGCCCATGTCGACGCGTTATCCATTGGTGCTGGTGCCCGGCATGCTCGGGTTTATCCGGCTGGTTCTTTATCCGTACTGGTACGGCATCATCGGCGCGTTGCGCCGTGGTGGTGCAACGGTGATTGCGGTGCAGGTATCGCCGCTCAATTCCACAGAGGTGCGCGGCGAACAGTTGCTCGCACGCATCGATGAGATATTGCGTGAGACCGGGGCGCAAAAGGTCAACCTGTTCGGCCACAGTCAGGGCTCGCTGACGGCGCGCTATGCGGCGGCGAAACGGCCGGATCTGGTGGCGTCCGTCACGTCGGTGGCCGGGCCCAATCACGGCTCGGAACTGGCTGACTATCTGCAAAAACATTACCCGGCGGACAGCGCCAAAGGGCGGATTCTTGAAGCGCTGCTGCGTTTTGTCGGGTGGCTGATGGCGCTGCTGGAAACCGGTTATCACGGGCCGAAACTGCCAGTGGATATTCACGCCTCGCACCAATCGCTGACCACTGAGGGCGTGGCGCTGTTCAATCAGCGTTGTCCACAGGGCTTGCCGGAAACGTGGGGCGGGCATGGGCCGGAAGAGGTCAATGGCGTACGTTATTACTCATGGTCGGGAACGTTGCAGCCAGGCAAGACTGATCGCGGCGGGAATTTGTTCGACGGGACCAATCGAAGTTGTCGCTTGTTTGCGAAAACCTTCGTGCGTGAGCCGGGGCAGTGCGATGGGATGGTCGGGCGGTATAGCTCGCATCTGGGCACGGTGATTGGCGATGACTATCCGCTGGATCACTTCGACATCGTCAACCAGTCGCTGGGGCTGGTTGGCAAGGGTGCGGATCCGGTGCGGCTGTTTGTCGAGCATGCGGCGCGGCTTGAGGCTGCAGGCCTTTAGGATCAAAAGATCGCAGTCTTCGGCAGCTCCTACAGGTTCGGTGTCGAACACAAATTTTGTGAACGCCCCGAACTCATGTAGGAGCTGCCGCAGGCTGCGATCTTTTCCATCAGGCAACGCTGACTCGGCGGCCCATCACGGTGGTCCAGCGCTCGGAAAGAATCACCCCACCCAACGTCAACAACCCGCCCACCAGGTGATACATCGCCAACTGCTCTTTCAACACCACCGCCGCAATCAGCGCAGTAATCAACGGCAGCAGATTGAAAAACAACGTCGTGCGGCTCGGCCCCAGACGCTGTACAGCCTGCATCCACGCCAGCGGCGCGAGCATCGACGCCAACAGACACGCATACAACACCAGCGGAATGTTCTGCAGGGTCAAACCGGTCTTCGGCGAAGCGGCATACAGTGGAAACAGCACGACAATCGCCACCAGCACCTGCAAATACAGCAACACCAGCGGCGGCAGGCGCAACTGCCATTTTTTCAGCAGCGTGCTGTAGATCGCATAGGCCAGGGTCGCGATCAGCATCATCGCATCACCCATGTTCACGCCGTGCTGCAGCAACGCGCCGAGGCTGCCGGACGACACCACCACCAGTACGCCGGCAAACGACAGCACCGCGCCCACCAATGCGCCGGCAGTCAGGCGCTGCCCAAGGCTGATGATCGCCATGGCCAGCGACATCAACGGCATCAGCGACAGAATGATGCCCATGTTGGTCGCGGTGGTCAGGGTTGCGGCGAAGTAGGCGAGGCTCTGATACACCGCCATGCCCAACACGCCCAGTACGAAGATTTTGCCCAGGTTCGGACGGATCTGCGGCCAGTGCGCGATCACCGATTTGAGCATGAAAGGCGTGAACAACAAGCCGGCCAGCAGCCAGCGGTAGAAACCGATCTCGGCGGGGAAAATCGCCCCGACCGCCAGTTTGTTGATCACGGTATTGCCGGCCCAGATAAAAATCGCCAGCAGCGGAAACGCGTATTGCATGAGTTGAAACCAGTACGTTAATGAAAGGCAATTATCCGTTGTCTGGATGCAAGCCTATACTTCGAACCGGACAACCTGCCTCTGAAACCGGACAGCATGAACAGTAAACACATCGATCTGCTGGATTTCAGCGAGCTGCCGTCGGCGGTGTACTTCCGTTACGCCGATTTCAACGCCCATGAATTCGCCGCACCGCACCGTCATCCGTGGGGCACGCTGGAATACGCGGCGCACGGCGTGCTGCACATGGACGTCGACGGCAGCCGCTTCATGTCACCGCCACAATACGCGGTGTGGGTGCCGCCGCAGGTCGAGCACAGTTTTTACAGCCATCAACCGGTCAACTATCGCGCGGTGTGTCTTGATCCCAAGGTCTGCGCCGATTTGCCCCGGCGCGCGTGCACCTTGGCCATCAGCGACATTCTCAAGGCGATTCTCAAAGATTTCGCCGCCCGCGACGTGAAGATTCCCGAACTTGATGCCGATCAACGGCTGGCGCAGGTTCTGGTCGATCAATTGCAGCAGGCACCGGTGCATGAGTGTTATCTGCCGTACGCGAGCAGCTCCGGATTGCTGGCAATCCTCGAAACCTTGCAGGCCGAGCCGGGCAACAATCAGCCGCTGGCGCATTGGGCGCTGCAGGTGCACGTCAGCGAACGCACGCTGGCCCGGCAATTCGTTCGGGAACTGGGAATGAGTTTCGGCGAGTGGCGTCAGCGTCTGCGCTATCTCGCCGCGATCGAGGCGCTGGAAACTACCCGCAGCGTGCAGGAAATTGCCTTCGACCTCGGTTACAGCAGCGGTTCGGCATTTATCGCCATGTTCGCCCGGCAGGCGGGGTGTACGCCGGAGCAGTATCGCCGTAGCCATCTCGAAGGCAGGAAGGTGTAACAAGATTTGGCTACACTCCAGCAGAGGCCGCCCCCATCGGTGCGGCGACAAGGAGAAAACTCCATGAAGATGTTGCGTGTGCCGTTGTTGATGATTGGTTTGCTCCTGTGTTCCCAGGGTTTCGCCGCCACGGCGCAACAGAACAAAATGACCACTTGCAATGCCGATGCGACCGCCAAGAGCCTGAAAGGCGATGAGCGCAAAACCTTCATGAGCACCTGCCTCAAGGCAGCGCCAGCGGCCAACGATGCCAAGGCCCTGACCCCGCAGCAGCAGAAAATGACCACCTGCAACGCCGATGCGAAAACCAAGGCGCTGACCGGCGATGCGCGCAAGGCGTTTATGAGTGATTGCCTGAAGAAAAAATAACTGGATTCGGTGGGGTACCTGGTCGACGCGTCCGCTTGAGATTTGCCCTCACCCTAACCCTCTCCCAGAGGGAGAGGGAACTGACCGCGGTGTTTCAAGACATTCGTCGACCTGAAAAAACCGGTTGATTATGGATTCCATGTCGCCGGTTCAGGTCACTGGATATCCAGAGCATCCCCCAATCGGTTCCCTCTCCCTTTGGGAGAGGGCTAGGGTGAGGGGGGCTGAAGCACCGCATATTTCTAGTGCTCACCCCGGAACGCTGGCAGACTGCCAATCCTTTTACGCGGTTCGTTTTGAGGCTGTATGCCAACGTTTTCTGAGCGTCATGTAGTGTTCTGGGTCAGTTGCATCATCATTTTCGGCGGTTTGCTGCTGGTGCTGCCGCTGCGCTTGTTGCCCAGTCTGTTGGCCGGTCTGTTGGTCTATGAGCTGGTCAATATGCTCACCCCGCAGTTGCAACGGCTGATCGAAGGCCGCCGCGCGCGTTGGCTGGCGGTGGCCTTGCTCGGCACGCTGGTGGTGAGTGTGCTGGCGCTGATCTTCGCCGGCGCGATCAGTTTTCTCCTGCACGAAGCAGAAAATCCCGGCGCTTCCCTCGATAAATTCATGGGTGTGGTCGACCGCGCGCGCGGGCAATTGCCGCCGTTCATCGATGCTTATCTGCCGGCCAGTGCTGCGGAATTTCGCGTGGCGATCGGCGAGTGGATGAGCAAGCACCTGTCCGACCTGCAACTGGTCGGCAAGGACGCGGCGCACATGTTCGTGACGCTGCTGATCGGCATGGTCCTCGGTGCAATTATCGCCTTGCAGCGCATCCCCGACGTGACCAAACGCAAACCGCTGGCCGCCGCGCTGTTCGACCGTTTGCACCTGCTGGTGCAGGCGTTTCGCAACATCGTTTTCGCGCAGATCAAGATTTCCCTGCTCAACACCTTCTTCACCGGGATCTTCCTCGCGGTGATCCTGCCGATGTTCGGCATCAAGCTGCCGCTGACCAAAACCCTGATTGTGCTGACCTTCCTGCTCGGCCTGCTGCCAGTAATCGGCAACCTGATGTCGAACACGCTGATCACCATCGTCGGCCTGTCACTGTCGATCTGGGTGGCGATTGCCGCGCTGGGTTATCTGATCTTTATCCACAAGCTCGAGTACTTCCTCAACGCGCGGATTGTCGGCGGGCAGATCAGTGCCAAGTCGTGGGAGTTGCTGCTGGCGATGCTGGTGTTCGAGGCCGCATTCGGCTTGCCGGGGGTGGTGGCGGGGCCGATTTATTATGCGTATCTGAAGAGTGAGTTGAAGCTGGGCGGGATGGTTTGATCCAAGCCTTGTAGCGCTTGAATGGGTCTCTTCGCGAGCAGGCTCGCTCCCACATTTTGAGCGCATTCCTTCAGTTGAAATGCAATCCAGTGTGGGAGCGAGCCTGCTCGCGAATGGCGCGACGCCGATTTCAGGTCAGGCCATGGCGCCATAGCGTTTCATGGCTTCAATCGCCAGTCCGCTACCAATGCTGCCAAAGATATTCCCTTCAACATGCCGCGCCTTCGGCAGCATCGCCGAGACGCTGTTGCGCAGCGCCGGAATCCCGCTCGAACCACCGGTGAAGAACACGGTATCAACCTGATCCACCGCCACACCGGCATCGTTCAACAGCTGCGTAACACTGCCACGCACTCGCTCCAGCAACGCATCGATCGCCGATTCAAACAGCGCGCGAGTCAGTTCAACACTCAGCCCGGGTTCAATGCGATCCAGCGGCACATGGCGGCTGTCGGTGTGGGTCAACTGGATCTTGGTTTCTTCCACTTCCATCGCCAGCCAGTGCCCGGCGCGTTGTTCGATCAACTTGAACAAGCGATCGATGCCGCCGGTGTCTTCGATGTCGTAGCGCATGCTGCCCAGCGCCAGGCTGGATTTCTGCGAGTACACCGAGTTGATGGTGTGCCAGGTTGCCAGATTCATGTGGTGGCTGGTCGGCATGTAGGCGCCGCTCTTCATGCGGCTGCCGTAGCCGAACAGCGGCATCAGGCCTTGCAGGCTCAGCTGTTTGTCGAAGTCGGTGCCGCCGATGTGCACGCCGCCAGTGGCGAGAATGTCATCGTGACGGTTATCGAAACCGCGACGCTCCGGCGACAGGCGCACCAGCGAGAAGTCGGAGGTACCACCGCCGATGTCGACGATCAGCACCAGCTCTTCTTTCTCGATGGTCGACTCGTAGTCGAAGGCCGCTGCAATCGGCTCGTACTGGAAGGAGACTTCCTTGAAACCGATCTTCCTGGCCACGTCGACCAGGGTGTCTTCGGCTTCCTGGTCGGCCAGCGGATCGTCATCGACGAAGAACACCGGACGGCCGAGCACCACTTGTTCGAATTCCCGACCGGCGGCGGTTTCCGCACGGCTCTTCAACTGGCCGATGAACAGGCCGAGCAAGTCCTTGAACGGCATCGCCGTGCCGAGCACGCTGGTGTCGTGCTTGATCAGCTTGGAACCGAGCAGGCTCTTCAACGAGCGCATCAGCCGGCCTTCATAACCTTCCAGGTACTCGTGCAGCGCCAGACGACCGTAAACCGGGCGGCGTTCCTCGATGTTGAAGAAGACCACCGACGGCAGGGTGATCTTGTCGTCTTCCAGCGCGATCATCGTTTCCATGCCGGGGCGCAGCCAGCCGACGGTGGAGTTGGACGTGCCGAAGTCGATACCGCAGGCACGGGCTGGAGAGGCGTCTTTCATGTCTTTCGGTTCCGGTCAAAAAAACGGCCGCGCAGTGTATGTCAGTGCGCGCCAGATTCGAAGGCCGGTCATCTGCTATTTCACGACTAAACTGCTTGAAACTCGCAGCTTTGCCCCAAACTTGCTGGCATGGGCCGGCAGAACCACCGGCGGTCGCAAGAACCGCCGTCCACTGCCGATAAACTTCTGCTGCGCCACCCGGTCACAACCTTGAGATCGGTCAACCTGGCACGCGCGAATCGGCGCATGCTGGCATCGGCGCGAAATCGATAACGGATGGTGATTCCTTCAATGGACTTCAAAGACTATTACAAGATACTCGGCGTGGAGCCGACAGCAGACGACAAGGCAATCAAGGCTGCCTATCGCAAGCTGGCGCGCAAATACCACCCCGATGTCAGCAAGGAAAAGGACGCCGAGGCCAAATTCAAAGACGCCTCGGAAGCCTATGAAGCGCTGAAAAGCGCCGACAAACGCGCCGAGTACGACGAGCTGCGCCGCTATGGCCAGCACGGTCAGCCGTTCCAGGGGCCACCGGGCTGGCAGAGCCGAGGCGGCTTTGGCGGTGGCGGTGGCGACACCGGCGACTTCTCGGACTTCTTCAGTTCGATCTTCGGCAATCGCGGCCCCGGTTTCGGTGGCGGCGAAGGTCGGCAACAACGCAGTGCAGGGCGCCGAGGGCAAGACGTGGAAATGGAACTGCCGATCTTCCTCGAGGAGACGCTCGCTAACGAATCGAAGAAAGTCACCTTCCAGGTGCCGCAATACAACGCCAACGGCCAGCACGTCAGCAACACCAGCAAGAGCCTGAACGTGAAGATCCCGGCGGGCGTGACCGACGGCGAGCGCATTCGCCTCAAAGGCCAGGGCGCGCCGGGCATCGGTGGCGGGGCGAATGGCGATCTGTACCTGACCATTCGTTTTGCGCCGCACCCGAAATTCGATGTCGAAGGTGAAAACCTCATCATCACCTTGCCGCTGGCGCCTTGGGAATTGGCATTGGGCACGGAAGTAGCCGTGCCGACCCTGACCGGCAAGATCAACCTCAAGGTGCCGGCCGGTAGCCAGAATGGCCAGCGCATGCGCGCCAAGGGGCATGGCTTGAAAAACAAGGCTGGTGAGCGCGGTTACTTGTTTGTGCAGCTCAAAGCGGTGATGCCGAAAGCGGCCGACGACGAGGTAAAGGCGCTGTGGCAGGAACTGGCGAAGAAAGCCGCTTTCAATCCGCGAGAGAACTTCTGAAACCGACGACGGAGTAGCCCATCATGAGCAGCCCCCTGATCGTTCAACTGGACCTGGCAGAATTCTGTGAGGCGGCCGATTTGTCGGACGTCTACGTGATCGAAATCGTCGAACACGGCATCCTCGAACCTCAGGGCGCACAGCCCCGGGAATGGCGCTTCACCGATTACGAATTGGCCCTGGCCAAGCGTGCGGCGAAGTTGCGCCGGGATCTGGAGCTGGAGTGGGAAGGGGTTGCGCTGGCGCTGGATCTGCTGGAGGAGGTGCGTGAGTTGCGTGCCGAGAACCGTATGCTCAAACAACGCCTGGCACGCTTGGTAATCGAATAACCCATGTAGGAGCTGCCGAAGGCTGCGATCTTTTGATGTTGATCTTAAAAAACAAGATCAAAAGATCGCAGCCTTCGGCAGCTCCTACAGGGATCGGTATACGCAGGCCCTTGTACTCGCGGGTCTCGAAGGGCCTTTTTTGGTTAGAACAAAAAGTACCGCTGTGCCATGGGCAATGTTTCCGCCGGCTCACACCACAGCAGCACACCATCAGCCTTGACCTGATACGTCTGCGGATCAACATCGATGTTCGGCAGATAGTCGTTGTGAATCAGATCGGTTTTCTGCACATCCCGGCATCCCTTCACCACGCCGATTTTCTTCTTCAACCCCAACGCTTCCGGCAACCCGGCCTCCTGCGCCGCCTGGCTGATGAAGGTCAGGCTGGTGGCGTGCAACGAGCCACCGTAACTGGCGAACATCGGGCGGTAGTGCACCGGTTGCGGGGTCGGGATCGACGCGTTGGCGTCGCCCATCAGACTCGCGGCAATCGCGCCACCCTTGAGGATCAGTGTCGGTTTCACGCCGAAAAACGCCGGACGCCAGAGCACCAGATCCGCCCACTTGCCGACTTCGATCGAACCGACTTCATGGCTGATGCCGTGGGTGATCGCCGGGTTGATGGTGTATTTGGCGATGTAGCGCTTGGCGCGGAAATTGTCGTTGCCTTCGCCGTCCTGCGGCAGTGGGCCGCGCTGTTTTTTCATCTTGTCGGCGGTCTGCCAGGTGCGCGTGATGACTTCGCCGACACGACCCATGGCCTGGCTGTCGGAGCTGATCATCGAGAACGCGCCGAGGTCGTGGAGGATGTCTTCGGCGGCAATCGTTTCGCGGCGGATGCGACTTTCGGCGAAGGCGACGTCTTCGGCAATGCTCGGGTCGAGGTGGTGGCAGACCATCAGCATGTCGAGGTGTTCGTCGATGGTGTTGCGCGTGAACGGCCGGGTCGGGTTGGTCGAACTTGGCAGCACGTTAGGAAAGCCGCAGGCCTTGATGATGTCTGGCGCGTGACCGCCGCCGGCACCTTCGGTGTGATAGGTGTGAATGGTGCGGCCCTTGAACGCGCCGAGGGTGGTTTCGACGAAACCGGATTCGTTGAGGGTGTCGGTATGGATCGCCACCTGCACGTCGAACTGATCAGCGACGCTCAGGCAATTGTCGATGCTCGCCGGCGTGGTGCCCCAGTCTTCGTGCAGCTTGAGGCCGATGGCGCCGGCCTTGACCTGTTCGATCAATGGCTCCGGCAGGCTGGCGTTGCCCTTGCCGGTGAGGCCGATGTTCATCGGGAACGCGTCGGCCGCCTGGAGCATGCGCGCCAGGTGCCACGGCCCGGAGGTGCAAGTGGTGGCGTTGGTGCCGGTGGCAGGCCCCGTGCCACCGCCGATCATGGTGGTGACGCCGCTCATCAGCGCTTCTTCGATCTGCTGTGGGCAGATGAAGTGAATGTGCGTGTCGATGCCGCCGGCGGTGAGGATCATGCCCTCGCCGGCAATCACTTCGGTACCGGCGCCGATGGCGATGGTGACGTTGGGTTGCACGTCGGGGTTGCCGGCCTTGCCGATGGCGGCGATGCGGCCGTCCTTGAGGCCGACGTCGGCTTTGACGATGCCCCAATGGTCGATGATCAGCGCGTTGGTGATCAGCGTGTCGACCACTTCGGCGGCCAATAGTTGGCTTTGGCCCTGGCCGTCGCGGATGACTTTGCCACCACCGAATTTGACTTCTTCGCCGTAGGTGGTGAAGTCTTTTTCGACCTCGATCCACAGCTCGGTGTCGGCCAGGCGCACCTTGTCGCCGACGGTGGGGCCGAACATGTCGGCGTAGGCTTGTCTGGAAATTTTCATGCAGCGTCCTTCAGGAAAATAGTGGTGAGCCATCGACCCTCACCCTAGCCCTCTCCCAGAGGGAGAGGGGACTGATCGCGGGTTTCTTTCGACATACATCGACCTGAAATATCGAGTCGAACTCAGGATCGGAAAAGCCCCCATTCGGCTCCCTCTCCCTCGGGAGAGGGCTGGGGTGAGGGGCAGCGGTGCACGCAGATGTCAGAGGTCACCCATGACCCGTCCGGCAAAGCCGAACACCCGCCGATGCCCGGCGTAATCGACCAGCTCAACCTCACGGCTCTGCCCCGGTTCAAAACGCACCGCCGTGCCCGCCGGAATATTCAGGCGCATGCCACGGCTCGCTGCGCGATCAAAAGTCAGCGCGTCGTTGGTTTCAAAAAAGTGATAGTGCGAACCGACCTGAATCGGCCGGTCGCCGCTGTTGGCGACTTTCAGGCTGATGGTGCGGCGGCCGACGTTGAGTTCGATGTCGCCGGGCTGGATCTGGTACTCGCCAGGAATCATCACTGGGCTCCTTGCAGAATCTTGTAATAGAGGGCGGTCGGGCGATACGTGCCGTTCGGGTCGCAGGCGTAATCAGGAATTTCGCCGGCACGGCTGTAACCCAACGCTTTATAGAAATCTTCAGCCGGCGAACCCGCTTCGGTGTCGAGGTAAAGCATGCCGCGCTTGTGATGGCGGGCCTCCAGCTCCAGCGCGCTCATCAATTGCTGACCGAGGCCACGGCGACGGGCGTGTTCGCGCACCAGCAGTTTTTGCACTTCGGCACGATTCAGGCCGTTGGCTTTCTGGCACAACCCCAATTGCACGCTGGCCAACACCTGCTCGTCCTTGACCACCACCCAGAGCAGCACGCTGCCCTTGTTCACATTGTCCTGGACGTCATCGAAATAGGCGTGAGCCTGCGCCGCATCGAGATCGGCCATGAAGCCGACACTGGCGCCGTAACCCACGGCATCGAGCAGCAAATCGATCAGGCCCTGACGGTAGTGGGCAAAACTTTCAGCATTGACGCGGCGCAGTTGGGCGGCGTTCATCGGTGTCACTCCTTGATGGCTTCAGGCGGCTCCGCGCCAGGGGTGAGGGTCAGTTGCATGAAGGTCAGGTCCAGCCAGCGGCCGAACTTGGTGCCGACTTGCGGCATTTGCCCGGTGGTGATGAAACCGGCGCGTTCGTGCAGACGAATCGAAGCAGCGTTGCCGCTTTCGATGGCGGCGACCATCACGTGCTTGTCGCAGGTCCTTGCCCGTTCGATCAGCGCAGCCATCAGTTTCGGGCCGAGGCCGTTGCCGCGTTGGTCGCTGCGCACATACACCGAGTGCTCGACGGTGTGGCGAAAGCCATCGAACGGCCGCCAGTCACCAAACGAAGCGTAGCCGAGCACAGTGTTGTCGCCGTCAACGATCACCAGAATCGGATAGGCCTGGGCCTGACGCGCGCTGAACCACGCCTGACGGTTGCCGAGGTCGACGGCTTGTTCATTCCAGATCGCCGTGGTGTTGAGCACGGCATCGTTGTAGATATCGCGGATCGCCGGCAGATCGGCATGCAGGGCATCGCGAATGGAGTAGGTCATGGCGCGGCCTCAAACGATCGGTTGGTGGACGGTGACCAGTTTGGTGCCGTCGGGGAACGTCGCTTCGACCTGAATCTCCGGGATCATTTCCGCGATGCCTTCCATCACTTGTTCGCGGCTGAGCAGGGTGGTGCCGAAGTGCATCAGCTCGGCCACCGTCTGGCCGTCACGGGCGCCTTCGAGCAGGGCTGCGGAGATGTAGGCCATGGCTTCCGGGTAATTGAGTTTCACACCGCGTGCCAACCGCCGCTCGGCGACGAGGCCGGCGGTGAAGATCAGCAGCTTGTCTTTTTCGCGTGGGGTCAGGTCCATTGTGGGGTTCCGTCAGGGCAGTTTTGTGAGGTTCTTGCGGGCGAGGGGTGCCAGTTGGAACAGCCCCTCACCCTAGCCCTCTCCCGAGGGAGAGGGGACTGATCTCGGTTGTTTTCAATGGCCGGTTCAGTCAGCGGTATTCGTTCAGGCAGTTAAATTCACTTCAAGCGACTCGGTCAGGCTCTCTCTTTCGAGAGAGAGGGGACTGATCTCGGCTGTTTTCAATGGCCGGTTCAATCAGCAGTATTCGTTCAGGCAGTTAAATTCATTTCAAGCGACTCGGTCAGGCTCCCTCTCCCTCCGGGAGAGGGCGGGGGGTGAGGGTCGCTTTCAGGTGCTCCATATTCTCGGAGATACCGCCGCGCGACCGAGCAGCGCCGGTCTGAGCAAGCGCCATAAATCGATAAGCCATGCGCGGGCGAGCAGTGCTTCCGACGCCAGACAACGGGCGACCAACAACCCCGGCAACTGGGTCAAATCCCCGCGCACGTCATGGCCCAGCGAACGACAACGCTCCAGCAACTCAGCCTCAATCTCACCGGTCACCAACAACGTCGCAAACACCGGATTGCCATCCATCCCAATCGGCGAATCAAGCAAACCGTCACCACCGACAATGCGCTGACGTTCATGCCAGAGCAATCGACCATCACGGCGAATATCCAAATGCGCCTGAAAATGCCCACGGTCAAAACGTTCGCCACTGGCCGGGCGACCCAACGCCACCACGTCCCAGTAGAACAGCCGCGCATCACCCTCAAGTTCAATCGAAGTGGTCAGCTCAGCCTGCGCGGCGCTGTAGACGATGGTCTCCTGCGGCAGCCATTCCAGGGTCGCTCCGGCAGCCACTTTCAAGTCAAGTTTCTGATAAGCCGGTCCACCGGCGCGATACCACTTGGCCGCGCCTGGGCTGGTGATCTGCGCCCAGGCGTGTTGTTCGACGCGGGCGCTGATGTCCAGCCGATCACCGCCGGCAATCCCGCCCGGTGGGTGGACGATGATGTGCTGGCAGACCTCGGGGCCTTCGGCGTACAGGTGCTTTTGCACCCGCAGCGGGCCGAGGTGGCGGCGCATGACCGGGCGCGTGCAGTCGCCGAAACGGGCGTAAGCGAGTTCCAGCTCGGCGTGCCAGCTGGGGGTAAACAGGGCAGGTGCAACAGTCGAATTCATGGTGTGTAATTATCGTTAGGAGGCTACAGATTAGTTCGTTGTACTAGATCGTTACCAGCCCGCGTACACCCTCGGCCTCCATATTTTCACCGCGCCCCTGTTGCACGATCTCGCCCCGCGACATCACCAGGTATTGATCGGCCAGTTCCGCGGCGAAATCGTAGAACTGCTCGACCAGCAGAATCGCCATGTCACCACGTTCCGCGAGTTTCTTGATCACCGCGCCGATCTCCTTGATCACCGAGGGTTGAATGCCTTCGGTGGGTTCATCAAGGATCAGCAAACGGGGGCGGCTGGCCAATGCGCGGCCAATCGCCAACTGCTGTTGCTGACCGCCAGACAGATCGCCGCCGCGACGCTGCTTCATTTGTAGCAGCACCGGGAACAATTCATAAATGAAACCTGGGACTTCTTTGGCTTCGCTGCCGGGAAAACGCGACAGGCCCATCAACAGATTCTCTTCCACGGTCAGGCGTCCGAAGATCTCGCGGCCCTGCGGCACATAGGCGATCCCGGCGTGAACCCGCTGATGCGGCTTGAACGTGGTGATCGGTTTGCCTTCCCAGTTCACCGTGCCTTCTTTGGCCGGCAACAGGCCCATCAGGCATTTGAGCAGAGTGGTTTTTCCCACACCGTTACGTCCGAGCAGGCAGGTGACTTCGCCGACCTTCACGTCGAAAGACAGGCCACGCAGGATGTGGCTACCGCCGTAGTACTGGTGCAGCTTGTCGACTTGCAGCATTTCCAAAATCTCCCTCGATGATCGTTCCCACGCTCTGCGTGGGAACGCATCCCGTGACGCTCTGCGTCACATGACGGCGGACGCAGAGCGTCCATGGCGGTATTCCCACGCAGAGCGTGGGAACGATCCAGGTCTTCACCGGCCGAGGTAGACCTCGATCACGCGCTCGTTTTCCTGCACCTGCTCAAGCGAGCCTTCGGCCAGCACGCTGCCCTGGTGCAACACGGTCACATGGTCGGCAATCGAGCCAACAAACCCCATGTCATGCTCCACTACCATCAGCGAATGCTTGCCCGCCAGGCTCTTGAACAGTTCTGCGGTGAACTCGGTTTCCGCATCGGTCATGCCCGCCACCGGTTCATCGAGCAACAGCAATTGCGGGTCCTGCATGAGCAACATGCCGATCTCGAGAAACTGCTTCTGACCGTGAGAGAGCAACCCGGCCTGACGATTGACCGAGGTGGTCAGGCGAATCGTTTCGAGTACTTCGCTGATCCGATCCTTCTGCTCGCCACTCAGCCGCGCGCGCAAACTGGCCCACACCGACTTGTCGGTCTTTTGCGCCAGTTCGAGGTTTTCAAACACGCTCAAAGCCTCGAACACAGTCGGCTTTTGAAACTTGCGACCGATGCCGGCCTGAGCGATTTGCACTTCGCTCATTTGCGTCAGATCCAGCGTTTCGCCGAACCACGCCTTGCCGTGACTCGGGCGAGTCTTGCCGGTGATCACGTCCATCAACGTGGTTTTGCCCGCACCGTTGGGGCCGATGATGCAGCGCAACTCGCCGACGCCGATGTACAGATTGAGATTGTTCAGCGCGCGAAAGCCATCGAAGCTGACGCTGATGTCTTCCAGTGTGAGGATCGTGCCGTGACGGGTATCGAGACCCGGGCCGACGCGTTGGCCGAGGCCGATCGAGTCGCGGCTGGTGCCGGCGTCCTTGTTCGGCTCGACAGGAAAGAAGGCCGGTTCCAGCATGAATTCAGCGCTCGCCGTGACTCTCATTGTTCACCTCGTTTCTTCAGCAGACCGATCACGCCTTTGGGCAGGTACAGCGTCACGACGATGAACAGCGCGCCGAGGAAGAACAGCCAGTATTCGGGGAAGGCCACGGTGAACCAGCTCTTCATGCCGTTGACCACACCGGCGCCGAGCAACGGGCCGATCAGTGTGCCGCGCCCGCCAAGGGCCACCCAGACCGCCGCTTCAATCGAATTGGTCGGCGACATTTCGCTCGGGTTGATGATCCCGACTTGCGGCACATACAACGCGCCGGCCAGACCACACAACACCGCGCTCAACACCCACACGAATAACTTGAAACCGCGCGGGTCGTAGCCGCAGAACATCAAGCGGTTTTCCGCATCACGCAACGCGGTCAGCACGCGGCCAAACTTGCTCTGCGCCAAGCGCCAGCCGATGAACAGGCTCGCCACCAGCAACAACACCGTGGCCAGAAACAGCACCGCGCGGGTGCCCGGTTCAGTGATGCCGAAACCGAGAATCGTACGGAAATTGGTGAAGCCGTTATTGCCGCCAAACCCGGTCTCGTTGCGGAAAAACAGGAGCATGCCGGCGAAGGTCAGGGCCTGGGTCATGATCGAGAAATACACGCCTTTGATCCGCGAACGGAAGGCGAAGAAACCGAACACCAGCGCCAGCAACCCCGGCGCCAAGACCACCAGACACATGGCCCAGACAAAGCTGCTGGTGCCGGTCCAGTACCACGGCAATTCGCTCCACGACAGGAAGGTCATGAACGCCGGTAGACCATCGCCGGCAGCCTGACGCATCAGGTACATGCCCATCGCATAACCGCCGAGGGCGAAGAACAGCCCGTGGCCCAGCGACAGCAGACCGGCGTAACCCCAGACCAGATCCAGCGCCAGGGCGACGATGGCGTAGCAGAGGATTTTGCCAACCAGCGTCAGTGTGTACGCCGAGACCGACAGGGCATTGTCCGCTGGCAGCAGTGACAGCAGCGGCAGGGCGATCAGCAGGGCGAGGATCACTGCGCCGACGGCGATCGTGACTTTCGGCCCGGCCTTTTGTGTAGCGGTAACAAGCAGAGGCTGGTTCATCAGTCGATCACCCGTCCTTTCAGTGCGAAGAGGCCTTGCGGACGTTTCTGAATAAACAGAATGATCAGCGCGAGGATCAGGATCTTGCCGAGCACCGCACCGATCTGCGGTTCGAGAATCTTGTTGGCGATGCCCAGGCCGAATGCCGCGAGCACGCTGCCGGCGAGTTGCCCGACGCCGCCGAGCACCACCACCAGGAACGAGTCGATGATGTAGCTCTGACCGAGGTCCGGGCCGACGTTGCCGATCTGGCTGAGCGCCACACCGCCGAGGCCGGCGATGCCCGAACCGAGGCCGAAGGCGAGCATGTCCACACGACCGGTCGGCACACCGCAGCAAGCGGCCATGTTGCGGTTCTGGGTGACGGCACGAACGTTGAGGCCCAAGCGAGTTTTGTTCAGCAGCAGCCAGGTCAGCACCACCACGAACAAGGCGAAAGCAATGATGACGATGCGGTTGTACGGCAGCACAAGATTGGGCAGCACTTGAATACCGCCGGACAGCCACGCCGGGTTGGCCACTTCAACGTTCTGCGCGCCGAACAACAAACGCACCAGCTGGATCAACATCAAGCTGATGCCCCACGTCGCGAGCAGGGTTTCCAGCGGGCGGCCGTAGAGGTGACGAATCACCGTGCGCTCCAGCGCCATGCCGATTGCGGCCGTGACAAAGAACGCCACCGGCAGCGCGATCAGCGGGTAGAACTCAATCGCTTGTGGCGCATAGCGCTGGAACATCAACTGCACCACATACGTCGAGTAGGCGCCGAGCATCAACATCTCGCCGTGGGCCATGTTGATCACCCCGAGCAGGCCGAAGGTGATGGCCAGACCGAGGGCCGCCAACAGCAGAATCGAACCGAGGGACATGCCGCTGAAGGCCTGACCGAGGATCTCGCCGATCAGCAGTTTGCGTTTGACCTGGGCGAGGCTGGTTTCGGCGGCGGTGCGCACGTTGGCATCGGCTTCGACGCCGGGTTGGAGCAAACCTTCGAGGCGCGTACGGGCGAGTGGATCGCCGGTTTCGCCGAGCAGTCGCACCGCGGCGAGGCGCACCGCCGGGTCAGTGTCGACCAGTTGCAGATTGGCCAGCGCCAGGCTCAGGGCGGCGTGAACGCTTTCATCTTTTTCGCCAACGAGTTGCTGGTCGAGGAATTTCAGCTGCGCGGGTTTCGCGCTTTTCTGCAATTGCTGCGCGGCGCTCAGACGGATTTTGGCGTCGGCGGCGAGCAATTGGTGGCTGGCCATGGCGGTGTCGATCAGACCCCGCAGGCGATTGTTCAGGCGCAGGGTTTTCGCTTGGCCGTCGATGGTCAGTTCGCCTTGTTGCAGGGCGTTGATCAATTCGATACGTGCCGGGTCGGGCTGCGCAGCCCAGGTTTCCAGCAGTTTGGCTTGCTGCACAGGATTGGCCGCGACGAAGTCTTCGGCGTCGCCGGCGTGGGCCAGCATCGGCAGCAATAGTGCGATGGCTATGAGAAAGCGGTGTATGGCAGTGGGCATTAGTGGTGTTTCCTTTCTTGCGGTGGCCGATGGAGCGGTGTCCGGCTGTGAATCCGCCCCTCACCCTAACCCTCTCCCAGAGGGAGAGGGGACTGACCGAGTTGTCAGGTCATCCAACACCGACCTGACATTCCTGCGTCGAACTCAGGATCTGAAAGCCATAGAGATCTGCTCCCTTCCCCCACTCCCGGAGGGAGAGGGGGCTGGCCGAGGTGTCTGGACGATGTGCTGCGACCCGCGAATTCGAGCCGAACTCAGGCTTTGAAAAACATGAAGATCGGCTCCCTTTCCCCTCTCCCTGAGGGAGAGGGCTGGGCGGGCGGCGTTCCGATGAGGGGGAAATCTAAAGCCCACCTCAAAAACTGAATCCGCCTCAGTTGCTCTTCACCGCATAATCGGGCTTCTTGTCGTTGCCCTGAATGAACGGGCTCCACGGTTGCGCACGGACCGGACCTTCGGTCTGCCACACGACGTTGAACTGACCGTCCGCCTGAATCTCGCCGATCATCACCGGTTTGTGCAGGTGGTGATTGGTCTTGTCCATGGTCAGGGTGTAGCCGGACGGCGCGGCAAAGGTCTGGCCGGCGAGGGCTTCGCGGACTTTGTCGACATCGGTGGACTTGGCTTTCTCAGCCGCTTGCGCCCACATGTGGATGCCGACGTAAGTGGCTTCCATCGGGTCGTTGGTCACCGCTTTGTCGGCGCCCGGCAAGTTGTGTTTCTTCGCGTAGGCCTTCCAGTCAGCGACGAATTTCTTGTTCACCGGGTTCTCGACGGATTCGAAGTAGTTCCACGCCGCGAGGTTGCCCACCAGCGGTTTGGTGTCGATCCCGCGCAATTCTTCTTCGCCGACCGAGAACGCCACGACCGGTACGTCGGTCGCCTTCAGGCCCTGGTTGGCCAGCTCTTTGTAGAACGGCACGTTGGAGTCGCCGTTAACGGTCGAGATCACCGCTGTTTTACCGCCAGCAGAGAACTTCTTGATGTTGGCGACGATGGTTTGATAGTCGCTGTGACCGAACGGCGTGTAGACCTCTTCGATGTCCTTGTCGGCCACGCCTTTGGAGTGCAGGAACGAGCGCAGGATCTTGTTGGTGGTGCGCGGGTAGACGTAGTCGGTGCCGAGCAGGAAGTAGCGCTTGGCGCTGCCGCCTTCTTCGCTCATCAAGTATTCAACCGCCGGGATCGCTTGCTGGTTCGGCGCGGCACCGGTGTAGAAAACGTTTGGCGACATCTCTTCGCCTTCGTATTGCACCGGGTAGAACAGCAGACCGTTGAGCTCTTCGAACACCGGCAGCACCGATTTACGCGACACCGACGTCCAGCAGCCGAACACCACGGCAACCTTGTCCTGAGTCAGCAACTGCCGGCCCTTTTCAGCGAACAGCGGCCAGTTCGACGCCGGGTCGACCACCACCGGCTCAAGCATCTTGCCGTTGACGCCGCCCTTGGCGTTGATCTCGTCGATGGTCATCAGCGCCATGTCTTTGAGCGACGTTTCGGAGATCGCCATGGTGCCGGACAACGAATGCAGAATCCCGACCTTGATGGTCTCGGCGGCCTGGACAGTCCAGGTCATGCCCATCGCGGCAATGGATGCCGTGAGTGTGAAAGCCTTGATCAAACTGCGACGCTTCATTGTGCGATCTCCATGAACATTTGAAGTTTTTTTGGTTGGCAGATGCGGACGACTGAAGGGGCTTTAGCAAGGGCTGTGCCTAAGGCGGGCGAGGCCCGGTCTGAAGCACTGGCGGGTGGCCTACGTAACGCGTCCTGCACCAGTGTCGGGCACTCTGAGCGGTCGCGGGCACGTCGTTGCACTTGTATGGGGCTAGCGAGCGCAGGGATCGCGAAAACGATAACTATGTACCGCCACTGAGGCTCGCGGCACGGGCAGGCTACGGGGTCGACGTACCTCTAGAACTGAAACAGGGATGATTTCAATGACAGCAGTTTTTCCGCACGTTCGGGCGGCTACCGGTCCGGCCTTGAGTGGCGCATTTATGTCGGCGGATGACGCCGCTCGTTACGCCCATGAGCGCGTTGGCACACGTCGGGATCGCGGCTACGGCAGTTGTATTTTCAAGCGCGACGATGGCCGCTTTGTGGTGAGCGAGCCGCTGGCAATCACCGCAGAATCTCTGGACAACCGTCTGCTGTATCCGCAGGACGCAGAGGGCAAGGCGATCTTTGCGCCGCAGCACACCTTGCACAGTTTCTTCTATTCCCATGTGGCACTGTCGATGCTCGATGTGCAAGTTGTCGCCAACCATGGCTGGCAACGAGCCCAGGCCATCACCAGTTTGCTGATGTTCAATGCGCCGCAACTGCGATTTCTGCTCAATGAGCAAATGACAGCGTACCTTTCAGGGGCGCATGACAGCCTGATCGTTTTCAAACCTGACACGCAAAGCGCGGCGGCGCTGCTTGAACAGCTGGGTACTGCCGAGTCACCGGGACCGCTTGGGTCAGCGTCAGCCCCGCCGGATCGTCTGGTTTCCAAGGTGGCCCAGGCGGGGGAACTGGAGGTCGTGGTCAGCAACAACAACTGGCGACCAAGGGGGCGGATCACGTCGCAATCGTTCATCCTCGTTCACTCATGGGAACGAACGCGCCCCCAGCGAACTTCTTTTGGGGCGATATTCGCGAGCGCAGATGACGCCGCGCAAGATTGTTATCTGCGCGATACCGCGTCGCACGACGATGATCAAATTTGGTTTGGTTTCATCCTCAAGCAAAAGGGCAAACAGCAATACATTGCCTCGGAACTGGTGCCGGTGGACAAGGAACGGAATGTACTTTTTGCGCTGAGTAGCCTGTTCCCTGCTTCTGGCGTTGCGGGGGGGTATCGCTTCCCCGAGTCTTTCGCCGTGCATTCGTATTTCTACTCACGCCCACGAATCAAACACGCCAAAGGCGTTTCAAAAAACTGGTTGGGGCACAACTTCATTGAACCGCGGGATCTTTTTGTTTCGGTCTACAACGCAAAAAAACATCCGCAAGTCGAGACCGGCGCAACGATCACGACCTACATCGCGCCCAGGGATGGAGTCCTTCTTAAATACACACCGCGCAAAGACACCCGGCTGTTCGATAACGATGTGCCATTGATGGGTCTGGAGGCCATTCAGAGCAACCTGGCCTCCGGCAAGGTGTCGACTACCGACTTTGTCAGGGTCGTTGCCAACAGCGGTGAGCTGAGTGTGTTGCGCACCAGTCTGTGCTGGGATCGTAAAGGTACGGTCGACCGATACTGGTACCCCCGCAAAAACCTTCAGCGATTGGCGCTGGGGGCGGTTTTTCTGAGCGCCGATGACGCAGCGATCGCAGCACGGGGCAAGATTCCTTCCGGCACCCAGCGTGCATACGGCGGGTTGATCCTGAAACGCCCGGACGGCTTGTTCGTGGCCACCGATCCGATTGCGATCCTGGAGGAAGACTTCGAAATCGATTTCATCTTTCCAGACGCCAGTGTCAGTCAGGGAGCGTTTCCGGTGGGCTGTACTGTCGTTGGCCGGTATCGCTCCAGGGTTGCCCGTGAGCTGCCCATTCTGCTGGGCGAAGTCGATAAACAGGTGTACCGGAACATGCTTTCGGTGGACGTGGTTTGCACCGCTTTCCTGTGGGACATCCAGCGTCTGGAGGAGTATCTGTTCTGTCCTGATGGCGCAATCATCCGTTTCCTGGCAAATATCGGGCATAAATTTCTGACGGGAATTTTCAAGAAATTGGGCATGGATATGCTCACGGGCATGCGGCCCTCGCTCATCAAACAGAAAATTCACGATGGCTGGTTGCTGCCACGAGACTGGGTGAAAGACCTGGTGAAGAGTGGCAAATTGGCTGTGGTCGTTGGGAGCAAACTGTGGGGCAATCCGGGAGCGATCACGGCATTCGCCCCTATGCGGCAAGCATCTGTCGATTCACCAACCGTCAGTAATCCTGCCTGCAGTCCGCTGTTCACCCAAGCGTTGGGCGTTGCGCGTTTCGTTCATGAACAACCCGGGCGAACCGGCGAGTTGCGCTTTGGCGCCCTCCTGACCAACGCCCGCAGCGGTCACTACGTGGCGAGCCTCCCGCAAGAGGTGAGAGAGGACAAACTGACGATTGACGAAATTTTTCCACAGGGTTCATTGCCTGACCGTCACACGCTTCACGGCTTGTATCTGCGCGCTCCCGATCAACCCGCAGGCCTGACAGACGAAGATTATCGACATTTTTTTTCACCACTGGACTTGAGCCGGGCGCATACAGCCGTCTATTCACCTCAGGGGTATAAGCCGATCTATTTTTCCTGTTCAGATGGCGCGTTGCTGCGCTATGAGATGTCGCCTTTCGATACGGACGCACCGCTGGACAAGTCTGGTCAGATCCAGTCGCGTCCAAACCGCTTCGGATCTACTAAGAGGGCTGAGTATTTCTGGCAAAAAATTGCCCGGGCAACCTTCTCGCTGGCGAGCTACATCCGCCAGTTGGCCCATGTCGGCAAACTTGAAGTTCTGATCCCGAGCCCCTTCTGGTCGCGTGTTGGCGATGTGGGGGCTGACTGGGAACCGAGGATGAAAGACCGCTCACCTGAAGAACACTGGGCCAATCAGCCCGAGCTTCCTTTGGGGCCGATTTATCACCATGCCGACGATGCCGCCCGTTATGCGCAGTCTCGGGCCGGCAGCGCCTATGCACAGAAAACGGTGTATGAAAGTGCGATTCTGGCCAAGTCCACAGCCAACGCTTATGTTGCGCTGGAGCCGCTGGCGGAAAGCGAATCTCTGGAAGCGATGGATCGCATCTTCCGCACCTTGAAGGCAGCGACCCCCAGAAACAGAGCGCCGCAATTTCCCGATGGCTATGCATTGATCGCCAGTCACCAGCTGTATTTCTCCGGGAACACGCCAATGGCCGCCGACCCGGAAAAGGTCTACGCCAATTACGCCTCGCCGGAGATGGTGTTTGCCCATACATTTGCGTTGAAGTCCAAAGGATTCGACATCCACGCACACTATTACTCGACCCCGCACGGCGCGTTGATCAAATACGCTCCCCTCTATTCCGAAGCGGAGCGCCGTTTGCTGTCGACCCGCCCCGTGGAGCTTGTCAACGGCCAGTGGGAGACGCGACTTTCGCCGGGTGAATTCATCTCACAACTGGCCGGTATTGCTGAACTGCGGGTGCTGAAAGCCGCGTACTACTGGAACCAGGAGGGGCGAGTCGGCACCAAATGGCGAACGTCGCGTCAGCAGGCACCGGCACCAACTCATAGACCGGTCCGGGACGAGCTGTAACACCATCAGCGCGGAAGTCTGTCAGGGTCGGGGCAAACTTCCGCGCCACATGAACGTTCAAAAAACGCGCCTTCCAGCAGCGTCAGGCGGCCGTCTTTTCTGCAAAATATTGCGACAGCAACAGCCGATCCAGCAGCCAGACCACCAGCAGCGAAGCCCCCACCAGCGGGAAAATCACCGCCAACGCGAGCATAATCACCACGCCGGTTTTCCACTTCGGCAGATCATGGCGCAGCGGCGGCACGCCGAACTTGCCCTGTGGCCGGCGCTTCCACCAGATCACCACGCCGCTGACGGCACTGAGCAGAATCATCAGGCAGATCAGCAGCACGACAATCTGGTTGAAGGTGCCGAACATCTTGCCTTCGTGGAGCATCACGCCAATTTCCGTAGCGCGAGCAACGACACCGTATTGCTCGAAACGCACGTCGGCGAGGACCTTGCCGGTGTACTGATCGACGTGCAGGGTCGCATCGTTGCGCGGGTCATCGGCGAACACGGCAATGGTGAATACGCCCGTGGCGGTGGTCGGCAAGGTGATGCTGTAGCCAGGTTCGACGTTGCGTCCTGTGGCTATGTTCTGCACGTTTTGCAGGCTGATGGTCGGTTCCGCCGGGCCGGCATCGGCGCCGTCTTGGGCCATGTGTTCGGCGTGATCGCCGGACATTGGCATCGGCGTGTTTTCCATCGCCCATGGTACGGTCTGACGGGTGGCACTGTTGAGGCTGCGCGCTTCGACGTCGGAGGTCGGTACGTTGTCCCACATCGCCGCCGGGAACACGTTCCACACTTGCGCATATTGCTTGCCCCAGAAACCGGTCCAGGTCATGCCGCTGAGCAGCATCACCAGCAGCAATGTCGCGCCCCAGAAACCGGTGACCGCGTGCAGATCCCGCCACAACACACGACCGCGACTGTTCAGCCGGGGCCACAAAATGCCCGCAGCCTGGCCGCGCGGCCACCACAGGAACAGGCCGGACACCACCAGCACCACGCCCCAGCCGGCGGCCATTTCGATAAGGCGGTCACCGACAGTGCCGATCATCAGTTCGCCGTGGATGGCGCGGGCGATGGCTTGCAGATTTTGCTTGGCATCCTGCTCGCCGAGGATGTCACCGTGGTACGGATCGACGAAGATGTTGAGTTCCTGTCCCGCATTCTTCACCACAAACTGTGCGCTGCGTTCGGCGTTGACCGGCGGCAGGTATTGGCTGACCTGGCCTTGTGGATAAGCGCTTTTTACCCGTTGCAACAGGTCATCAGCCGAGACGCTGTGATGGCCGACAGGGACGTTGAGCAGGCTGCTGTACATCAGTGAATCGAGTTGCGGTTTGAACAGGTAGATGATGCCGGTCAGGGCCAGCATCACCATGAAGGGGGCAACGAAGAGACCGGCGTAAAAATGCCAACGCCAGGCCAGGTTGTAGAAATTCGGTTTGGGCTGTTTCATCACGTGTGCTCCGCTGGGCGAATTTTTTAGATCAAGAGATCGCAGCCTTCGGCAGCTCCTACAGGGGTACATGCGGGCTGCGATCTTTTGACTTTTCTTGTTAGAAACTCATGTCGACCTTGGTCCAGAGCGTGCGCCCCGGTTCATTGATCGCTTGCGGGTCGTTGGCCGGGTAGCCGAATCCGGCGTTGCCCGCCAGGTTCAGGTGTTCGGCGTAAGCCTTGCTGAACAGGTTGTCGACGCCGCTGCTGACCTTCCAGTGTTTGTTGATCCGATAGGCACCGTTGAGTGAGAACACGCCGAAGCCCGAACTCTTGTCGTAATCCTTGCCGACCACGTTGCCCTTGTTCTGGTCGATGCGGTTTTGCGCGGCAACCACCCTCCACAGTGCGCCAGCGCTCCAGTTGTCTTCGGTATAGGTCAGACCGAAGCGTGCATCCAGTGGCGGCATTTGCGGCAGGGCCGTGCCGTCGCTGCTGTTCTTGCCCCAGGCGTAGGCCAGGGTCGCATCGGCTTTCCAGTGGTCGGTGAGTCTGTACGCGGCACCGAGTTCACCGCCCATGATTCGCGCGTCGATGTTCTCGGCGCGCGAGGTGCTCATGCCCATCATTCCCGGGGTGTAGTCGAAGAGGATGTAATCGCGTACCACGCCGATGTAACCCGAGGCCCAGGCTTCGAGTTCAGCACTCTTGTAGTTCACGCCAAAATCGAACTGGGTGGTCTTTTCCGGTTTGATCGAATCGAACGCATTGAGCGATCCGGCCGGGCCGGACTTGGGCGAAAACAGCTCCCAGTAATCCGGGAAGCGTTGTGCATGGCCGAGGCCTGCATAGAGCGTGGTCGGGCTGTCGGCCAGGTCATGCTCGTAGCGGATGAAACCGCTGGGCAGGATGTCGGCACGGCTATCGTCGGCGGTCGGGTTGGGGCGGGACATCATTCCGGAACCGGTGGTTTGCCGATAATCCTTGGCCGAAGCGCGGTCGGCGCGGGCGCCAGTGATCAGGCGATCACGGTCGGCGGCGTACCAGGTCATTTCGCCAAACACGCCGTAGTTATGGAAGTCGGCGTCCTTGCTGTACGGCTGATTCTTGTAGGTGTCGATGCCCATGCCGCTGCGTTGGCGGTGTTCATTGGTCTGCGCGTCGAGGCCGGTGATCAGTTGAATATCGGCCCAGCGCCAGGTGGCTTTGATTCGCGCGCCAAGGGTGCGGCGGTCGACGTTGGACGCCATTGGTCCCGCCATCATGCCGGTGCCGGACGGCGTGCGCAGGGTGTAGTTGTCCATCACGTGGTCGGCGTAGTTGTAGTAGACCTGCGCTTCGAGTTTCTCCAGCACGTCGGTGATGTTGGATTTCTCGAAACGCAGGCCGAGGCTTTCACGCAGGAACTGCGAACCGTCCATGCCGCGCCCGGCGTAGCGTGCTTCACCATCGCCCTTACCGGCGGTGAGTTCGATCAGGGTGTCGGCGTCCGGCGTCCAGCCGACCGCGACGTCGCCGTTCCACTTGTCGTAGCGTGAGGCGACGATGTCGTTGTTGCCGTCGCGGTAATCGTCGGAATGCGCGGTGTTGCCGATCACGCGCACGTAACCCAACGGGCCACCGGCAGCGGCGTCGACGACCTTGTCGAAGCGGCCGTGGGAGCCGGCCAGAATGCTCGCGTTCACGCGGGTACCGAGTTCGCCGAAGCTTTCCGGCTCGCGATCAAACAGCACCGTGCCCGCTGATGCGCCCGGACCGTAAAGCACGGTTTGCGGGCCTTTGATCACGGTGAGTTTGTCGTAGGTTTCCGGCGAGATGTACGAGGTCGGCGCGTCCATCCGCCCCGGGCAGGCACCAAGCATCATGCTGCCGTTGGTGAGTATATTCAGACGCGAGCCGAACATGCCGCGCAGTACCGGATCGCCGTTGGTGCCGCCATTGCGAACCAGCGCAAAGCCCGGAATGGTCTTCAAATAATCACCGCCGTCACTGGCCGGCACCGGTTGGCGCGGATCTTTTGGATTGGTGACGATGGTCAGTGGCGAGCTCGGCGCAATTGCGGTGATCACCGTTGGACTGAGTTCTTCGTTGTGGCCGGCGTGATCATCGGCCAGTACCAGCGGTGACAGCAGGACGCCGCAAAGGACGGCGGTAGCGTGCCTGAAACGAACCCGCGATTCGTTCAGAGCGAAGGACGCCGGGGCAGAACCCAAGCGTGGAACAGCAGTAAACCTGGACATGACAATTTCCATCAAACAGTCGTAAACGACACGGCCGGCAGCCTGAAGCTGTCTTCTCAACCGTGTGCAATCAAAGGTGCGTGTTTACGTGGCGACGGGCGGGGCGCGGCTGCGGGCGCCGGGGAAGAAGGTCTGCCGGGCATGACCCAGGCGTGGCGAGGGCGGGCTGAAGGTGTTCAGCGGCGGAATATTGAAGGCGACGAAATCGCCGCCGCCGGTCAGTGCCGGGCAATTGAACAGCAGGCTGCAATAGCCGCACTTTTCCCACAGCACGTGGTGCGAGGATTGTGGCGGGCAGTGTTCGGCTGAGGGCTTGGCGTCGTGGCCGCTGTGATCCATGCCCGGCATGTCCATCGACATGTCCATGCTCATCGGCATCGGTATCGATGTCGAGGTGTGCTGATCCATCGGCATCGACTGAGAAATCAGTGGGCCGATGAAGATCATCAACATGGCGAACAGGGCGATCCAGCTGCCGCGGGTCAGGTGTTGAGTCTGACGGCGTTGCCGGGAGGGCCTGGCGCTCAGCGGGCGCATGGGCGGAGTCTGCCGGAAGACTTACTGGGCGTGCGCGTGGGTCTGCGTGGTTTCCGGTGGTTTCTTCTGCACCGAGACTTCGACGGTGACGTCACCGGCCTTCTCGAAATGCAGCGTCAGCGGGAAGCGTTTGCCATCGCTGAGCAGGCTGCGATCGGTCGGGTTGAGCAGCATCACGTGCCAGGCCATCGGCGCGAATGTCACGTTGCCGCCGGCCGGGATTTCCACACTCGGCACTTGCTGCATCTTCATCAGATCGCCCTGCATGACGTGCTCGTGCAGTTGCGCTTCGGGGGCAATGGGCGAGTCGACGCTGAGCAGGCGATCGTCCGTCTTGCCGGCGTTGTGAATGATGAAATAGGCGGCGACCGTCGGCGCATTCGGCGGCAGCTCTTGCGACCACGGATGGGCGATTTCCAGCTCACCGGCCTTGTATTCGTGAGCATGGGCAAAGCACGCCGGCAACAGCAGCGCAGCGACGACGATGAGTTTGTTCAACATGGCAGTTCTCCAGAACGATTTGAAACGCAGGTCAATTGCGCGAACAAATCAAACCAGAGGGGAGGCGCGGGGATTGAGACTCGGCCATTGCTGGCGCGGCGTGGGTGTTTGCAGCAAGGCGGGCGCCACGCTGCGATTACTTTCGTAACGGGCGAAATACAGCTGCGGCGAATGCCCCGGCAGCGCCACCAGTGGCGCCGAGCCTGAGCAACACCAGCAATGCTGCATGTTCGAATGCGTGTCTTCGAGCGGAGCTTTCTGATCGGTGGCGCCGATGTCGATCGCCACCATCTTCGTCCCGCTGCCGGTGCAGAAACTGCTCCAGAGCAATTGTTCGGCCGGTGAATTGGCCGCCTGCGCCATCGCCCCGGTCATCGGCATGGCGAGCATGTTGAACAGCACTGCAAAGCAGGCGATCCAGGCAATTGCTAGCCGGTGTCGGTTCATGGGACAGATCCATTGGGTGGGCGATCAGGCGCGGCTATTTAGCCTGATCAGGGCCGATAAGTAAAAAAGCGTCGTGCGGTTTGGTGTCGCAGCGCTTCCTGCAAGAGCTTGAGAAGCCTGCGCCCCAGCTCGATTTCGCCGTTATAAATGAGTGTAGCGGCTTCGATTCGCATTGCCTGGGCGAAATTCGAGTCGCTTTCTATTCGTGCACGAATGGTCTGCTTGACGTCTCGAAGTGCTACTCGGTTGAGCTGCCCATCGCCTGAGTCTTCGATCTCACAGCCCTTGATGTATTCGCTAAGATCGACAGGTGTTTTTAGGTAATCCTTGACGTCGAAACGGGAGAATTTTTCTGACATTGGATGTGTAAGCCCTCGGAATCAAAGACGTTGAGCGTAGAGGTGGACGCTGGCTGCCGATAGTCAGTGATTCGTTAAGTTGTTGTGGGCAGTGTCCGGCGCGTTTGTAGGATTAACGTCAGATATCCGGCCGAGCCCGTGACATTGTGGGAGCGAGCCTGCTCGCGAAAGCGGTGGGTCAGGCAATGATGTGCAGACTTTGCCGACGTCTTCGCGAGCAGGCTCGCTCCCACACTGGTCGGTGGTAACCACATAGCCTGTTTACCCCGCGAACCCAGTGGGAGCGGCGGTGCGACGATTCGACTTGCCGGCGCAGGCGGCCGTGATATCTGTGCTTATTTTCAGATACGGTTAAAGGTCGCGAGGGCAGCGAGAATTTCGTCGACCGAGGCAAACTCCCGATCAACCCCCGGCAACCCCGGCCGCTTCAACACCAGCACCGGCACCCCACGCTCACGCGCCACTTCCAGCTTCGGCTCGGTCGCGGCGCTGCCGCTGTTCTTGCTGATCAGCACATCGATCTGCCGCCGCTCGAACAGTGCGCGCTCATCCTCAAGCAGAAACGGCCCCCGCGCACCGATCACTTCGCAGCGTTCATTGCCCGGGTAGACGTCGAGGGCGCGCAGGGTCCAGAACTGGTCGGCGGGGATTTCATCGAGGTGTTGCAGCGGTTCGCGGCCGAGGGTGAACAAGGGGCGACGAAAGGGTTTGAGGGCAGTGATCAACTCGGCCCAGTCGCTGACTTCGCGCCAGTCATCACCGGGCTGCGGTTGCCATGCCGGACGGCGCAAAGCCCAGCAGGGGATGTCGGCCAGTCGCGCGGCGGTCGCGGCGTTCTGGCTGATCTGTGCGGCATAGGGATGCGTGGCGTCGAGCAGCAGATCGATGCCTTCGTCACGAATGAATTGCCCCAGACCTTCAGCGCCCCCGTAGCCACCAACGCGCACCTGACAAGTCAGATCAGTTGGCACCCGGCCAACGCCGGCGAGGCTGTAGACATGTTGCGGCCCCAGCGTGCGAGCAATCGCCAGCGCTTCCGTGACGCCGCCGAGCAGCAAAATCCGCTTCATGCAAAACCTCCGGCATGCCCGACAATCCCGCCCTGACGATCGATCGCAAACACCTCGACCTGCACCTGCGCGGGCACCACGCTGCGAGCAAACTTCAGGGCGTGACGACACACCTCATCACCGAGGGCGATCCCCGCCGCACTGGCCATCGCCAACGCCTGCTGACTGGTATTGGCCCCGCGAATGCTTTGCTGCAACGCCTCATCGGCGCCAATCGCAGCGGCCCACTCCGCCAGTTGCGGCAAGTCGATACTCGAATGCCGCGAGTGCAGATCCATGTGCCCGGCGGCCAGTTTGCTGATCTTGCCGAAGCCGCCGCACAGGCTGAGTTTATCCACAGGCACTTTGCGCAGATGCTTGAGCACTGCACCGACAAAATCGCCCATTTCGATCAGGGCGATTTCCGGCAGATCGTAGACCCGGCGCATGGTGTCTTCGCTGGCGTTGCCGGTGCACGCGGCGATGTGCAGATAACCGTTGGTTTTCGCCACGTCGATGCCTTGATGAATCGAAGCGATGTAAGCCGCACAGGAAAACGGCCGGACGATGCCGCTGGTGCCGAGGATCGATAATCCACCGAGAATGCCCAGCCGTGGGTTCATGGTTTTCAGCGCCAGTGCTTCGCCGCCCTCGACGTTGACCGTGACGTCGAAGCCGCCGCCGTAACCGGTCTCGGCGGCGAGCAGCGTCAGGTGATCGCTGATCATTTTGCGTGGCACCGGGTTGATCGCCGGTTCCCCGACACCCAGGACCAAGCCCGGCCGAGTCACGGTGCCTACGCCGGCACCAGCATTGAAGCGAATCCCCGGCTCGCTTAGTAGTCGCACCCTCGAGTAGAGCAGGGCACCGTGGGTGACGTCGGGATCGTCACCGGCATCCTTGATCGTCCCGGCCTCGGCGCCGTCATCGGTTAAACGACAGAATTCCAGGCGCATCTGCACCTGCTTGCCTTTGGGTAACACGATCTGCACCGCATCGGCTGAAATCCCGCCGAGCAACAGGCGCGCGGCGGCAAGGCTGGTGGCGGTGGCGCAGCTGCCGGTGGTCAGGCCGCTGCGCAGGGGCGCAGGTTGTTCGGCGGTTTCGTCACGCATCGAGGGGTTTGACCAGATCGAGCAGAGTGATTGGCAACGCTTGGCGCCAGGTATCGAACTCGCCGAGCGGCTGCGCCTGGGCGACATGGATGCGCGTCAGCTCGCCGCCGTAACGTTCGCGCCAGTTCATCAGGGCCACTTCGCTTTGCAGGGTTACCGCGTTGGCGACCAGTCGGCCACCGGGTTTGAGCTGTTCCCAGCAGGTTTCGAACACGCCCTCACGGGTGACGCCGCCACCGATAAAAATCGCATCCGGGCGCTCCAGTCCGGCGAGAGCCTGCGGAGCCTTGCCGCGAATCAATTGCAGACCGGGTACACCCAGCGCATCGCGGTTGTGTTCGATCAGTTGCTGGCGACCTCCGTCGGCCTCGATGGCCAAGGCGCGGCAGCTCGGGTGTGCGCGCATCCACTCGATGCCGATCGAGCCGCTGCCGGCGCCGACATCCCAGAGCAGTTCGCCGGGGGTCGGGGCGAGGCGGGCGAGGGTGATGGCGCGCACATCGCGTTTGGTCAACTGGCCGTCGTGCTGGAAGGCCGAATCCGGCAGTCCGGCCAAACGTGACAGGCGCGGGGCGTCGACGTCGGCCAGACATTCGATAGCGATGACATTGAGGTCGGCCACCGACGTCGCATTCCAGGCATTGGCGGTGCTGTCGATGCGCCGTTCGGCGTCACCGCCAAGATGCTCAAGCACGCTCATGCGACTCGAGCCAAATCCGCGCTCACGGAGCAATTGCGCAACAGCCGCCGGACTCTGGCCGTCGTTGCTCAACAGCAAAAGGCGTACACCGCTGAACAACTGCGCATTGAGCGCGGCCAGTGGTCGGGCTACCAACGATAGCGTCACCACATCCTGCAATGGCCAGCCGAGGCGGGCAGCGGCCAGCGAACAGGACGACGGCGCCGGCAGGATCAGCATCTCGTCGCTCGGCACCTGACGGGCGAGGCTCGCACCGACGCCGTAAAACATGGGATCACCGCTGGCCAATACGCAGACCGCTTCGCCCCGCTGTTCGAGCACGGGCGCGAGGGAAAACGGACTCGGCCACAACTGGCGTTCGCCACGAATACACACCGGCAGCAAATCCAGTTGGCGCTGGCCACCGACGATCCGCGAGGCGCCCAGCAGGGCACGCCGGGCGTTTTTGCCCAGGCCCTTGAAGCCGTCTTCACCGATTCCCACTACCGTCAGCCAGGGTGACATCTATATTCCTCTAAACACGCCGTTCCGACGGGCAGACTTTTCATGCCAGCGGACAAAGCAGGCATAATACCGCGCCTTCGCCCGCGAAGCGCCTTTCCCACGCAGCCGGTCAGCCCCTTGAACGAACGCCCGATGTCCACCGCTTTACGCCCCTCGGCCTGCCCGGGGTTGCTGCGTATCGTCCAGGCACTGGACGGCGGCATCTGCCGGATCAAGCTCAATGGCGGTTCGATCAGCGCCGATCAGGCCGAGGCGGTGGCTGATGCCGCCGAACAGTTTGCTGGCGGGGCCATTGAAGCGACCAACCGGGCCAATCTGCAGATTCGCGGGATCGGTGAGCAATCTGCAGCGCTGATCGAGCGTTTGCTCGCTGCCGGCCTCGGCCCGCGCACGGCGGCCGGTGACGATGTACGCAACCTGATGCTCAGCCCCGCTGCCGGGATTGATCGGCAGATGCAGATCGACACGCGCGGCCTCGCCGGGCAGATCCTCGACACCTTGCAAAGCCATCCACGCTTTCATGAGTTGAGCGCCAAGTTCGCCGTGCAACTGGATGGCGGTGAAGCGCTGGCGATGCTCGAACATCCCCACGACCTGTGGTTGTCGGCGTTCGAGCGTGACGGTGAAACCTTGCTGGCGTTCGGTCTGGCCGGATGCCCGACGGATCGGGCACTGGGCGCGGTGTCGCCGGAACACGGACATGCGCTGGTGGTTGCGGTGCTGGAATTGTTTCTTGAGTCGGCACGTCCCGAACAGACGCGCATGCGCCATTTGCTCGACGAGTTGCCGCTGTCGGCATTTATCGAACAACTGGGCAGGCGTTTGCCGATCAAGGCGCTCAGCCACTGGCAGCGCACAGCCGTGGCGGACGATCTGCACATCGGCGTTCATCGGCAAAATACACCGGGCCGGCTGTACATCGGTGCAGTGCCGGCGCTGGGCCGTCTAGATCCGGCAATGCTGCGCGGGGCCGCGCAACTGGCCCGCCAGTTCGGCAATGGCAGCCTGCGTTTCACTCCCTGGCAAAGCCTGCTGGTGCCGGACGTCAAAGTAAGCGATGCGGCTAAGGTGCTGGAAGGTCTTGAGCAACTGAACCTGTTGACCCGCGCTGCCGAACCCCTTGCACGCCTGATCGCCTGCACTGGCTCCAATGGCTGCGGCAAAGGCCTGGCCGACACCAAGCAGGACGCCCGCCATCTGGCGACGTTGCTGCCCTCTGCCCTCAACTTGCATCTCAGTGGCTGCACGCGCTCTTGCGCTGCCGCGCACTGTGCCCCGGTGACGTTGCTGGCCGTCAGTCCCGGTCATTACGACCTCTATTTTCGCGATGCCACGCTGCCGGGTTTCGGCGCGCTGCACGCACGCAACCTTACTATTGAAGTGGCCGCGACCCTGCTCGACGCCCGCTCACGGAGCCCCCTTGATGCTTGATTACATTCGCGACGGTCAGGAGATCTATCGCAATTCCTTCGCGATCATTCGCAGCGAGGCCAATCTGGCGCGCATCCCGGCCGACCTGGAAAAACTCGCGGTGCGGGTAATCCACGCCTGCGGCATGGTCGAGGCGGTCGACGGTCTGCAGTTTTCCGCAGGCGCGGGCAAGGCCGGGCGCGATGCGCTGGCCGCCGGTGCGCCGATTCTCTGTGATGCGCGGATGGTCTCCGAGGGCGTGACGCGTGCGCGTCTGCCGGCCAACAACGAGGTGATCTGCACCCTGCGCGACGACAGCGTGCCGGAACTGGCGCGGGAGTTGGGCAATACCCGCTCGGCGGCGGCGCTGGAACTGTGGCGTCCACACCTGGAAGGCAGCGTGGTGGTGATCGGCAACGCGCCGACCGCGCTGTTCTATCTGCTGGAAATGCTCGATGCCGGCGCACCGAAACCAGCGCTGATCCTCGGTTTTCCGGTGGGCTTTGTCGGTGCTGCGGAGTCGAAAGCGGCGCTGGCGGCGGACAGTCGTGGCGTGCCGTTTGTGATCATGCAAGGCCGTCTTGGCGGTAGTGCCATGGCCGCCGCTGCAGTGAATGCTCTCGCCACGGAGATCGAATGATGCAGGTAAAAGGACGTTTGATCGGTCTTGGTGTCGGCCCTGGTGATCCAGAGCTGATTACCGTGAAGGCCCTGCGCCTGCTGCGCGAATCGCCGGTGGTGGCGTACTTCGTCGCCAAGGGCAAGAAGGGCAACGCCTTCGGCATCATCGAGGCGCACTTGCAGGATGCGCAGAATCTGCTGCCGCTGGTGTACCCGGTGACCACCGAAGTGCTGCCGGCACCGCTGTCCTACGAGCAGGTGATCAGTGACTTCTACGACGACGCGGCCGAAGACGTCGCGACCCATCTGGACGCCGGGCGCGATGTCGCGGTGATCTGCGAGGGCGATCCGTTCTTCTACGGCTCCTACATGTATTTGCATGACCGCCTCGCCACGCGTTACGAAGCGCAAGTAGTGCCGGGCGTGTGCTCGATGCTCGGTGGTGCATCGGTGCTCGGTGCGCCGCTGGTGTATCGCAATCAGAGCCTGTCAGTGCTCTCCGGTGTGTTGCCGCATGACGATCTGAAGCGGCGTCTGGCCGATGCCGACGCGGCGGTGATCATGAAGCTTGGACGCAACTTTCCCAAGGTCCGTGCGGTACTGGAAGAACTTGGCCTCGCTGAACGCGCGCTGTATGTCGAGCGCGCGACGATGGCCAATCAGAAGATTGTGCCGCTGGATCAGGTCGAGCCGATGTCTTCGCCGTACTTCTCGCTGATTATCGTCCCGGGCGAACGGTGGCAAGGCTGATGACTCAATCGACACCGGCCATTGTCATCCTCGGACAGGGCGCGCTGGCCACTGCGCGCAATATTCGACAGCTGTATCCGACGGCGCTGATCCATGGTCTCGCCGGGCGCGTTGAAGGTGCCGACCGCACGTATCAGGAGTTCGGCGCAACCCTGCGTGAGTTGTATCAACAGGACACGCCGATCATCGCCCTGTGCGCGGCAGGCATTATCATTCGAACCCTGGCGCCGTTGCTGCTGGAGAAGGGCGCCGAACCTGCGGTACTCGCGGTTGCTGAAGACGGCAGCGCGGTGGTGCCGCTGCTCGGTGGCCTCGGTGGCGTGAACACCATGGCCCGCAGGATCGCTGCCGGGCTGAATGTGGCGGCGGCGATTACCACCAGTGGTGAACTGCGCTTCGGCACGTGCCTGCTCAATCCTCCCGAAGGTTACGCGCTGGGCGATCTGGAACTGGGCAAGCGCTTTGTCTCGGATCTGCTGGCCGGGCATAGCGTGCGCATTGAAGGCGCGGCGCCGTGGCTGGATCAGGCGCAGTTGGCGGAAGATCCGCAGGCGCAGCGCTCGATCCATGTCGGCAGTGCCGAGCGTGCAGCGAGTGCTGATGAGTTGCTGATCTATCCGCGCAGTGTTGCGGTAGCGGTAGTTGCCGAGGTGGCGGATCTGCCAAACGCCGTTCGTACGGCGTTGCAACAGGCCAAAGTCGCCGTGCAATCGTTGGCGTGCCTGGTGGCGGCCGACAGCGAAATGGCTTCGGCGCATTTGCGTGAAGCGGCGCTTGAACTCGGTGTGCCGCTGCGCTTTGTCGCGGCGCCAGCTGACGTTGTTGCGCTGGCGCAGACTGCGCTGCCTCAGGCCCGGGTCGTCAACGCCAACCACCTGGCGATGGTGATTGGCGAACAGCCCTTGGATGTTTCGAGCATCGGCCACCCGCGCGGTCGTCTGGCCGTCATCGGCCTCGGCCCGGGCGCTGCCGAATTGATGGTGCCAGCGGTAAAAGCCGAACTGGCGCGAGCCACCGATGTGCTCGGCTACGAAACCTATGTGCGTATGGCTGGCCCGTTCCGCGACGATCAGGTGCAACACTGCACCGACAACCGCGAAGAGATGCAGCGCGCGCGACATGCCTTCCGGCTGGCGGCCGAGGGCCGTTCAGTGATCGTGGTGTCTTCGGGTGATCCCGGCGTGTTCGCCATGGCCGCTGCAGTGCTTGAGGCTCTGCACGAGTCGGACGACCCGGCGTGGCACCGCGTCGATCTGGAAATCCTCCCGGGTGTCTCGGCCTCGCTCGCGACGGCGGCGCAGGCGGGTGCACCGCTGGGGCATGACTTCTGCGTGATGTCGCTGTCGGACAACCTCAAACCGTGGTCGATCATCGAAAAGCGCCTGGACCTCGCCGCCGAGGCCGATCTGGCGCTGGCCTTCTACAATCCGATTTCGCGAGCGCGTCCATGGCAACTGGGGCGCGCCCTGGAAATTGTCGCGCGACATCGTGTCGCCGCAACACCGGTAGTGCTAGGACGCGACATCGGTCGGCCGGGGCAAACCCTGCGGGTTACGACGCTTGGGCAATTGACCCCGGACCAGGTGGACATGCGCACCATGGTGCTGATTGGCTCCTCGACCACTTGTACCTTCCCCAAGGCTGAAGGTGGCGAGTGGGTGTACACACCGCGCTGGTACGGCGAAAAACCGCTGTCCTGAGCAGTTGGCGAGGGAGTTGGCTCCCTCGCCACGCCCGCGTCCCGTGAGCATTGCTGCCGGTTTTCCCGTGTCGTATTCATCGACAATCCCTGTACGATTTGCTCCGCCTGGTTGTGGGAGCTTTCCTGTTACTTATATTTTGTCCGACTTATCTTGTATCCAGATAGATAGACGCAAAGAGTCAGGCTAGTTGGTTTTATGTCTCGGTTGATTGTGTTGGGTTATATCTGGGTTTTGGGTAATGCCTGGTTACTTTTGCAAATGTAATTAGTTGTTTTAAAGTTGCCTGTCTTGACATGTATTGAAAGTCTTGGAGTTTGAGTGTTTGTTCTCCAGTCGTTAGTTTGACCGATATGCAAGTGCCAGCGGGCACTCATGAAATCGGTCAGGGTAAAGAAGGAACTTTCATGCAGGATCAACGACCGCAAGATGCTAGTGGCTATGTCAACTTTATCAACTTGTTCAAACAGGCGGATCTGGAACAGGCAATGCTGTCGCACAAAGACAGTGACTCTTATCAGTCTGTGTGGCGTTATTACTTTGCCTGTGTCGGCTTGCTCGATTCCCCGCGCTTGCTCGAACCCCTGGCATTGCTCAAGCAGTCGCTGGGCCAGTTGATCGGAATGCCCCGCGTACGTCGATCTATCGAGGGTCAGATTGCACAACCGGCCGAAGCACACGCTAAGGGCTCATTGCCGCGTATCTACGACAATATTCAGGCCTTCGAGACCCGGCTGAAGAACACCCTTGCCTATGAGGCAAGTGCTGCAACGGCGATTGCGAAGAATATGCACTTTGTCTGGCTTGGTGGCGGTCTCGGCGCGATCCAGCATGACTATCTCAACCTGTGGAGACAGGTGTTGAGCGGACACGGCTACAGTCTCCATCTCTGGTATGACAGTGACGCACTACTGGCCTGGCAAACCAATAAGCTGATCGTCGAGGCTGCCAAGGCTGATGCGATGCAGCACGGCGGCAGCGCAAAGGTTTCCGAAGCCGAGCTGGGCACGCTGTACGAGGAACGGGCCATCGCCCTGAAGCAGCAGATGTTCATGCACATCAACGCGGCGCGGGAACGGGGGATGTCTGCTGATGAAGCGCGGGCCGACCTGTTGACTCGCGCCTATGGTCAGGATGCCGCGCATCTGGAAGGGCTGATCGAACAAAACCGGCGCAGCCTGCTGGATCTGGCGGGAAACGATCTGCAGTTGCGCGATCTGCATGACCTCGACACGCCGCTGCAATTGCAGGATATCTACGATCGCGAGACCCGGCTTCGGGGGAATCTGGCTGCCGCCTCCGATGTGGTCCGTGCCGAAGCTTTGTACAACGAGGGGGGCGGATATGCCGATGTCGATAACCTGCCGCCGCTGGTCAAGAACCTCGGGGGCGTCGACATCAGCTTGTTCGGCGGTGATGCGCGCCTTGGCGTCCTGCAACTGCTGCTCGACCACAACCCGCACTGGATGCCGGGACGCCAGGCACGGCGTGATGGTTACAGCGATTATCTGGGGCGAATTCCCGAGGAACACCGCTCCGCGCTGGATGCCTTTGCCCGGAAAAACCCGGTACTGAGCGAGGTATTTCAAGCTCCGGCCGAACTGCTCGCACGCCCACAGGCATTGCGTGCCGTTGCCGTGCAGAGCACGTTGAGCAACTCCTTCCTGGCGGCTCATGCGGGAGCGCCGATGCTCAAAAGTGTGATTGAGCGGTTTCGCTTTAATTACCAACTCATCGACCAGACGGCCCGCCTGGCAGAGAAACGCGGCGTTGCCTTGAGCGATTTCGACAACATGTCAGTGCTGTCGCGTGAGGTGCTCGAGCAGGCCTACGGCTCTTTCGCCGAGCTGTCGATGAGCGAAGATGTGGCGGCCAGCTATCTGGCTCTGGCAGTGGCGGGTTACTACAGCGACGGTATACGTGCGCAGAGCGAATGGACCATCTATCTGACCGGTCCGGCCGCAATGCGCGATGGCATGGCCGATTACCACCGGCACAACTTCGTCCCGCGAGAGGAAGAGCAACTGCGTCTGGAGGCGGCGATCGAGCCGCTCTGGATGATAAACGACAAGACCGAGGAGGAGCAGGACCATTCCTGGAAAGACAATGCCAGCGATGTTGAGCAATGGGTGCTCGACGAGCAGCAGCGCTGGCGGGAAGGGCAATTCAGCGCGCGTTACAATGGCGATATTGACGCGTTGCTCACGCAGCAGACTGTCATGTTCGAGGAAGGCTGGCCGGTTATCGAGGGTCGGCCAGTGTTGTTGGTGGATGTCCTGCAACGGATGATGGACAGGCTCGGAGAGCCATTTGTGGCAGCGATGAGGCGAGGCCATAACGGCCCGCTGGTTTTTCCGTCAGGTCCCGGGCTCGGTTTCGATGATCGCGAGGCTATAAAGGCTCAGCCCATTGACCTGCGAGCACCTGCGTCGCTCGGTGATGCGCAGACTCAGGGGCTGGCGCTGGATGAAGTACTGAGCGCTATTGCCGAGGGGACACTGGAGTTTTTCCAGGTCAGTGCCTTGCAGCGGGCGCTGCTGGGCCAGCTGTTGGGTGTGCGTTCACTGGATAATCAAAGCTTGAAGTCGGTCGTTGCCGACCTCGATAACCTCGCCAACAACGTCGCTGAAGTTGGGGCTTCAGTGCGTTATGCGGCTATTGAGCGCCATCTTTACCAGCAACGTGCAGCGGCGTTCATGGCCGGCCTCGCCAGTCATGCCGATCAGCCGCCAGTATCCTCGGGCAGCGCGCTGACGTTGAAACGAGCGGCGCTGTCACAGGCGCACACGCTGTTTCAATGGGGGCGTCATGTCGCCCATGTTCAAGAGGTGGCGACGCGAGAGCATCGTGATCAGGTGATCCTGCAGCTCGGTCAGGTGCTGGGTCAGATCGAGGCCAGTGAAGTCAAGCTTGTGCCTCAGGATCTGTTGCTTGCTGGGCCGGGTGACCCCGGTGCTCGCTGTTATCCGCTGGCATTGATCATGAGTGCGGCTCTTGAGCAGGGCGTAGCGGCGTCGCGAAGATTGCGCGAGCGCTTCTTCCTGGCGACCGCCGAGCCGCAACAAAATGAATCAGCGATGTTTCTGCGAGCGCTTGAGGAGTTGCGTGGCGTGCAGTTGCACGAAGTCGGCAGTCCCTTGGGGCGCGTTGATCTACAGCAGCTCGGCGCCACGCTTGAAGCGTACGAGAGCACTCGGACGCTGATGCTCAACTCCGACAACCACGCCATGCTGGTGGCGAAAACCTTTGATGGCGATCAGGCGACTTATCATTTCTACGATCCCAATTTCGGCGTGTTCGAGTTCAATCACCCTGCCCTGTTCCAGCATGCGTTGATCGACTTTTTCCAGGCGCAGGGCCTGGCGAAATATTATGTGGCCTATGGTGATGAAGCGCGCCCGACGTTTGATCTGATTGAGCTGCAAGGGCAGAAGATATCGGCCCAAGAGCTGTCCGACGGGTTTCGTGTCAGGCAGTTGCTGGAGTCCGACAATGTACTGCCGGAGTATGCGGGACGCCCGATTCGCCAGCGCCTGAACAGTGCGCGCGGTCAATCGCTGGTCAGCAATCCACATCTGGGACGCAGTCTGCGCGACCTCGACAGCCACTGGTGGGGGCAGCAGATCGCCCACGCGACTGACGCGTTGCAGGCATTGCACACCTCGGTGACACCGCTGGTGCCGTTGTTCGAAACCCTCACGATAACCCCCGACGGGAAGAACCGGATCTGGCTGATCGATCCTTTGCAAACAGAGCATGCAGTCGAGGTGACCAGCACGGATCATCGTCTGTTGAGAATCAAGAACTATCTGTCAGAGCTGTTTTCGACCCTTGGCACCAAGCCCGCGCCGGGGTTGGTTGAGGCTGACGCCGTTCACACCCTCAATACCGGGTTCACGATTCAGGCATTGATGAATGCCTTGCGCGGGCGGGAAGGTGACGACCGCACATTGACCACCGCCGTGCGGCTGCATGCCTACGTCAATTACGCACAGCTGGCGCACGGCAATATCACGGACGTTGCCGGCCTGATCAGCCTGATGAAAACAGCGCTGAATGAAGAGAAGGTCATCGCCCGCACTTGTGCGCCGGTGGTTGGCGAGGCGCTGGGACATGTTCTCAACGAAGGTGTGGGAATAATCCTCGGGCTGGCGAATGTCGGTTTCGACATTTATCAATTGACGATGGCGGACAACGAAATCGAGCGGGCGCAGTACGGCACGCAACTGGCCTTTGACTACACCAGCCTGGCATTGACTGCCGGTGGCATCGGTGCGGCAGCTGCGGGCGCCGCGACTGCAGCGGCAGTACTCGGTGGCGCCGGTGTGATTCTCGGCGGTCTGGCTGTCGGTGTCGCTGCACTGGCCCAGGGGTTCGCCAACATCGCGCAACAGGCTCAGGCGGTTGGGCTGTTTTTCGACAATCTGGAGACTGCCTATCGGGGTGTGGGTTATCGCTACGATGATGCTTTGGGTGGCTGGACTGCAAATCCTGCGATGATCGTGAAAACCCTGGATTTCAACCGCGCAACCCTGACGCTGGATAGCCCGAAACTGTATCGACTGCGTGATCATTTCGGGGTGCCGGATTTTAATCCGGACTACCAGAAAGCGCTCAATCTTCAACGCGAACTGGGATTACCTGGCACCATCAAGCTGGCGCTACCTGTGGGGCAACTCGTGGTGCTGCCATGCACGCCGCAAACGTGTTACGGCTATCTATACAAGGCGTTGCCTTTCTCTACCTTGCGCCACGACACCGGTTTCGACACAGCGCGGCGTCTGGAAAAAAAGGATCGGGAGGGGCAGTGGCAGTTTCTGTTTTCTTTCTACTCGTTTCCCACTCACTACATCGTTAATCGCCTGACGCCGGCGTATCGGCCAACTGTGATCGAGATTCTTCTGGACGCAAACGAGCGTGCGCTGGCAGTGCCGTTGGCGCCTGCGGACTGGCATGCGTTCCTGTCTTACCGGATTAAAGGTGGGGGTGCATCCTGCTCACTGATCCTCAATCGCGGAATCAATGTTGAGCTCGAGTCGCCCAGCTTGCAGTTATCTAGCTGGACGCTGGTGGCGACCTGGGCCACCGAGCGTGATGTCCAGGTATTGGTCGGCGGGGAAATCATTATTGGCGGCGTCAAGGTAACGTTGTCCGGCAAGGGGCGGCATGAAGTGCTGATCCGGCTGACCGACCGGCAGCTGTTCAGGGTCGATCGCGCTCGTGGCCAGTTGCTGATTCTCGAACAGACCGCACCAGCCGGTGAGGACGAACAGAGCTTGCTCAAACACTATCAGTCACTGGTAAGCGAACATCGGCTGGTCCTGCCTTACACACCGCTGCACAACTACCTGATCCCGTTCGAGTCCGCACACCAACCGCGTCACACCACCGCCTGGTACGACGCGGCCGGGGAGCGGTTTCTGTATATCCGCAATGAGCAAGTGTTGCAGGCCGATGAAGCATTACTGGCGGCTGTTGTCGACGGTTCGGCGTTCTTTTACGAACCTCAGAACTATGTGATCTGGCAGGTCGATGCCGTCAGCGGCCTGCTGCAATTCTGTTATCGGATGCTGGTGATGCACGGACAGTGCAGCATCCGCCGAATCGACGTCGACGACCAAGGTGTGATTCATATCGAGCAACAGTGGACGGGCCCTGATCAGAGCACCACGCAATTCAACTACCTGTTGCATGACGGTCAACTGCAGCTCACTTCGGTCACCCGTGACATGGACCGCGATTTGGGTAAAAGGGTCTTCGCCCAGCAGGCGCTAAAGGACTGGTCGCAGGTGCTCGGTAACTATGTGCCGTTGTCGACGGTGCCCGAGCGCGATGGGGTCGCCACGCTTGACTGGCAACCGGCTACTTACGTTTCAGTCTGCTGGGCGTTCGACCCGGACAAACGCGATCTGGTCTGGATCCGCAGCCGTGATCGCCTGTGCATTCATCCGTTTATTGCGGCCGGGTACGTTCGTGGCTGGAAAGACTCGATCAGCAAATTGGCCGATCTGCTGTTGTTACCGGCAAATGATCAACAGAACCTGTATTTCATTTACGACAGGGCGGCGCAGAAGCTTTGTCGGGTACAGCGAAGTTTGTCCGGCGCCGATCAGCGCTGGCCGTCGCAGTGGCGTCATCAGTGGGTAGAGCCGGCCGGACTCAAAGACGTGGTGGCAGTCGAGGGCGGCTATCTGGCGCTGACCGACGAAGGGCTGTTCTTCAATCTGACCGCAGAAGGTGAAGTGCAGCTGGGTGGGCTGAGTGAGGGCTGGCTCAAAGGACGGACACAGTGGTGGTCGGCGCTGGAGGAGCTGGCGCAGAAGTATCCGGTCAACAGCTTCGCCATTCTCGGCGTGCGCAACACAAGCGGTGAGCGCAACCTGTGCGCCTGGTACCTGGACAATCGCTTGTTGCTGTGCGATCTGGGCCACGACAAAGAAGTGCGTTTGCTCGGCGTTACGCCGGACAACAAGGCAGCGTGGCTGCTGGACGTTACCAGCGGTGAAATCTGGAACCAGACGTTCTTCGATAGCCGACAACTCGAGCAAGCATTTGGCAAGGGTCAACAATTATTGGCGGGCGACTGGTTGCCGGCACCGCAGGCCGAGTGGGACGACTGGCGGTTCGGTGGTGTGACCAATGAAGGCTCCGGCTTGCGCGGCATGTCGGTGGAAGGTGTATCACTCCAATTGCGCTATCAGGAGACGGAGCGGGTCATTGGCGTCGACCAGCGCTGGGCAAGGGCACACGCGGAGCATTTGCTCGAGTCGCTGCAAGCATTGCTGGAGATCGCCGAGCATGGTGAGTTCATCGCTGTGGAATCAGGGGCGGACGTTCTGCAATGGTATGACGTGGCCAACGCACGGATGATTCGAGTGGCCAGTCATGACCTGCCCGGCGACTGCGAACTGCTCGGCACCTGCTATGGCAACGTGCTGTTGCATGAACCCCGGGCACATCGCGTTTCTGTCTATCCCGGTCGCGACAGCATCGGTCCTTTTGACTATGTGCAGCGCAACGCCGAAGTGCTCGTGGTTGAGGGGCAGAACAAGGTCAACGACCTGCTGCCGCTGATCGCCGATGACGTAAGGCGTCTGGTTTTGCGCATGGGACAGGGCGGTGTGAGCTATCACCTGTCAAAAGCCTGCTGGTTGCGACTGGACTCTGTAATTGTCGATTGTCGGCCAGGCCCCGGCGAAAGTCCGGCGATTCCCGGCAAGTTGATCTGGGCCGTGGATGCGCCGGGGAAACTGCAACTGTCGGAGGTCGGCGAGCATTTGCTCATCGTTGATCCGGATCGCCAGCACAGCCTCATCCTGCGCGATGTGTGTTCGGTCGATCCAGCGTTGCGTGGCAACGTCTTCCTCGGGTTCGAAGGGCAAAATTCCTACCCGGTTTTCAGACTGGTGCAGTGGTTGCGGGGTGTTCCAAATGCCCAAACCGGGGCGACGCTCGAGCAGTTACTGCCTGTAGTTACAGCCTGAGGCGCAAGTGCAAGTTAGTTGATGGTTTCTGTTCGTTTTTAAACTGTTGCAATTGAATGGCGCTTGAAAGTAGCGCGATTAAATGTGATTTTTTAGATATGTAATTTTTTCTGAATGTCGTGATGATAAAGACCGTCTCGATATATATTCGCGTGAGAAAAGGATACTCAGTTGAATAGCAAGGATTATGGGTTGTTACCTGGTAGTGAGTTTTCAGCCGCTTTTAAACGGGCTGATCTGGAGTCCATTGCGGGGAATCTGGGCGATGACTTGGCGAGAGAACAGCTGCTGCGTTATTACAATGGCGCGGTTGCGGCTGCGGATTGGTCAGAACAACTGACAGCAATCAGATTGCTCAAGGAATTCGTCGAGTCGAATCTTTCTGATATTTCCGATGCTCATCTCAAAAAGCTCAGTGGAAACCTTACGGATTACCACGCCCGGTTAGCCACTACCGTGCACCTTCTGTCTTCAGGCAAACCGGTTGCGCGAAAGTTACACTTTGTCTGGGTAGGCGGAGGCATCGGAGCTATTCAGGGGGATTACATCAATGTCTGGAAACAGATGACCGACGCTGATGGATATCGTCTGAATCTCTGGTACGACAGCGATGGACTGCTTGCGCATGAAACCAACAAGATCATCGTCGAATCGGCCAAGGCTCAAGTCGCGAAGCTCGTTTCTGAAGATGCAGCGATGAAGTCAGCGAGGCTTGGCAAGCTATACGTTGAGCGCGCCCGCGTGCTTCGTCAGCAGATGTTCGAACATATCCAGAAAGCCACCGCGACAGGTGGCAGTGCCGACCAGGCAAGAATCAATCTGTTGGTCAGTGCGTATGGTCAGGATGAGGCCAGGCTCAATACGCTGAAGGCGCGCAATCTACAGTCCCTTGAAACTGTTGCAGCGAATGGCATTGCACTTCGGGATATCCGTAGCGAATTGTCCAATCAACCATTGTTCGAAATTTACGAACGAGAGCTGTCTTGTCGCGGCAATCTGGCGGCAGCGTCGGATATCACTCGACTGCAGGCGGTGCATTTCGAAAGCGGCACTTATCTGGATGCGGATTTGTTGCCGTCGTTACATAAAAATATCGCTGGCATGGATCTTTCCGGTTTTGACATCGAAACCCGGATGGGAATAACGCAGATTCTGCTCGACTCTAACCCGCAGATACTTCCGAATCGAAGCGCGCCGTATGCGGATTTACGCTTTAAGGTGCCGGAACACGTAAAGAACGCATTGATAGAGTTTGCCGGGACCGCACCTTCACTCAAGGATATTTTTGCACCGTTCAATGATGTCGTTGTTTCACAACACGGAGTGCGTGTAGGCAATAAAAATAGCGCCGATTTAAAAAGTAGCCCTTTCAATGGTCTTTCCAATGCAATGGTGAGTGGTCATGCCGGGTCTGCGGCAATTGTCGGAATCATCGATAAAATCCGCAGTAATTACACATTTCTGGATCGAGTGGAGGTGCTGGCTCGTCAGGGCAACATCTCACTGACAGATTCCGCAGCATTCTCCAATCTGATCATTAGCGAGATGGAGAAAATATATGGCTCGCTATCAACCTGGGGTGACGAGTTAATTGTTCGAAACAGGTTTTTGCAGGCTGTCGCTGAGTACGATGCCGACGGCATCAAGTTTGGTGCCCAATCGGCTATTACCATGAGTGGCCCGACGGCCGTTTCGCAAGGGTTGAGTGATTACGTCAACGAAAAAGCGCTTGCTGAAGCTCGTCAACAAATCAGTGACCGAGTCGATCTGCGTGACGGTTTCAATCTGGCCACCGAAGAGGAGACCCACCATAGCTGGAAGGACAACGCCAAAACCGAGTCCGCCTGGTTCGAATTGGAAACAACCAGAATTGCCGATGGTGCCTACAAAAACCGTTACCTGGGCAATGTGGATGAGCTGCTCAAAGGTCAGACTCTGACTTTCAAGCAAGGCTGGCCGGTCATGGAAGGCAAGCCCGTGTTGCTGACGTCAGTGCTGCAGCAACTGCTGGATAGCCTGGGTGAACCGTTCGTTCGTGCGATGAATGACCGATTGACTGGCGATATTGCGTTCAATGCTCCGTTCTCTGTCGATTTCGAAACACGTCAGCAGATTCTGCAGCAACCCACCGTCGAACTGCCGCCATCGACAGGCGCCGAGTCGCTGGGCAATTTGAACGAAGCGTTGGCGCGGATCGCGGCAGGCAAATTACCTGTGGATCAGTTGAGTCCGTTGCACCGTGTGATGTTCGGCGGCCTGTTTGGCGCTACGACACTGGATCAGAACGGGTTCGCCGACACCTGGAAAACCACCGTGGATTTTGCCGAAAAAACCCGTGATCGTGGGCTGTTCGCACGCTATGACGTCATCGAACAAACGCTGCTCAAACGTTATACCGCGCCAACGGAGTTCAGCACTTCGAGAGTCGGCACGGGTGAGAGTAACTCTCGGGTTCTCAAGGCGCAGGCATTTGCCAAGCCAATGAGCGTACGGCAATGGCGCGAACATTTGAGCCAGGTAGAAGCCGTGGCTAAAAAAGAACAACGGGCATCGATTCTCACGCGAGGCAATGCAGTACGCGAGCTGTTTTTCCAGGCCGGGGCCAGCTCGGCCAAACAGTTTCCGCAAGGGTTACTGGTGCAGGGCGCGGGGGACCCGGGGCGGCGCTGTTATCCGTTGGCGTTAGCCATGGCGGCGGCATTGGAAAAAGGCACCGCTGCAGAGCGCGCCCTGATCGGTAAACTGGCGCTTGCCAACATCGCCCCTGATTCCGCTGAAACCCATGCGCTGCTGCATGTGCTGGATGAGTTGCGTGGCATCCCGATGGCGCAGTTCGGCGAGAAAAGGTCGGCGGTGAATCTAGACGCAGTGATACAGGCGCTGGATGCAAAAACCAGCGGCGGCAGCTTGCTGCTCAATACCGAAAATCATTCGATGCTGGTGAGCAAAGTCGCGGGGGCCGATGAAACATCTTATCGGTTCTACGATCCCAACTTCGGCCTGTATGCGTTCAGTCGAATAGATGAACTGCACAAGGCTATCCAGGGCTTTCTGCAGGATGAGGTGGTATCCAGACTCTATGGAGTCGCAGATGGCTCCGGTGCCACTTTCGATGTGGTGGACCTCAACGGTGTGAACATTGCCGATACGGCATTGCCGTCCAAAGTCAGCGTCGGAAACCTGCTGAGCAACGACCCCGTTGCCGGCGTGACGCCTGTCGAACCCTGGCGCCATCATGCGCAGTTGCGACTGCGATCGCTGTCGGAGAACGCGCGTCTTGGTCAGGCGTTCGCCATTGCGGACGCCGGCAAGTGGACACGGATCATTAAAGGTGCCACCGATCAGTTGCATGAGAAACATCAACTGAGCCGTGACTTCGTTCCGGTGTTCGAATCTCTGAAACCCGCCGCGCAAGGGCGCAGTGAAATCACCCTGGTCAACGCGAAAGACCCGCAGCAGACGCGCACGGTGTTGACCGATGACAAGCGCTTGTCCGGGATCAAATCCTATCTGAGCGATTCCTTTGAAGAGTTGTCCGGTAGAGGTGCGGGTTCATCCGTAGTCGATCCGACCGATGTTGGTGCGGTGCACACACTCAATGCCGGTTTTGCCATTCAGGCGTTGTTGCTAGGGCTCAAGGAGGCGGAAAGCGCCGAGGGTTCGACGGCGTTGACGTCTGCGGTGCGCATTCATGGTTATCTCTCCTACGCGCAACTCGCTCACGGACTTGTGGCGGATGCGGTGCAATTGCTGGGACTGGTTCGTCATGCATTCACCGACAGTGTGCGTGTGGCCAACACCACCTCTGCAATTGTGGGCAATGCGCTGGGCAACGTATTGAACGAAGGTGTGGGGAATGCACTGCAACTGGCGAGTATCGGTTTCGACATCTATTTGTTGATCAACGCTGAAAATGATATCCAGCGCGCGGTGTTCGCCACCCAACTGGCTTTCGATACCGCCGGTCTGGCGCTGGGCGCCGGAGCGTTTGGCGCAAGTGCTGCCGGAGCGGCCACGGCGGCTGCATTTCTTGGCGGGGCCAGTGTCATTCTGGGTGGACTGGCTATCGGTATCGGTGCATTGGTCGAAGGTTTCAGCGCCAGAACAGAGCGTGGGAAGCAGATCGGCAGGTATTTGAATCGGGTCAACGAGGCCTATCGTGCCAAGGGCTACTCGGTAAGGGGAGATACCCTTTTTGCCAACCCTCACGCCGTTTATTCACAACTGAATCTGCGCAAAGGAACGATTACCTTTGGCAGCCAGAAAATCTTCGCGGCAGACGACTACTCCGATTTGCATCCACCCAAAATCGACCCGGACCGCGAGCATGCATTCAGCATTCGAGAAGCGCTCGATCTGCCGGAAAAGTTTGCCATCAGTGACAAAATAAACGTTGAAAGCGTTGTGTTGCCGAGCCTGCCGGATTGCTTCCTGGCCTATGAGTTTGGCGGGTTGCCTTTCTCGACAACCCTGCGCGAGGACCTGGAGACGGCACTGGCTCTTGAGCATGACCGTTACGGCAAGCGGCAATTCTGGTTCTCCTTTTACAAAGTGCCCACCGAATACATCATTGAAAAAATGGTGCCGAACTACGTGGCAACTACGGTCAGCGTAGTACTGGGCACGCAACACCGTTTTCTGCATGTACCCACCTTGCCGGGAGAAGTGCACGGTTACCTTTCTTACGACATCGATGCATTGGGCGGGCACTGTTCGGTCACGTTGGCCGAGGGCGTCAAGTCTTTGCGTTTGCGAGTCTCGACTGGTGAAGCGATGACCTGGTCATTACGCGCAGCCTGGTTGAATAAAAGTGGCGTGAAAATCGAGGGCGACGTCCTGCAACTGGGCACGATAAATGTGCAGGTGCCAGACAAAAGCGTTGTGTTTGTGCAACTCGACGGACATTCGTACCAGGTGGACTGGGCAACTGGAACCCTGTTGCTCACTGAGCTGGAGGCCGGCCCAGATGAAGACGGCCCGATGACACGCCAGCGGGTGCGCGAACTTGCACGTTCCAGCCATCTGGCGGATGGCCCCACGGTCATTCGCAATTACCCGGATGCCCTGACTGGCGTGCGCACCAGCGCCTGGTATGACCGAGGTGAAGATTCTTTCCTGTTGGTTCGCGGGCTGGACCCGAAACATGCCGCGGATATTTGCATGGGCCCCAGGATTGGCCAGAACATTTACTACTACTGCCCCGCTGATGCATTGATCTGGCGCGTTGATGTAGTCACCGGGAACATCAGAAGTGTTTTCCAGCTGGTGCGTACGGAATTGAAAGCCTGGATTACCTCGATCCAGGAGATGCCGGGCGGTTTGTTGCAGGTGGTCCGGCGCATCGAACTCGACGAAGACGAGTTCGTGAAAATGACTTACCTGATCGAAGAAGATGAACTCTCGATTACTGGTGTGTCCGGTCATCTCAGCTATCACGAAGGTCGGGAGATTCGAAGTGGGACGGTCTTCCTGGACGATTTCCTCTCGTGGTACCGGTTGATTCCGGCAGCGTCAGGCGTTAACGACGAACACGTGACAAGTGCCGGTTGGTCCAGGTTCATTACCGTTGATTACATGGACTACAGCTCGAATGCGTTCAGCCGGGTCTGGGTGCGTAGCGACGACGGACGGGTTTTTAGGCCGATGCTCAAAGAGGGGAACAGCAACGCCGACGCCTTCGATTGGGCTCTTCTGGATCCACAGCAGCCAGAACGCGATACGGTTCTGTTCCATCACTTGCGTCATCGTCTCCTTTATCGACAGCGCATCAGTGCACAAGATCAGTCCTCGGTAATTTTTGCCCAATCCATCTTGTCGCTCGAGGTGCAGCAAATTCATCGCCGAGGCCGGCAATACATTGCATTGACTGACGAGGGCATGGTGTTTCGCCTGAATGGCGCGGGTGAACGACATTTGGCAGGCCTCGGTAATGATTGGCTATTCGCCCGCCAAGAGCGCTCAGGCAGCAGTTTTCGTTGGTGGGATTCGGTCCTTGGCACTGCCGCAATGTGGTCCGCCGGGGCTGTGGAGGTCGGTGGCATCAGCGCTGCTTCGAATCACTCGCCGCTCTATGTCGTGTGTCTCGATCAGCAACTGCTTATCGCCGACACAGCGGGGAAAAGCTTTGGGCTTTTGCGGCAGACCGTGGACAAGAAAGCCGTGTTAATGATCGATTGGACGACTGGGGGGATCTACCGACAAGCATTCATGACTCCCGAAAGCTTGTCCGCAGCATTTGGTGCGGGAACCCGTCTGTTACGGGCTGACTTGATCCCGCCAATGCAGAGGTTGCTGCCGCAGCGCACGTTTGCCTGGGCGGTGCCTCATGCATCCGGTCTGCGCGCCAGGGCACATGACCACGTATTGTTCGACCTGTTCGAAGGTGAGCCTGCGCGCATTGTCGGTGTGGAAAACGAGTTCTTCGACGGCGTGGATTCGCTACAGGCGCGGGAACGGAAGCTGGCGCAACTGGTGGCGGGTCAGCATTGTGCCCCGTATCTGACGGCAGGCAGGGTCGATGATCTTTGCAGTTGGTATGACGTCGACGCCGGCCGCTTGCTCAGTGCAACGGCGCCAGGTGAAGACTTGCCTGGCTACGTGGGCGTCGCCAACGGTCAAACCCTGGTGTTGCATGACCCGCAGAGCCGGCAGCTGTTCAGCAATCGCAGTGAAGATGGCAAGCTCAGTGACGTATGGATGACTGCGCAAACAGTCAGCCGGATAGCCAATACGCTAGTCATCGAAAGCGGTCAGTCATTGGGTCGAATTGCGCCGATTCCGGACGGCGTTGATACGTTGATCCTGAGATATGCGGTGGATGGAGCCGACTTTTTTATCGACCAGAGGACCTGGGCACGACTTGATTGCCTGATTGTCGATTTCGATTTTCCGAACGCGTTAAGAAGTTATCTGTCGTTCAAGTTGGGGTCGATGGAGCATTGGCTGGTCACGCAGCAGGATGGGCACTTGCTGCTGACGGACGCAGACACAGGGCGCAGTATCGTCTTGCGCAATGTCGCGGCTATCGGCGCAGAGTCTCGAAAGAAGGTGGCATTCAGTATCCCCTTGGCCGGAGAGCTCGCGCTGACGATCGATCTGGATCAGTTGATGACAGCATTACAGGAGGAAACGCCGAGTGAGCTCGGTGAGCTGTTCTCTGGGTCCATCAATGTGTAAAGCGGTAGTTCAGCGTCGGCGGGATTAGTTGTAAGGGCTGCGGATCAGATCATCCGCAGCCCTTTATCGCTTTCAGGAAACCAGGTAGCCCTTCACCCCGGTAAAGATGATCTGCGCCGCCAAGGCGCAGACAAACAATCCCATCAACCGACTGACGATCTGCAAGCCCTGGTCGCCGAGAATCCGTTCGATGTGATTGGACAGGTACAGCACCACCCCAACGGTGAAACTGGCCAGGGCGATACTCATGATCGCGGTCAGTTTGTCATCCCAATGCGGTTGGCTGATACCCATCACCAGCAGTGCACCGATAGTCCCCGGGCCAACGGTCAAGGGGATGGTCAGCGGCACGATTGTCACATCCTGCTGCACGTTGTCACTTTGCACCACAGGCTTGCCTTGGGCCATGCCCAGCGCCGAGATGAACAGCACGCTGCCGGCACCGATGCGGAATGCGTCTGCGGTAATCCCGAACACGTCGAAAATCACCCGGCCAAACAGATACAGCAGAACGCTGGAGACCAGTGTGGCGATGGCCACTTTCCAGGCCAGGCGCCGCTGTTCCTTGCGCGAGTAGCCACGGGTCAGGCTGATAAAGCAGGACAACACGAAGAACGGGCTGTAGAGCACCAGCATCTTCAGGTAAACGCTGAACAACACGTGGAGCATGGTCATGTCTCGCCGGGAAGGAGAATGGGGATGGAGTCTATCAGCGCTTTACGGGTTGGGGTATCGACTTTTAAAGGCCGGTTGTTGTTGGTTTAGTTGCTGGTTTAGTTGTTTGTTAGTTGTGGGGTTTGTTGGTTTGGTAATTGATGTTGCATGTTTTGATTTGTGGAGTGCTGGTGTCTTTGGTTATGGTTGTTTTCGCAAGTTAATGAAGGCTTGCTTAAATGATCGTAAGGAATTCAAAGTGAAAGATCCCGTAATGCAGAAACTCTATGTCGCCAATTGCATTAATGCTCTGCATCAATATGAAATTGATGAGGCTCCAACTATTCAACGTCGCGCTGCTGCCTTGAGCTTTAATTCGAGTGACGCCGTGGAAGCACCGACAAAGGCGGCGGTTGTCGGCGAAGGACTTTTGGCTTTTTCTGCTCATCTGACGGATGACAATCGGACCGACGCACAAAATGCCTTTCTTTTCGCAACACTGGTAGCCAACAAGAAATTCCCGCTCGAAAGCCAGGGCCTGGAGTGGTATCTGTTGTTCCGCGAGGTCATGACCAACTCGGGCTGGACGCCTGTTTCCAAGTACTTCACCGATCTGGAGGTTGCGGGCACCAGCGTGCGGATGGATAAGCTGGTCCTGGACATTCTCGGCTCGGTGGTAGCGGGTCTTGCGGTGCCTGGCCCTGCAACTGCGTTGATGCTGAAGGCAGCGGGCGACGCCATCGCCGCTCTGGAAAAACGTGACACCGCATTGACTCTGTATGAGCGCAATCTGCTGAACCACGGCGTTGGTGGCATCACCGCTGGCGTCTGTACCGAAGTGAACGGCGAAGCCATCATGGCCGTCGGTGCTGTACGTTTTCTGCGTCGCAATACGTCCACTAAAGTTATGTTTATCGATGTAGACGTTCGCAATGTCAAGTTGTACAAAGGTGAAACGATATTTGCCAAGAATACCGAACTTGCTAATGCGTCTCGTCAGTCGATCAGGACCAAACTGGGCCTGAATGTTGTATCGAAAATCGAAGAGTATGAGATCTGATTGACAAAAAAGGGCAGTCGTCGCGACTGCCCTTTTTGTTAGGGGGGATAATATGGATGATGATTATTTGGTTTTGGTTGTCGGGGTTTGCGTACTGATTATTCCCGATGGTAAGCAGCGGGAAACTTATAACGATCTAGTCAATTCAATTCTATTGGCGCAACTGGTTGCCAATAAAAAAAGTGAAAAATCGCTGTCCCTGGATTGGTACGATACGTACGTGAGTGTCCTCGATGATTTCTGGTTGCGCCATCAGAAGTCGAAGCAGGAATGGCAGGTCAGCAACCCGGAAAACAGATCCGCGCTGGAGTTTTTTAATGCAGCGTTGAGCAGTGATGCAATGCCTGAAACGCGGATAATGGGTGCGGTTCTGCAGCGAATTGCAAGAATGCCCGGCGACGAACCCGCCATCCAGCGATTGCGCAGTTTCATGAACATATCGTCTGCGGCCGGGGCGGACAGCGTGCCAGCGTCGTTGGCAAAGGTGCAGTTAATGGTGACTGTCGCGAATGCTGTCGATTCGTTCGCAAGCGCGTTTGTTGAGTTCAAGACGTCACTTGAGTTAAACCCGAATCCATTTCAACAGGTGTATCAATCCGCAGATGTTCGAGGCTTGGTCCAAGCGCACCACGCCTGGGCAAGTCTGTCCGAAATTCGCTACAGCGGCGCGCGCGAAGCCATTGCCAGGAAAGTCAGGGACAAGCTTGCGGACAGCGTGGCAGTGCTGAATCTGCCCAGGGAAATTGCGCTATGAAGGACTTGATTGCACCGCAGGCTGCGGTAGTGGGCGGCAGCGTCGTGGCTTTTGCCAGTGGCTTGCCAGCGACCCATCGAGACGATATCTATATGAGCACAGCCTATGCGCAAAAAGCGACGCGCGCGGCGTTCGATGACGGGCTATCGGGGGACTGGTTCGAGTACTACAGGAATGTCCTGAAATTTGTTGGATGGGACGTGCCGAAACCGCAAACCTTGACACAGTCGCGCAACAGTCTGATGGCTGGTCAGGCAACGCAGCGTATCGCGACGGCATGGGGTGAGCAGTTCAGCGAACCTATGCGGCGTGCGCTGCGGGTGATGGAACATAATGCATTGGCGCTCAAGCTGTTCGAGTCCACTTGTCTGCGCGCCAATGTCGGTTCTTTTCAAATGATCCCCTGCGTGATGAGCGGCCCGAACAAAGTGGAAATGGGCATCTATCATCGTCAGTTCCAGATCGAGAGACAGGCCAGCGGGTTTCTGTTCAGCAAGGATGAAACACTTATCCACAACAGTGTTGAACAGATTGCTGCCATCACCTTCAACACGCTGCATTACGCCCAGTTTCGCGAGAAAGTGAAAAAATCCGTCATCACCGGCTCGTTCAAATACATTGATGGCCTGGAAATCTGATCGAATAACAATACGACCTTGTTCAGAAGGTCGATGCCGTCCGGTTCTGCTGATCGCGCTGGGCCACCCAGTGTTCGATCAGCTCGCGCAGTTGCGACAGCTCCACCGGTTTCGCCATGTGGCCGTCCATGCCCGCCTGACGTGCACGCTCTTTATGCTCGGCGAGGATGTGCGCGGTCAACGCTACGATCGGTGTACGGATACGCTGGTTGCTGACTTCCCAGGCGCGCAGTTGCTGGGTCGCCGAGAAACCGTCGAGGATCGGCATTTCGCAGTCCATCAGCACCAGATCGTAACGCTGCGCCTTCATCGCCTGCAGGGCCTCTTCGCCGTTGCTGGCGGTGTCGGGTTGCAGGTTGAGCTTGCCGAGCATGCCGCGAATCACTTTGGTCGAAATTGTGTTGTCTTCGGCGACGAGGATGCGGAAGTCGCTCGGTACTTTGGCTGCCGTGGCCGGGGTGACCACTTGCGGCTGGAACACCACCTGGCCTTTGTTGCGCTGGTTCAGTTCATCCGCCAGCGTGGTCTTGAGCGTGTAGCCGGCGACCGGTTTGGCGAGGATGCGCTTGATGCCCGAGTTGCGCGCGATGATCTTGCTCGGCGCGTTGCTGATACCGGTGAGCATGATCAGCAGAATGTCGTGGTTCAGGCTTGGATCTTCCTTGATCTTGGCCGCCAGTTGCATGCCGGTCATGCCCGGCATGTTCTGGTCCAGCAACACCACATCGAAGTAATCGCGCAGGTGTGCCTTGGTACGCAGCAGTGCCAGCGCTTCCTTGCCGGATGGCACGGCGCTGACGTTCAGGCCCCACGCACTGCATTGCTGGACCAGCACCTTGCGGCAGGTGTCGTTGTCATCGACTACCAGCACGCGCGCACCTTGCAGCGGACTGTCGAGATCGGAGGTCGGGTGTTCGAGGCGATCCGGATCCAGCGGCAGGGTCAGCCACAGCGTGCTGCCCTGACTGGCACCACTCTTGATGCCGAATTCGCCCTGCATCAAACGAATCAGTTGTCGCGCGATGACCAGCCCGAGATTGCCGCCCAGGCGATTCGCCGAGAGAAAGTGTTTGCTGTGCAGTTCGGCGTGCATCAGCGCGTCGCGTTCTTCCTGCTCCATCGGCGCACCACTGTCCTGCACGGCGATGCGCAGGCGCGGTTTGCTGCTGCGTTCGTCAAGCGCGACAACAATCAGCACTTCGCCTTCAGCGGTTTTCTTCAGGGCATTTTCCAGCAGACTCAGCAGGGTCTGGCGCAGGCGTGTCGGGTCGCCACTGATTACGCGCGGCACTTGCGGCTGGATAAAGCTGATCAGCTCGACGTTCTGTTGTTCGGCCTTGGCGCGGTAGATGCTCAGGCAGTCATCGATCAAGGCATTGAGGTCGAACTGCACGTCGTCCAGTTCGATCTGCCCGGATTCGAGCTTGGAGATGTCGAGGATCTCGTTGATCAGCGTCAGCAGTTCGTTGCCGGCGCTGTGGATGGTCTGCACGTAGTCGCGTTGCTTGACCGACAGCGGCGTACCCAGCAGCAGTTCGGTCATGCCCAGTACGCCGTTCATCGGCGTGCGGATTTCGTGGCTGATCTTGGCGAGGAACTCGGCTTTGGCGTTGATCTCGGCATTGCTTGCGGCGAGATCGCGGCTGACGCTGAAACGGCTTTCGGTGATGCTGCGCTGACGCTCGCCGAGGGCGATGCTCATCAGCAGGCCGCTGATGCAGATGAATGCCATCAGGGTCATGATCAAGCCTTGCGGAGAGACCAGTGTCAGCCCCAGCAAGGCAGGAAGAATGATCAACGTGCCGATGTTGAACACCACCATCGCCGCGACGAACAGACGCGCCGGACGATAACCCTTCTGCCAGTGATAGAACGCGACAACCAGCATGCTCAGGCCGGCCAGTGCCACCAGTGCATAAGTGATGATGTTCAGCGGCAGGGTGTTGACGAACAGCAACAACAGGCTGCAGGTCACGATAAACAGAATGTCACCCAGCAACAGTTTGTTCAGCGGGTGCGGGCCGAGCGGGGCGAAAAAGCGATAGGCGAACATCAACCCGGCTGGGGCGGTCAGCAACAGTGCCAGATAGGCGCCCGGCGTCTGCACCGCGTGCCAGTTCGGCAGCCAGGGGCCGGCGAGGTTGAGCAGCAGCAACAGACTGAGGCCCAACAGGCCTTCGCAGACCGCCAGCCACAGGCTACTGCGCGACCGCGAGTAGGCGTAGCGCACAAGATTGTGCAACAGCAGCATGGCGAGACAGCCGAACAGCAAACCGAAGACCAGCGTCTGATTGTGGTTGGCTGCGCTCATCACCGCCGATTGCAAGGTGACGTGCGGGCGCAATTGATGGTCAGACACCAGACGCAGATAGACATCGAGGGGTTTGTCGCTCTGCGGCAGTGGCAGCATGAAGTCGCTGCTCGGCAACGGTCGTTCGGCCTGTGGCTGATCGGTACCGGTGTTGAGTTGCTCGATCAGCTTGTCGCCGTCCAGCACGTAAAGGTTGAGCTGTGACAGATCGGGAGCAAAGATGCGCAGCACTTGCTCGTGCTTGCCCGGCGCCAGTTTGAAGCGCAGCCACAGGGCGCCGTCGGGCTCGGACGCGGTGAGGCGGTCAAGGTCGATGGGGCTGAATTGATTGGTGTAGCGAGCGGAGCGGATGTCGCTCAGTTGCAGATTGCCCTGATCGTCGAGCAATACCGACCAGCCACTGCCTTGCGCGGCCTGGGCCGGGAGCATGCAGAGCAAGGTCAGCATCGTGACGGTGAAGCTTATGGCAATCCTGAGCCAGCGCACGGCGAAATCCCTTCGTAGGTTGATGCCAGAATATAACGATGCGCGGCGGCGGAACAGCCCGGCGAGGAGCGGTATCCCTCGCCGGGTTTGATCGACAGCTTATTCCTGGGTTTCGCCACGTTCACGGGCAATGGCGCGGTAGCCAATGTCCTTGCGGTAGAAGCAGCCTTCCCAGTCGATGGCCGCTGCCAGCTTGTAGGCTTGCTGTTGCGCTTCGCCGACGCTGGCGCCCATTGCGGTGGCGCAGAGTACGCGACCACCGGCAGTGACGACCTGGCCATCTTGCAGCGCAGTACCAGCGTGGAAGACTTTGCCTTCCAGCTTCGCTGCCGCGTCCAGACCATTGATCGCTGCACCCTTGGCGTAATCGCCAGGGTAGCCGCCAGCGGCTAGCACGATGCCCACGCTCGGACGTGGATCCCACTGTGCTTCGACCTTGTCCAGCGCTTGCGCCAGCGCGGCTTCGACCAGCAGCACCAGGCTCGATTGCAGGCGCAGCATCACCGGTTGGGTTTCCGGATCGCCGAAGCGGCAGTTGAACTCGATGACTTTCGGGTTACCGGCCTTGTCGATCATCAGACCGGCATAGAGGAAACCGGTGTAGACGTTGCCTTCTTCGGCCATGCCGCGCACGGTCGGCCAGATGACCAGATCCATCACGCGCTTGTGCACGTCGGCGGTGACCACCGGGGCAGGGGAGTAGGCACCCATGCCGCCAGTGTTCGGGCCGCTGTCGCCGTCGCCAACACGTTTGTGGTCCTGGCTGGTAGCCATCGGCAGCACATTCTTGCCATCGACCATGACGATGAACGAAGCTTCTTCGCCGTCGAGGAACTCTTCGATCACCACGCGCGAACCAGCGTCACCGAAAGCGTTGCCGGCGAGCATGTCGCGCACAGCGTCTTCGGCTTCGGCCAGGGTCATGGCGACGATCACGCCTTTACCGGCGGCCAGGCCATCGGCCTTGATCACGATCGGTGCGCCTTTTTCACGCAGATAAGCCAGCGCTGGCTCGATCTCGGTGAAGTTCTGGTAGTCGGCGGTCGGGATCTTGTGGCGTGCGAGGAAGTCCTTGGTGAAGGCTTTCGAGCCTTCCAGCTGTGCAGCGCCGGCGGTCGGACCAAAGCAGTCCAGGCCACGCGAGCGGAACAGGTCAACGACGCCAGCCACCAAAGGCACTTCCGGGCCGACGATGGTCAGGGAAACGTTTTTCTCGGCGAAGTCGGCCAGTTGCTCAAGGGCCAGCACGTCGATGGCGACGTTCTCGCACTTGGCTTCGATGGCGGTGCCAGCATTGCCCGGTGCAACGAACACCTTCTGCACGCGTGGATCCTGAGCCACTTTCCAGGCCAGGGCGTGTTCACGGCCACCGCTGCCAATGATCAAAACATTCATTTCAAAAACCTCGGATGACGCTAATTCTGTTGAGCGCCGCAGGGACGCTTTTCTGTAGGAGTGAGCCTGCTCGCGATTGCGGTGTGTCAGTCACTGCAGCTTTGACTGACCAATGGCTATCGCGAGCAGGCTCACTCCTACAGTGGATCGTGTGATTAGTGACGGAAGTGGCGCATGCCCGTAAAGACCATGGCGATGCCGGCTTCGTCAGCGGCGGCAATCACTTCAGCATCACGCATCGAACCACCCGGCTGGATCACCGCAGTGATACCGACCTTGGCCGCGTTGTCCAGGCCGTCGCGGAACGGGAAGAACGCGTCGGAGGCCATCACCGAACCAGCAACTTGCAGGCCTGCGTGCTCAGCCTTGATCGCGGCAATACGCGCCGAGTTTACGCGGCTCATCTGGCCAGCGCCGACACCGATGGTCTGACGGTTTTTGGCGTAGACGATGGCGTTGGACTTAACGTACTTGGCAACTTTCCAGGCGAAGATCAGGTCGTGGATTTCCTGTTCGGTCGGCGCGCGCTTGGTCACGACTTTCAGGTCATCGGCGCTGATCATGCCAATGTCGCGGCTCTGTACCAGCAGACCACCGTTGACGCGCTTGTAATCCCACGCCGCAGCGCGGTCAGCTGACCACTCGCCGCAGGCCAGCAGGCGCACGTTGGCTTTGGCCGCGACGATGGCGCGGGCTTCTTCGCTGACGCTTGGAGCGATGACCACTTCAACGAACTGACGCTCGACGATCGCTTTGGCGGTCTCGGCATCCAGTTCACGGTTGAAGGCGATGATGCCGCCGAATGCCGACTCGGTGTCGGTGGCGTAAGCCAGTTCGTAGGCCTGACGAATGCCGCCTTCGGCGTCCGGGCTCACTGCCACGCCGCACGGGTTGGCGTGCTTGACGATGACGCAGGCTGGCTTGACGAAGCTCTTCACGCATTCCAGCGCGGCGTCGGTATCGGCCACGTTGTTGTACGACAGCTCTTTGCCTTGCAGTTGGGTCGCGGTGGCGATGCCGACTTCGGCAGGCTTGGCTTCCACGTAGAACGCCGCGCTCTGGTGCGGGTTCTCGCCGTAGCGCATTTCCTGGGCCTTGATGAACTGGCTGTTGAAGGTGCGCGGGAATTCGCTGCGGCCTTCAGTGCTCAGGGTTTCAGCCGCTTGATTCACGGTGCCCATGTAGTTGGCGATCATGCCGTCGTAGGCCGCAGTGTGTTCGAACGCCTTGAGCATCAGGTCGAAACGCTGAGCGTAGGTCAGGCCGCCGGCCTTCAGGCCTTCGAGCACGCTGGCGTAATCGCTGGCATTCACCACGATCGCTACGTCTTTATGGTTTTTCGCTGCCGAACGAACCATGGTCGGGCCGCCAATATCGATGTTTTCGATGGCGGTCGGCAGGTCGCAGCCTGGCTTGTTGATGGTGGCTTCGAACGGGTAGAGGTTGACTGCAACCAGATCGATTGGCTTGATGCCGTGCTCGCTCATGATCGCGTCGTCAATACCGCGACGACCGAGGATGCCGCCGTGGATTTTCGGGTGCAGGGTTTTCACCCGACCGTCCATCATTTCGGCGAAACCGGTGTAATCCGCGACTTCCACTGCGGCAACACCGTTGTCGCGCAGCAGCTTGAACGTCCCGCCGGTGGAGAGGATCTCGACGCCCAGAGCTTCGAGCTCCTTGGCGAATTCGAGGATCCCGGTCTTGTCGGAAACGCTGATCAAGGCGCGGCGGATCGGCAGGCGGGTAGTCTGGTCGGTCATCTCAATTTCCATCAAAAGCAAAGGAAGTCAGCAAAAAAGGCGACCGTTTTTTACGCGGGCGCCTTTCTGGTTTGATTGAATGCTTACAGCAGATCGTACTGATTGAGTTTCTTGCGCAGCGTGCCGCTGTTAAGTCCCAGCAGCTCACTGGCCTTGGTCTGGTTGCCCTTGACGTAGTTCATCACGCTTTCGAGCAGGGGAGCCTCGACTTCGGAGATCACCAGGTTGTACACATCCGTGACGGACGCGCCCTCAAGGTGGGCGAAATAATTGTGCAGCGCCTTCTCTACACT
>NZ_JBIUVX010000020.1:0-48186 GCF_044743175.1 Pseudomonas sp. NPDC087690
ATCGGCAAGGTCAGCATGGCACCCAACGAAGGTCTGGTGGGTCTGGTCGGCACGCGTGAAGAACCCCTGAACCTCGAAAACGCTGCGGATCACCCGCGCTACCGTTACTTCGCCGAAACCGGTGAAGAGCGTTATGCCTCGTTCCTCGGTGCACCGATCATCCACCACCGCCGCGTCGTCGGCGTGTTGGTCATCCAGCAAAAGGAACGCCGTCAGTTCGACGAAGGTGAAGAAGCCTTCCTCGTGACGATGAGCGCGCAGCTCGCCGGCGTTATCGCCCACGCCGAGGCCACAGGTTCCATCCGGGGTCTGGGCCGTCAGGGCAAAGGCATTCAGGAAGCCAAGTTCGTCGGCGTGCCGGGTTCGCCGGGTGCGGCGGTCGGTACTGCAGTGGTCATGCTGCCGCCGGCTGATCTGGACGTGGTGCCGGACAAGACCATCACCGACATCAACGCCGAGCTGGCGCTGTTCAAGACCGCCATCGAAGGCGTGCGCGCCGACATGCGCGCGCTGTCCGCCAAGCTCGCGACCCAACTGCGCCCGGAAGAGCGCGCGCTGTTCGACGTCTACCTGATGATGCTCGACGATGCGTCGCTGGGCAGCGAAATCACCACCGTGATCAAGACCGGCCAGTGGGCCCAGGGCGCGCTGCGCCAGGTGGTCACGGAACACGTCAACCGTTTCGAACTGATGGACGACGCCTACCTGCGTGAGCGCGCCTCGGACGTCAAAGACCTCGGTCGGCGCCTGCTCGCCTACTTGCAGGAAGAGCGTCAGCAGAATCTGGTCTACCCGGAAAAGACCATTCTGGTCAGTGAAGAGCTGACGCCGGCGATGCTCGGCGAAGTGCCGGAAGGCACGCTGGTCGGTCTGGTCTCGGTACTCGGTTCGGGTAACTCCCACGTGGCGATCCTGGCCCGGGCGATGGGTATTCCGACGGTGATGGGTCTGGTCGACCTGCCGTACGCCAAGGTCGACGGCATCGAAATGATCGTCGACGGCACACGCGGCGAGGTTTACACCAACCCGAGCGAAGTGCTGCGCAAGCAGTTCGCCGAAGTCGTCGAAGAAGAGAAACAACTGGCGCTGGGCCTCGATACCCTGCGCGACCTGCCGTGCGTGACCCTCGATGGTCACCGCATGCCGCTGTGGGTCAACACCGGTCTGCTCGCCGATGTGGCGCGGGCGCAGAAGCGTGGCGCCGAAGGTGTCGGCCTGTACCGCACCGAAGTGCCGTTCATGATCAACCAGCGCTTCCCGAGCGAGAAGGAACAACTGGCGATCTACCGCGAGCAGCTCGCCGCGTTCCACCCGCAACCGGTGACCATGCGCAGCCTCGACATCGGCGGTGACAAGTCGCTGTCGTACTTCCCGATCAAGGAAGACAACCCGTTCCTCGGCTGGCGCGGCATTCGTGTGACCCTCGACCACCCGGAAATCTTCCTGGTGCAGACCCGCGCAATGCTCAAGGCCAGCGAAGGCCTGAACAACCTGCGGATTCTGCTGCCGATGATCTCCGGCACCCACGAACTCGAAGAAGCCCTGCACCTGATCCATCGGGCCTGGGGCGAAGTGCGCGACGAAGGCACCGACGTGCCGATGCCGCCGATTGGCGTGATGATCGAAATTCCGGCGGCGGTGTATCAGACCAAGGAACTGGCGCGGATGGTCGACTTCCTGTCCGTCGGTTCCAACGACTTGACCCAGTATCTGCTGGCGGTTGACCGCAACAACCCACGTGTGGCCGATCTCTACGATTATCTGCATCCGGCGGTGCTGCAAGCCCTGCAAACCGTGGTGCGCGATGCCCATGCCGAAGGTAAACCGGTGAGTATCTGCGGCGAGATGGCCGGTGATCCGGCGGCGGCGGTGCTGTTGATGGCGATGGGCTTCGACAGTTTGTCGATGAACGCCACCAACTTGCCGAAAGTGAAGTGGATGCTGCGCCAGGTCAATCTGAGCAAGGCCAAGGATTTGCTGGCGGAGCTGATGACCATTGATAACCCGCAAGTTATCCACAGCTCGCTGCAATTGGCGCTGAAGAACCTTGGGTTGTCGAAGATGCATCCGCCGGCAGTGGTCAAAGCGCTCTGAAGATCAAAAGCCCCTCATCGGAACGCCGCCCGCCTAACCCTCTCCCGGAGGGAGAGGGGACTGATTGGGGGGGATGCTGCAGAACTCCGCCGACCTGAAAGTTCTGTGTTGAATCCATAATCAACTCAGTCTTTCAGGTCGATGTATGGCCCAAGACACCCCGGTCGGCCCCCTCTCCCTCCGGGAGAGGGCTGGGGTGAGGGTTTGCTCTTAGACACAAACCTCAACTTCCCCAAGATGCCCGCCATACGGCCCGAAACTGCGCTCGACCATCCGCCGCGCCCCATCCGCCTGCACAATCAACGCCGTACTCGCCCGCGTCCCGTAACTCTGGCTGGCAATAAACACACTCGACAACAATGACTCCGTCGCCATCCCCACCCCGGTATCCGGCAATTCCGCTTCCGGCGCGGTCTGCGCATCACTCAACAACCCCAGCAACCGCGCAGGCGTCGGATCATCCAGCACTGCGCCCAACGCCGCCCTGGCCTTGAGCAACTTCGGCCACGGCGTATCCAGCCCGGCATTGGAGAGCCCGTAAACACCGGGCTCCAGCATGATCGGCTCTGACAACCGCGCATTGAAATGCCACAGCTCATGACTATTGCCGAGCAGCAGGTTGAACCCGGCATATTCCGCCGAACGCCCGACCACATCGCTCAAATAATCATCAATCGACAGCTCTCCGGTGAGAAACCGCGCCACCAACTCCCCCCGCGACTTGCGCGCCGTCGGCTGCTGCGGATCGCGAATATTGGTCAGCGCGGCAAAGCGCCCGTTGGCGCCGATCCCCAGCCAGGTGCCGCCGGCTTCAAGATCACGCCCGGCATGCACATGCGGCGCTTCCGGCCATTGCGCCAGCGGCAGGCTCGGCCGGGCGTAGAATTCGTCACGGTTGGCCGCGACGATCAGCGGCTGGGCATGGCCCGGGCGCCAGGCGAAAACAATCAGGCACATAAGGTGGTCCTTGTGTGTTTTTTGCTCACTCTACGCAACCGGCGTCCGTGCATCCATCGCCAGTGGAGCCAAAGGGTGTGCATCCGTTACCATGCCGCTCCGGTTTTGGGGATGCGGTCTGGGGAGACGGTCATGGAATTTCTGCTCTATCTGGCGCTGGGCGCCTGTGCGGGCGTGCTGGCCGGACTGTTTGGCGTCGGCGGCGGGATCATCATCGTCCCGGTGCTGGTGTTCAGTTTCACCTTGCAGGGCTTTGATCAGTCGATTCTCACCCATCTGGCGGTCGGCACGTCGCTGGCGACGATCATCTTCACCTCGGTCAACGCCGTGCGTGAGCATCATCGACGAGGCGCGGTGCGCTGGCCGATCTTCATGTGGATGGCCGTCGGCATTCTGCTCGGTGCAGGTTTCGGTGCGCTGACCGCTGAGGCGATTTCTGGCCCGCACCTGCAAAAGATCATCGGCGTGTTTGCCTTGATCATCTCGGTGCAACTGGCGCTGGACATCAAACCCAAGGCCAGCCGAACGGTGCCGGGTAAACTCGGTCTTACCGTGGCCGGCAGCATCATCGGCTGGGCCTCGGCGATTTTTGGCGTCGGCGGTGGTTCGCTGACCGTGCCGTTCCTGACCTGGCGCAGCGTGCCGATGCAGCAAGCGGTGGCGACCTCGTCGGCCTGCGGTCTGCCAATCGCCTTGGTCAGTGCATTAAGTTTCATGATTCTGGGCTGGCACGATCCGTTGTTGCCGCCGCATAGTCTCGGTTTTGTGTATTTGCCGGCGTTGTTGGGCATCGCCCTGACCAGCATGGTCTTCGCCCGTATCGGCGCGCGTTTGGCACATCGGTTGTCGCCGCGCTTGCTGAAACGGCTGTTCGCCGCTTTGCTGTTCAGCGTGGGTGTGAGCTTCCTGCTGTAACCGTCGCAATCCTGGCTTAATCCTGAGGTGGCAGCGTCGCCCGGGAATTTTGGTTTCAACTCTAACGAGGAGTCGCAATGCTGCCTTACCCGCAGATCGACCCGGTGGCACTGGCCATCGGTCCGCTGAAAATCCACTGGTACGGTCTGATGTACCTGATCGGCATCGGCGGTGCGTGGCTGCTGGCGTCGCGCCGGCTCAACCGTTTCGACCCGACCTGGACCAAGGAGAAACTCTCCGACATGGTCTTCTGGATGTCGATGGGCGTGATCGTCGGCGGACGTCTGGGTTACGTGCTGTTCTACGATCTGAGCGCCTATCTGGCCAACCCGACGCTGATTTTCGAAGTGTGGAAGGGCGGCATGTCGTTCCACGGCGGCTTCATCGGGGTGATGCTGGCCGCGTTGTGGTTCGGCAAGCGCAATGGCAAGTCGTTCTTCCAGTTGATGGACTTCGTCGCGCCAATGGTGCCGATCGGTCTGGGCGCCGGGCGCATCGGTAACTTCATCAACGCCGAGTTGTGGGGCAAAGCCACCGACGTGCCGTGGGCCATGGTCTTCCCGCCATTCAGCGATCCGGCGCAGCTGCCGCGTCACCCGTCGCAGCTGTATCAGTTCGCGCTCGAAGGCGTGGCGCTGTTCCTGATCCTGTGGATTTTCTCGCGCAAACCGCGTCCGACCATGGCCGTTTCTGGCATGTTCGCGCTGTTCTACGGCATCTTCCGTTTCATCGTCGAGTTCGTCCGCGTGCCGGATGCGCAACTGGGCTACTTGGCGTGGAACTGGCTGACCATGGGCCAGGTGCTCTGCGTGCCGATGATCGTCGGCGGGCTGTTCCTGATCTGGCTGGCCTATCGTCGCGCACCGGCAGCACCGCTCGCGCCGACGGCTTAAACTACGAACCCCGGCGCGCGACGCCGGGGCTCAAAGGACACAGGTAACTCATGAAGCAATATCTCGAACTGGTCTCGCACGTCATTAAGAACGGCACCAAGCAAGCCAACCGCACCGGCATCAACACCATCAGTTTCCCGGGTGCGATGCTGCGTTTCGATCTGCAGGAAGGTTTTCCGGCGATCACCACGCGCAAAATGGCCTTCAAATCGGCCATCGGCGAGATGTGCGGTTTTCTCCGTGGCGTGAACAATGCCGCTGAATTTCGCGCGCTGGGCTGCAAGGTCTGGGACCAGAACGCCAACGAAAACGCGCAGTGGCTGGCCAACCCGTTCCGTCAGGGCGATGACGACCTCGGCGAAATCTACGGCGTGCAATGGCGCAAATGGCCGGCGTACAAGCAGATCCCGCTGAGCAACACCGCCGCCATCGAACAAACCTTGAGCAACGGCTACAAGCAGATTGCCCAAGGCGAAGAAGACGGCCAGGCCTACGTGGTGCTGTACAAAGCCATCGACCAGGTGCGTCAGTGCGTCGACACGATCATCAACGATCCGGGCAGCCGCCGTATTCTGTTCCACGGCTGGAACGTCGCCCAGCTGGATGAAATGGCCCTGCCGCCGTGCCACCTGCTGTACCAGTTCCACCCGAATGTCGAGACCAAGGAAATTTCCCTGACCCTCTACATCCGTTCGAACGACCTGGGTCTGGGCACACCGTTCAACCTCACCGAAGGCGCTGCGCTGCTGAGCCTGATCGGTCGCCTGACCGGCTACACGCCGCGCTGGTTCACCTATTTCATCGGTGATGCGCACGTCTACGAGAACCATCTGGACATGCTCAACGAACAGCTCAAGCGCGAGCCGTTCGCCATGCCTAAGCTGAAAATCTCCGATCGCGTGCCGGAGTTTGCCAAGACTGGCGTGTATCAGCCGGAATGGCTGGAACTGGTCGAGCCGAGCGACTTCTCGCTGGAAGGCTATGAGCACCACGCGCCAATGACCGCGCCAATGGCGGTCTAAGCCGTTGCATAAAACCCCTGTGGGAGCGAGCCTGCTCGCGAAGAGGGCGTGTCAGTCATAGAGATGTCGACTGATACACCGCTTTCGCGAGCAGGCTCGCTCCCACATTTGGTTTTGCGTGAGTCTTAATGGCCGTGGCTGCGGCCTACGTGGGAGTGTTCCACTTCCGTCGCAACAACCCCGCCACTCACTTCCAGCCGCTGCAATATCCCGCATTGATCAGCCATCGGCCCTTCGCCACAACGTTGGCGCAGGTCGAGCAGCTGTGTCTGCAACGCCAACAAGCCATCAATCCGCGCCTTCACATGCTGAATATGCTCGTCGATCAATGCATTGACGCTCTCGCATTGGTCCTGCGGGCTATCACGCAAGGCGAGCAGGCTGCGGATTTCTTCGAGGGTCATGTCGAGGGTGCGGCAGTTGCGGATGAAGGTCAGGCGTTCGGCGTGGGCCTGGGTGTAGACGCGGTAGTTGCCGTCGCTGCGGGCCGGTTCCGGCAGCAGGTTTTCGCGCTCGTAATAGCGGATGGTTTCCACGGCGCAGTCGGTGAGTCTGGCCAGTTCTCCGATCTTCATGACGGCAATCTCCAAAAGGGTGCTTGACCCTATAGTGGCTACAGGGTCTTTACTTGGCAACAGGCACCTTCACGGACGCGACCAATGAGCGATTCCCAGCACACCCATAAGCCCGGCGACGGCCACGATCACAGTCATAAATTGCAGCCTGTGCATAAACATTCACACGGCGGCGATGCTTGCTGTGGGTCAAAAGTCGCAGCGCCGGCACCGGTTCATGCGCACGCAGATTCCTGCTGCTCGTCGAAAGTCGCTGCGCCTGCGTTGGTGCAATTGAGCGAAAAAACCAGTGCCGATGCGCGCCTGAGCAGCTTCCGCATCGAGGCGATGGACTGCCCGACCGAGCAGACCCTGATTCAGAACAAGCTCGGCAAACTCGCCGGTGTGCAGCAGCTGGAATTCAATCTGATCAATCGCGTACTCGGTGTGACCCACAATCTGCCAGGCACCGAACCGATCATCGAGGCGATCAAATCCCTCGGCATGCACGCCGAGCCGCTGGAGGCGGGCGTCGAAGCGCCGGCCCCGGCACCGGTTAAAAAACACTGGTGGCCGCTGGCGTTGTCCGGTGTCGGCGCGCTCGCCGCTGAAGTCATCCACTTCACCAACGCGGCACCGACCTGGGTGGTGGCGATCATCGCGCTGGTGTCGATCCTCAGCGGTGGCCTGACCACTTATAAAAAGGGCTGGATCGCCCTGAAGAACCGCAACCTCAACATCAACGCGCTGATGAGCATCGCCGTCACCGGTGCCATCCTCATCGGCCAATGGCCGGAAGCGGCGATGGTGATGTTCCTGTTCACCGTCGCCGAGTTGATCGAAGCGCGCTCGCTGGACCGTGCGCGCAACGCGATCAGTGGCCTGATGCAGATGACGCCGGAGCAAGCCACGGTGTTGCAGGCTGACGGTTCGTGGATTGAGCTGGACGTGAAAAGCGTCGAACTCGGCGCCCGCGTACGAGTGAAACCCGGCGAGCGCATTGCGCTAGACGGCGAAGTGCTCAGCGGCAGTTCGACCATCGACCAGGCGCCGATCACCGGCGAAAGTTTGCCGGTTGAGAAAACCGTTGGCGACAAAGTTTTCGCCGGCACCATCAATCAGGCCGGTTCGCTGGAATACACGGTGACCGCAGCGGCGAACAATTCGACTCTGGCGCGCATCATCCACGCCGTCGAACAGGCCCAAGGTGCGCGCGCACCGACTCAGCGCTTCGTCGATCAGTTTTCGAAAATCTACACGCCGGTGGTGTTCGTGTTTGCTTTGTCCGTGGCGATCATTCCGCCGCTGTTCATGGGCGCCGTGTGGTTCGACTGGATCTACCGCGCGCTGGTGTTGCTGGTGGTGGCGTGCCCATGTGCACTGGTGATTTCGACGCCGGTGACCATCGTCAGCGGCCTCGCCGCAGCGGCGCGCAAAGGCATTCTGGTCAAGGGCGGCGTGTACCTGGAGGGCGGTTTCAAACTGGATTATCTGGCGCTGGATAAAACCGGCACGATCACCCATGGCAAACCGGTGCAGACCGATTACCTGTCCCTCGATCCAACCGCCGATGCCACGGCGCCGGCCATCGCTGCGGCATTGGCCGGTCGCTCCGATCACCCGGTGTCGCTGGCCATCGCCAACGCTGCTGTGGATAAAAACTTCGCCGCGCTGATTGTGGATAACTTCGAAGCGCTGGGCGGTCGTGGCGTCAAAGGCGAAATCAATGGCCAGACTTACCATTTGGGCAACCATCGTCTGGTCGAAGAACTCGGCCTGTGCTCGCCAGCACTGGAAGAAAAACTCTTCGCCCTGGAGAAACAGGGCAAATCCGTGGTGCTGCTGCTCGCTAGCTCCGGCCCGCTGGCGCTGTTCGCCGTGGCCGATACCGTCAAGGAAACCAGCCGCGAAGCGATCCGCCAGTTGCATGCACTGGGGGTGAAAACCCTGATGCTCACCGGCGACAACGTCCACACCGCCCAGGCGATTGCCGCGCAGGTCGGCATCGACGAGGCACGTGGCGATTTGCTGCCGACCGACAAACTGCAAGCCATCGAAGACCTTTATGCACAGGGTCGGCGGGTCGGCATGGTCGGCGACGGCATCAACGACGCGCCGGCACTGGCCCGCGCCGAGATCGGTTTTGCCATGGCTGCTGCCGGTACTGATACCGCGATTGAAACCGCCGATGTCGCCCTGATGGACGATGATCTGCGCAAGATCCCGGCGTTCATCAGCCTGTCGCGCAATACCGCGAGCATCCTGAAACAGAACATCGCGCTGGCGCTGGTGATCAAGGCTATCTTTCTTGCGGTAACCTTCGCCGGACTCGCCACCATGTGGATGGCGGTGTTTGCCGACATGGGCGTGAGCCTGTTGGTGGTGTTCAACGGTTTGCGCCTGCTGCGCAAATAGATGAGGAAAAGTTGTGCTGAGTGCCGAGCTGAAAGCGTTTTACATGGTCGCCCGCCTGGGCAGTATCACGCTGGCGGCGAAAAAACTCGGCCTCAGCCAACCGACCGTGACCACGCAGATCCGCAATCTGGAAAGTCAGTATTCGGTGGAGCTGTTCTACCGTGGCGGTCGACGCCTGAGCGTCAGCGACGAAGGCGCGCGGTTGCTGCCGATGGTCAAGACGCTGTTGCAGCAGGAAGCCGACATCGAATTTTTCCTGCGCAACAGCGGTCAGGTGCAGGGCACGTTGCGCATCGCCGCTACGGCGCCTTATTACATCCTCGATCTGGTGAAGACCTTTCGCGAGCGCCTGCCGCAGGTGGAAGTGTCGGTGGAAATCGGTAATTCGCAGCAGGTGCTCGAAGCGTTGGAGGACTATCGGGTGGATATCGCAGCGTCGTCGCAATTGCTCGATGACGCGCGGTTGATCCGCCGGGTGCTGGGCACGGATCCGCTGGTGCTGGCGGTGCATCGCAATCATCCGCTGGCGGCACAGGAACATGTGGCGTTGAGTGCACTGGCCGGGCACACGTTGTTGATGCGTGAGTCGGGTTCGACCACGCGGCGGTTGACCGAAGAGTTGCTGGCGACTGCCGGGGTGAGTTTCGGTCCATTGCTGGAGATTGGCAGTCGTGAGTCGATCCGTGAGGCGGTGTTGCGCAATATCGGCATCAGCATCATTGCCCGCCAGGAAGTGCCGCATGATCCGCAGTTGCGCGTACTGACGATCGAGAATGCGCCGCAGATTCCTGAGTACCTTTACTGCCTGAAAGAAAGGAAGGGAGCGCGGTTGCCGGCGGCGTTCCTCGGTTTGGCTCAGGAAATGTCCCCCGCGTAATGATCGTTCCCACGCTCCGCGTGGGAACGCAGCCCGGGACGCTCTGCGTCCCAACAGCCGAACGCGGAGCGTCCGATGAGGCATTCCCACGCAGAGCGTGGGAACGATCTCTGGTGAACCAAAATCCCCGAATACCACTATCGGCCGTTTTTGCCTCACTGCCACATGACGGACGCATTACAACTCTAGGATTGGCCCCATCTGCTTGATGAGGTCTGTCCATGAATCCTGCCATCGCAACTGCCCTGACCAACCCCGGTGCGCCGATGAAAGTGCGCGGCGTGCAGAAACGCTTCGGCGCGTTTACTGCGCTGGATAATGTCTCCCTCGACGTCGCCGCCGGTGAACTGGTGTGCCTGCTCGGCCCGTCGGGCTGCGGCAAGACCACCTTGCTGCGCTGCATCGCCGGTCTGGAGAAGCAGGACAGCGGCGAGCTGTACCTCGGCGACCGCGACGTCTCGCACCTCGCCCCGCAAGCCCGCGACTACGGGATTCTGTTCCAGTCCTACGCGCTGTTCCCCAATCTGACCGTCGAGGCGAACATTGCCTACGGCCTTGCTGGCAGCGGTCGCGATGAAGTGCGCCAGCGCGTCGGACAGATGCTGGAACTGGTCGGCCTCACCGGCAGCGAGAAAAAGTACCCCGGCCAGTTGTCCGGCGGCCAGCAACAGCGCGTTGCTCTGGCTCGGGCCTTGGCGCCGGCACCGTCGCTGCTGTTGCTCGATGAACCGATGTCCGCCCTCGACGCCCGTGTCCGTGAGCATCTGTGTACCGAACTGCGCCAACTGCAACGCAGCCTCGGCATCACCACCCTGATGGTCACGCACAATCAGGACGAAGCGATGCTCATGGCTGATCGCATCGCCGTGATGAACAACGGCCGCGTCGAGCAGTACGCCACCCCGCAGGAAATCTACAACCGTCCGGCCACACCGTTCGTGGCCGAGTTCGTCGGGCAGGGCAACTGGCTGCCATTCCAGCGCAGCAGTGACAGCCACGCGCAAGTCGGCGGGATGAACCTGCGCCTCAGCGACGGCAGCGTTCAGCGTGCTTCGGGTCGTCTGTTCTGCCGTCCGGAGGCGATCAACGTCAATCCGCCGGTGCATGAAGAAAACCTGTTCCCGGCCAAAGTCCGCGAAATCACCTTCCTCGGCAACCGCTGCCGCATGAGCTTCGAACTCGATCAACTGCCGGGCCACGCCTTGCTCGCCGAACTCGCGCCGGAAGCCATGCCGCGCCTCGGCGCTCAGCAAATCATGGTCGCCTTGCCGCCGCGCAGCTTGCAGGTGTTTGCCTGATGAACAGCAATCTCGCGCTGCCGCTACCGCACAAGCAGGTGCGACAGACCTCCAAAGCCGAGATCGGCGATCGCATTTTTGTCGTCGGCGGCAAAGTTCTTTTGCTGGTGTTGCTCGGCGTCGCGGTGTTGCTGCCGCTGCTGGCGATCTTCTGGCGCGGCTTCAGCAGTGAAGCCGGGCAGGGCGGTGGCTGGGTCGCGGCGAAGGAACTGGTGACCAGCGAGAATTTCCACTGGCTGCTCGGCAACAGCCTGAAGGTTTCCCTCAGCGTCGCGGCCATCGTCGTACCGCTGGCTTACCTGTTTGCCTACGCGTTGCAACGCACAATGATTCCAGCCAAGGGCATCTGGCGCGGGATTTCCCTGCTGCCGCTGATGGCGCCGTCGATGCTGCCGGGGATTGCGCTGGTTTATCTGTTCGGCAACCAAGGCATGTTGCGCGGGCTGCTCTCGGACAACATCTATGGATTCTGGGGGATTGTGCTGGGTGAGGTGATTTACACCTTCCCGCATGCATTGATGATTTTGCTCTCGGCGCTGTCGCTGGCCGATGCGCGTCTGTTTGATGCCGCGTCGAGCATGGGCGCCAGTCCGGCCAAGGCGTTTCGCAGCATCACCTGGCCGGCGACGCGTCAGGCTGTGTTTGCCGCGTTCTGTCTGGTGTTCACCCTGACCATCACCGATTTCGGCGTGCCGGTGGTGGTCGGTGGCGACTATCAAGTGCTCGCGCTGGAGGCCTACAAAGCTGTGGTCGGCCAACAACAGTTCGGTCGCGGCGCATTGATCGGCATGGTGTTGTTGCTGCCGGCGCTGTTCAGCTTCGGCGTCGACGCCTGGCTACGTCGGCGTCACGGTGACTCCATGAGCGGTCGCGCGCAGGTGTTCAAACCGGTGCCGTCGAAGTTGCGTGATGGCTGTTATCTGGCGATTGTCTTGCTGATCAGCGCCGCGTTGATTCTGGTGTTCGGTATGGCGGTGTTCTCCTCGCTGGTGAAGTTCTGGCCGTACAACCTGTCGCTGTCACTCAACCACTACCAGTTCAACGAAACCGCTGGCGGTGGCTGGCTGGCCTACAGCAACAGTTTGAAGATGGCCTTGGGCACGGCGTTGATCGGCAGTGTGCTGATCTTCACCGGCGCCTATCTGATGGAGAAAACCCGTAGCCAACGCGGCCTTAACCTGGCGTTGCGCATGCTCAGTTTCGTACCGATGGCGGTGCCGGGACTGGTGCTGGGTTTGGGTTACGTCTTCTTCTTCAACCTCACCGGTAACCCGCTGCATGTGCTGTACGGGACGATGACGCTGCTGATCGTCTGCACCATTGCGCACTATCTGACCACCGCGCAGATGACCGCGACCACCGCACTGCGCCAACTCGACGCCGAGTTCGAAGCCGCCGCGTTGTCGCTGAAAGCGCCGCTGTATCGGCACTACCTGCGCGTCACCGTGCCGATCTGCCTGCCGGCGCTGCTCGACATCGTGCGCTACCTGTTCGTCTCGGCGATGACCACGGTTTCTGCCGCGATCTTCCTCTACAGCCCCGACACCATCCTCGCGGCGGTCGCGGTGCTGAACATGGATGACGCCGGCAACGTCGGCGGCGCGGCGGCGATGTCGACCCTGATTCTGTTCACCTCGGCGGGCGTGTCCTTGCTGCTGGCGTGGGCTTCGCGCGGCTTGCTGCGCCGTTCTCAAGCCTGGCGACAAACCGCGCCTGGTCACTGATTCACACCCTCAACTCAAAAGACAGGATACCGATCATGTTCAAGCCTTTGGCCCTGGCCGCTGCTGTGTTCGCTACTTTCAGCCTGAATGCCTTCGCGGCAAAAACCGAGTTGACGGTGTACACCGCCCTCGAAGCCGAGCAACTGAAGTCCTACAAGGATGCCTTCGAAAAGGCCAACCCGGACGTCGAGATCAAATGGGTACGCGATTCCACCGGGATCATCACCGCCAAACTGCTCGCCGAAAAGGCCCGTCCGCAGGCTGACGCGGTGTGGGGCCTGGCTGCTTCGAGCCTGGCGATCCTCGATCAGCAAGGCATGCTGCAAAGCTACGCGCCGAAGGACCTCGGCAAGATCGGCGCGAACTACCGCGACGCCGCCAACCCGCCAGCCTGGGTCGGCATGGACGTCTGGGCCGCAACGATTTGCTTCAACACCGTCGAGGCCGAGAAGCAAGGTCTGAGCAAGCCAGTGAGCTGGCAGGATCTGACCAAGCCTGAGTACAAGGGCAAGATCGTCATGCCCAACCCGGCGTCGTCCGGCACCGGTTTCCTCGACGTCAGCGCCTGGCTGCAAACCTTCGGCGAGAAGCAGGGCTGGGCCTACATGGACGGTCTGCACCAGAACATCGGCCAGTACGTTCACTCCGGTTCCAAGCCTTGCAAACTGGCGGCGGCGGGCGAGTTTCCGATCGGGATTTCCTTTGAATACCCAGCGGTACAGCTCAAGCGTCAAGGCGCGCCGCTGGACATCATTCTGCCGAAGGAAGGTCTGGGCTGGGAGATCGAAGCGACCGCCGTGATCAAAGGCACGCCGCATGAAGAGGCGGCGAAGAAACTGGCTGACTTCTCCGCCAGCGCTGAGGCGATGGATCTGTACAAGGAGAACTTCGCTGTTCTTGCGCAACCGGGCATCGCCAAGCCGCAGACCGAACTGCCGGCCGACTACGAGCAGCGCCTGATCAAGAACGACTTTGCCTGGGCCTCGAAGAATCGCGACGAGATCCTCACCGAGTGGCGCAAGCGCTATGACGGCAAGTCCGAGAAAGTGGCTGCCAAGTAACCGTTGCCGATCGTTCCCACGCTCCGCGTGGGAATGAATCCCGTGACGCTCCGCGTCACTATGGACGCAGAGCGTCCTTGGCTGCATTCCCACGCGGAGCGTGGGAACGATCATTGAGGTAGCCTCATGACACAACTCAAAGACCTGCTGATCGTAGGCGCCGGCATCCTTGGCCTGTCCCATGCCTACGCCGCCGCCAAACGCGGTCTCAAGGTCGCTGTTTTCGAACGCACCGCCACGCCGCTGGGCGCTTCGGTGCGCAACTTCGGCCAAGCGCTGGTCACCGGCCAACCACCGGGCCCGATGCTCGAACTGGCCAAGAAAAGCCGCGAAATATGGGGCGACTGGGCGCAACTCGCTGGTCTGCAAATCAAGCGCAACGGGTCTTACCTCTTCGCAAGAACCGATGCCGAAGAACACCTGCTCGACACCTTCTGTGCCGGCCGCGCCGTGGAACACGGCTACAACGTCGACCTGCTGCGCGGCGCCGCCCTGCGCGATCTCTACAACGGCCAGTTCAGCCACCACCGCGCCACCCTCCACGGCATCGACGATCAACAGCTGTACTCTCGCGAAGCAATCCCGGCGCTGATCGATTACCTGCGCCGCGACCTCGGCGTCGAGTTCCACTTCTCCACGCTCGTACGCGACGTCGAGCCGGGGCACCTGCATAGCACCGCTGGCAGCTTCACCGCGAAGCAGATCATCGTCTGCTCCGGCCACGATTATCAGACCTTGCTCGCGGAGCCGATCGCCGCGCTCGACCCGCAAACCTGTCGTCTGCAAATGCTCCGCGCCAAACCGCAGATCGACCTGAATCTGCAGCACGCCTTGCTCACCGGCCTGAGCTGCGTGCACTACGGCGCCTTCGCCGATCTGCCGGAAGCGGCGGCGGTGCAGGCGCAGATCCTGCGTGAGCAACCGCACCTGCACGACAACGGCATCCACCTGCTGATCAGCCCGACGCCGTACGGCGAACTGATCATCGGCGACTCACACCATTACGGCAGCGACCCTTCACCGTTCAACGCCGAGCAAGTCGATAACTGGATGCTTGAGCTGGCCGAGCAGACGCTAGGCTGCAAAGTGCAAGTGGTCGAGCGTTGGCAGGGCGTCTATGGTGCTCGGGGGCCGGGGCCGTTTTCGTTCCTGCGTCCGGCACCAGGTTTAAGCGTCGCGCTGATGCACACCGGGGTCGGCATGAGCGTCGGCCCGGCGCTGGCTGAACGCAATGTTGCGCAGTTGCTGGAGGAAGTTTGATGACATTTCACGAGCAAGTCGTCGCGCGTGTATTCGGGTTGTATGAACGCTTCGGCACCAGCGATTACATCGGCGAACCGGTGTCGCAGATCGAGCACATGTCTCAGGCCGCCGAACTGGCAATCGCCGAAGGCTTTGATGATGAAGTGGTGTTGGCGGCGTTCTTCCACGACATCGGCCATTTGTGTGCCGAAGGCGCGGAGAATATGGGCGGTTATGGCGTGGTCAGTCATGAGCGGCTCGGCGCGGATTATTTGCGTGAGGCCGGTTTCGGTGAGCGTATGGCGCGGTTGGTGGAATATCACGTGCAGGCCAAGCGGTATCTGACGTTGCGTGAGCCGGGGTATTTTGATCGGTTGAGTGAGGCGAGCCGTAGGACCTTGGAGTATCAGGGCGGGGTGATGACGGAGGCGGAGGCGGATGTGTTTGAGCGGGATCCGTTGTGTGCGGTCAGCTTGCGGATGAGGCAGTGGGATGAGCTGGCCAAGGAGATGGCGGTGCCGGTGATTGATCTGGCCGTATTGAAGGAGAAAGCGGCGCGATTGTTGGCTGCGTAAGTCGCTGGAGCGAGGTGCTGCCATCGCGAGCAGGCTCACTCCTACAAGGTGAACGCGATCCACTGTAGGAGTGAGCCTGCTCGCGATAGCGCCAGATCAGCCGCTACAAATCTTTGGCCAAAGACTCAATCTGCTCCTGCCGCTCCGCCTGATTCAACTTCGCCTGCGGATTCAACGACGACCACTGCGGATGCGCCCGCGCCTTGTTCAGCGCTTCCGGCAACTTGCCCTCACGCCAGGTCTTGTCCAGCGGCGTCGCCACCTGAACCGCGTCCATCGCCGCATGCCCACGCTGATCCAGCGCCAACACCAACTGCCGCTGACGCAACGCCAACAACCGCAACACCCCGTCATCCACCGTCAGCTCACGCTGCCCTTTGATCTTGCCCAGCAAGCGACTGCCATAACTGCGCGCCGTCTGCAGCGCGCCACCGGCAATCGCCCCCGCCAACGCCGCTGCACCGAGAGTAATCCCGCCAACCAGCAAATCCACGCCAGCCCCGGCCGCCGCGCCGGCAGCAATCCCGCCGCCCACGCGCACACCGAGTTGCTTCAAGGTTTCCGGGTTGAACAGGTCATCGCCCCAACGCCCATCCAGCAACGGCAAATCACTCGCCGCCGCATCCTGCGGGCGAAACGCATAGAGTTTGAGCAACGCCTCAACACACTTCTGTTCGCGCTGGCGCACAGCCTTGCGCAGTTCGCTGATGGCCTGCTGTTCCCGCTCGGCCTCGCTGACCACACTGCGCCGGCAAGCCGCACAGTCGATCAATAATTCAGCAATCAAACGCGCCGCACTTTGCTGCCGTGCGAGGCGCTGCGCCTGCTGATCGGCTATCAACCGCTCCAGTTGTGGCCGGGCGTTTTCCAGCAGCAGCGCGAGGCTTTCATACAGCCGGCGCTCGCCATCTTCAGGCGGCGCCACGCTGTCGAAACGCACCAGCGCATGCAGCCCTAGCCGCGCCAGTGCCTCGCGCCAATCCGGCTCGCGATGGTTGGCGCTGCTGACAAAATTCAGCACCGGCAGCAGCGGTTTGCCACAACTGGCGAGCACTTCCAGCTCATCACGATATTTAGCCAGCACCGGTTCGCGCGCGTCGATCACATACAACCCGGCGTCCGAGGCGAGCAGCTGTCGCAGGACTTTGGCTTCCTGCTCGAAACGCTGGCGCGCCTCGCTGCCGTCGAGAAACCGCGCCAGTCGCGCCGGGCCATCAAGACGTTCGCCAGGGCGTTCCAGGCGCTCAAGAAAATCCAGCAGGGCGATGGCGTCTTCCAGTCCCGGTGTGTCGTACAGGTCGAGCAACGGTTCGCCGTCTACCGACAACCGCGCGCCTTCGACATGCCGCGTGGTGCTCGGGCGATGCGAGACTTCGCCGAAGCCGACATCGCGGGTCAGCGTGCGCAGCAGGGAGGTCTTGCCGACGTTGGTGTGGCCGACCACCGCGAGTTTCAGCGGCGCTTTCCAGGCTTCAGTCATGGCCAGTCTCCAACCAGTTCAGCGGCGCGCAATCGGCAAACTTCAGATCAAGCTGTTGCAGCGCGATGTGCCAGTCGCCGAGGCGTTCGGCATCCAGTGCTTCGCCGGGCGGCGCTTGCAGCAGCCACACGCGGGTTTCGCCAGCGCTACGCGCCAGTTCAGCAATCAGCGCGAGGCTGCCGCGATCCGGCGAGCGCCGTGGATCGCAGGCAATCGCCAGACGTGCTGGCGGAAAGCGACTGAGTTGTTCGAGGAGTTTATGGCGTGATTCGCGGCTGTCGAGAATGCCGGCGTCGCTGACGTTTTTCGGCAATGCCGGTGGCCATGGGCGTTGTTCGTCGAGTTCGATGGCGACCAGCAACGCGCCTTCGCTGACCAGCTCACCAACGCTGCTTTCAACCCGATGCAATTGCGCAGGCTCCGGATCATTGACGCCGAGGCGTTCGCTGGTCGGCATCAGACGTTCGCGCAGCTGCGCGTAGCCGGGCAGGTTCAAGTCCAGACGCAGCGCGGCTTTGCCGCTGTTCCAGCGCCAGAAACACAACAGCGTCAGCAGCAGACGCGGTAGCACGCCGTAGACCACCAACACGCCGACCAGCCATGTCGCCCAGGCCTGACGGGCGCTTTCGATGTCGAGCGCGCCTTCGCCGCTGGCGCGGATCATCTCCACCGTCGGCACATTGAAACCGAGCAGCGACGGCAGATAGCCCAGGGCATGAGTGACGTTGATAAAGGTGTCGGCGCTGAGAATCGTGGTTTCCCAGACAAAGCCGTAGCGCCGGGTCGCCATCAATGTCAGCAGCAGAATCAATGCGCTGAACATCGCCAGCAGCCACAAACCGTTGACCAGCGAACCGAGCGCCCAGCGATTGAGTTTCTTGCGTTGCAGCATCAGCAGCAGGGCGGGCGCCAGTTGCGCGGCTTTGGCGTCGCGAGCCATTTTCTCGCTGAGCCATAACCACAACCGTCCGAGCGTGGCACCGTGTTCGCCGGCAAAGATCAAACCCAGCAGCCAGCTCAGCAACAGTATCAGGTTCAGCCCGAGCAGACTGCCCAAGGCCCAGAACACATTGACCGGCGTTTGGCCGAGTGCGGCGAAGGCCAGACCGGCGCCGCTCAATACCGCGAAGATCATCAGCAACACCAGCGCCAGACGCGCGCCTTGCAGCCAGTGTCTGAGGGCATTGGTCAGCCCGTCACGCTCGGCCAGCCAAAGCGCGCGGCGTTGAATGCGGCCCGGCAGATCGCCGCCGGCCGTACGCGCCAGACGATTGGCTTCCAGGTCATCCAAGGGGCCTGCGTGTTCTTCGCGCAGGCGCACGGTCTCGGTGAGCCAGAGGTTTTGCAGTGGAGTCAGTTCAGTCACGCGGCATCCCGTCGCTCAATTGAGCGCTGAGCATAACCGCTGTGGCGCTTATCCGGGTACGCGCGGCTCTGGTATCCTCGCCGGCATGACTAAATCACTCCCCCTCAGCCTGATCGCAGCCCTTGGTGAAAACCGCGTGATCGGCGTCGACAACAGCATGCCCTGGCACCTGCCGGGGGACTTCAAATACTTCAAGGCCACGACGCTCGGCAAGCCGATCATCATGGGGCGCAAGACCTGGGATTCGCTCGGTCGTCCGCTGCCGGGGCGTTTGAACATCGTGGTCAGCCGTCAGGCCGATCTGCTGCTCGAAGGTGCCGAGGTGTATCCGTCGCTGGAAGCTGCCGTGGTTCGCGCCGAGGAGTGGGCGAAGGCGCAGGGCGTTGATGAGCTGATGCTGATTGGTGGTGCGCAGTTGTACGCGCAAGGGCTGGCGCAGGCGGATCGTCTGTATCTGACCCGCGTGGCGTTGAGCCCGGAGGGGGATGCGTGGTTTCCTGAGTTTGATTTGAACCAGTGGAAACTGGTGTCGAATGTGCCGAATCCGGCTGAAGGCGATAAACCCGCGTACAGCTTTGAGGTTTGGGAAAAGGCTTAAAAAGCATCGTCGGAACGCCGCCCGGAGCAAGCTCACTCCTACAAGGGGGAACGCATTCCAATTGTAGGAGTGAGCCTGCTCGCGATAGCGGTCTGTCAGGCGTTACTTAAGCCTGAGCCAACTCCGCATGCTCATCAGCATCCAGCAACTCTTTATCGGTCTGCTGCATCACCTGACTGGTAATCGCCCCAGCCGTGATCGAACCGCTCACGTTCAACGCCGTGCGGCCCATATCAATCAGCGGCTCAACCGAAATCAGCAACGCCACCAGTGACACTGGCAAGCCCATCGCCGGCAGCACGATCAGCGCCGCGAACGTCGCGCCGCCACCAACACCGGCTACGCCCGCCGAACTCAACGTCACAATCGCCACCAACGTCGCGATCCACAGTGGATCCAGCGGGTTGATGCCCACGGTCGGCGCAACCATCACCGCCAACATCGCCGGGTACAGACCGGCGCAACCGTTCTGGCCGATGGTCGCACCGAACGAGGCGGCAAAACTCGCCACCGATTGCGGAATCCCCAGACGACAGGTCTGCGCCTCAATGCTCAGCGGAATGCTCGCCGCGCTGGAGCGGCTGGTGAACGCGAACGTCAGCACCGGCCAGATCTTGCGGAAGAATCGCAGCGGATTGATCCCGGCGGCCGACACCAGCAAACCGTGTACGACAAACATCAGGCCCAGACCGAGGTACGAGACCACGACGAAACTGCCGAGTTTGATGATGTCCTGCAGGTTGGAACCGGCGACCACTTTGGTCATCAGCGCCAAGACGCCGTACGGGGTCAGCTTCATCACCAGACGTACCAGACGCATTACCCAGGCTTGCAGGGTGTCGATAGCGTTGATCACTTTCTGACCTTTCTCGACGTCATCCTTGAGCAGTTGCAGCGCGGCAACCCCGAGGAATGCAGCGAAAATCACCACGCTGATGATCGAGGTCGGCTTGGCCCGCGCCAGATCGGCGAACGGGTTCTGCGGGATGAACGACAGCAGCAGTTGCGGCACATTCAGGTCGGCGACTTTGCCGGCGTAGTCAGTCTGAATGGTTTGCAGACGGGCCATTTCCTGGGTGCCGGCGACCAGACCTTCGGCGGTGAGGCCGAACAGGTTGGTCAGGCCGATACCGATCAGGGCGGCAATCGCGGTGGTGAACAGCAGGGTGCCGATGGTCAGGAAGCTGATTTTGCCCAGCGACGACGCGTTGTGCAGGCGTGCCACGGCGCTGAGGATCGAGGCGAACACCAGCGGGATGACGATCATTTGCAGCAACTGCACGTAGCCGTTGCCGACCAGATCGAACCAGCCGATCGAGGCTTTCAGCACCGGGTTGCCGGCACCGTAAACGGTGTGCAGCGCGACGCCGAAGGCCACGCCCAGCGCGAGGGCGAGCAGGACTTTTTTCGCCAGGCTCCACGTGGTGTGGCGGGTTTGCGCCAGACCGAAGAGCAGGGCGAGGAACACCAGCAGATTGAGGATCAGCGGCAGATTCATGAAAACTCCGATAAGACTTGTGCCAGTCGCATTCTTGGGCAACTGCGAACCGGCAAGCCTAACAGTTTGATTTGCAATGATTTAATACCGAAATCGCAGGGCGTCCGTCGTTTTTGGAATAAGCGCGTGTCGCTCTCGGCAATGCATCTGGCGCAAACAGGGACGTGAGCGGTCGCTGACAGACGAGGACTGTCACACATATTTGTTAGCGTCGATCTCTTTGAATCAGGGAGAAGAGGCTTATGAAGTTTGCACCGAAATTTCTGGCTGTCGCACTGGCTGTGGGCATGGGTCTGGCCACTCAAGCCTTCGCCACCGACCTGAAACACTGGCCGGCGGATCAGGCCAAGGCGCTGGACGCGATGATCGCCGCCAATGCCAACAAGGGTAACTACGCGGTGTTCGACATGGACAACACCAGTTACCGCTACGACCTCGAAGAGTCCTTGCTGCCGTTCATGGAAAACAAGGGCCTGATTACCCGCGACAAGCTCGATCCCTCCCTGAAACTGATGCCGTTCAAGGACACCGCCGACCACAAGGAGAGCCTGTTCAGCTACTACTATCGTCTCTGCGAAGTCGACGACATGGTCTGCTACCCGTGGGTGGCACAGGTGTTTTCCGGTTTCACCCTCAAAGAACTCAAAGGCTACGTCGACGAGCTGATGGCTTCGGGCAAACCGGTGCCGGCGACTTATTACGAAGGCGATGTGGTCAAGAAGCTCGACGTCAATCCGCCGAAGATCTTCACCGGCCAGCAAGAGCTGTACAACAAGCTGATGGAGAACGGCATCGAGGTCTACGTGATGACTGCCGCTTCTGAAGAGTTGGTGCGCATGGTCGCGGCAGATCCGAAGTATGGCTACAACGTCAAACCGCAGAACGTCATTGGCGTTTCGATGTTGCTCAAGGATCCGAAGACCGGCGAACTGACCACCGCGCGCAAACAGATCACCGCCGGTAAATATGACGAGAAGGCCAACCTCGGTCTGGAGCTGACCCCATACCTGTGGACCCCGGCGACCTGGATGGCCGGCAAGCACGCAGCCATCCTGACCTACATCGATGAGTGGAAAAAACCGGTATTGGTTGGCGGCGATACGCCCACCAGCGACGGCTACATGCTGTTCCACGATGTCGACGTGGCCAAGGGCGGGATTCACTTGTGGATCAACCGCAAGGACAAGTACATGACGCAAATCAACGGCATGATGGCCAAGCACGCGGCGGCGCAGGCGAAGGAAGGGTTGCCGGTGACTGCGGACAAGAACTGGGTGATCGTCAAGCCTGAAGAAATTCAGTAAGACCGGGTCGCTCCCATCGCGAGCAGGCTCACTCCTACAATTGGAATGCGTTTGATCGTTCCCACGCTCTGCGTGGGAGCAGCCCGTGACGCTCCGCGTCACTGGACGCGGAGCGTCCCTTGAGACATTCCCACGCAGAGCGTGGGAACGATCAGCCCCGCACTTTGGCGGGGCTTTTTTGTTGCCGCGATTTGACGCTTACAGCCCTTCAAGCATCGCTTTGTTACGCACAGCACCTTTGTCGGCGCTGGTCGCCAGCAAGGCGTAAGCCTTGAGGGCGGTGGTCACTTTGCGTGGACGAATCTCGACCGGTTTCCAGCCTTTCTTGTCCTGCTCGGCGCGGCGTGCCGCCATTTCTTCATCGCTGACCAACAGGTTGATCGAGCGGTTCGGAATGTCGATCAGCACTTTGTCGCCATCTTGCACCAGACCGATCGCACCGCCGGCAGCGGCTTCTGGCGAAGCGTGACCGATCGACAGGCCGGAAGTACCACCGGAGAAACGCCCGTCGGTGAGCAAGGCGCAGGCTTTGCCCAGGCCTTTGGATTTCAGGTACGAGGTCGGGTAGAGCATTTCCTGCATGCCCGGGCCGCCTTTCGGGCCTTCGTAGCGAATGATCACAATGTCACCGGCCTTCACTTCGTCAGCGAGGATGCCGCGTACGGCGCTGTCCTGGCTTTCGAAGATCTTCGCGTTGCCTTCGAAGACGTGAATCGACTCGTCGACACCGGCGGTTTTCACCACGCAGCCATCGACAGCGATGTTGCCGTAGAGCACGGCCAGACCACCTTCCTGCGAATAGGCATGTTCGAAGCTGCGGATGCAGCCGTTTTCACGGTCGTCATCCAGGGTTTCCCAACGGGTCGACTGGCTGAACGCCGTCTGCGTCGGGATACCGGCAGGACCGGCCTTGAAGAAGTGATGCACCGCTTCATCGGTGGTCTGGGTGATGTCCCACTTGGCAATGGCTTCTTCCATGCTGCGGCTGTGCACGGTCGGCAGGTCGGTGTGCAGCAGACCGCCACGGGCCAGTGAGCCGAGGATGCTGAAGATGCCACCGGCACGGTGCACGTCTTCCATGTGGTACTTCTGGATGTTCGGCGCGACTTTGCACAGCTGTGGAACGCTGCGCGAAAGACGGTCGATGTCGCGCAGGTCGAAATCGATTTCGGCTTCCTGGGCGGCAGCGAGCAAGTGCAGGATGGTGTTGGTCGAACCGCCCATGGCGATGTCGAGCATCATCGCGTTCTCGAACGCCTTGAAGTTGGCAATGTTGCGCGGCAGCACCGATTCGTCGTTCTCGCCGTAGTAACGCTTGCACAACTCGACGATGGTACGACCGGCCTGCAGGAACAGTTGTTCGCGATCGCTGTGGGTGGCGAGGGTCGAACCGTTGCCCGGCAGTGCCAGACCCAGTGCTTCGGTCAGGCAGTTCATCGAGTTGGCGGTGAACATGCCTGAGCACGAACCGCAAGTCGGGCAGGCGCTGCGCTCGTACTCGGCGACTTTCTCGTCAGAAGCGCTTTCGTCGGCGGCGATCACCATGGCATCGACGAGGTCGAGGCCGTGGGACGCGAGTTTGGTCTTGCCGGCTTCCATCGGGCCGCCGGAAACGAAGATCACCGGAATGTTCAGGCGCAAGGCAGCCATCAACATACCCGGGGTGATCTTGTCGCAGTTGGAAATGCAGACGATGGCGTCGGCGCAGTGGGCGTTGACCATGTACTCGACGGAGTCGGCGATGATCTCGCGGCTCGGCAGCGAATACAGCATGCCATCGTGGCCCATGGCGATGCCGTCATCCACGGCGATGGTGTTGAATTCTTTCGCTACACCGCCGGCGCGTTCGATTTCACGGGCGACCAGTTGGCCCAGATCTTTCAGATGCACGTGGCCCGGTACGAACTGGGTGAACGAGTTGGCAATGGCGATGATCGGCTTTTTGAAGTCGTCATCTTTCATCCCGGTGGCGCGCCACAGTGCGCGGGCGCCGGCCATGTTGCGGCCGTGGGTGGATGTTTTCGAGCGGTAATCTGGCATGGAGCACTCCGGGCGGCTAATCAGGTACTAAATGGGAGTGAGCTTCTATTGACCTCTGGAACACTCAGAAATGGCCGTGTGTCCGGAAGTTGCCGATGACGTTGCGGGATCGCCGCTGGTCTCAGCCTGAGCTCATAAACCCGCCGGGGGATGAATGGCGATGAATCAGCCGATTCTACACCGCTGGCGTCTGGAGGGAATGGCGCAAAGTGTTGTTGCAGTGCCGACGGTGTCTGTGGGATGACGACCGGCAGGTTCAATCCGCCCCCGGCCGCAGAATGATGGCGGCCTCAAGGTTTCGGGCACGCGCGCTGATGCGGCTGTTCAGTACCAGCGCCACGCCGCTGAGCAGCACAAAGCAGTAGCCGAGCATCGACTGGAGATTGGCAGGGCTCAGGCTGATCAGTGCGCTGATCAAGCCGCCACAGATGAAGATGATCGTGCTGCCCGCCGAGGCCGATGTGCCTGCCATGTCCGCAAACAGGCCCATGGCCCGGGATGTGGCTGCCGGGCGTGCGATGGTGGTGCCAGCGGTGCAGATCAACATCGGGATCAGCACGGTGATGGCGGACAGTTCGACGTTGGTCGACAGCGTCAGCATGGCCAGCCCCGACAGCAGGATCAGGCTCAGTCCGGTAACGATCTGCTGGCCGGGCGTGATCCGCCGGCTGAGCACGGTGGCGACAATGCCGCCGACCACGTAAGCCGCACCGTATATCAGCAGGATCATTGAGAAGTCGTAGGGCGACAGCTGCAATTGATTCATGAAGATCAGCGGTGAAATCACGATGAAGGAAAAGTGGCAGGCGAACGCGAAGGCCGAAATCAGCCACAGGCCAACGAAATCGCGGTCCCCCAGCACCCGTCGGTAAGCGTTGAAGAACTGGACGGGGCTGACGCTGGCGACCGGCCGCCCGTTGTCCAGAAAGCGCCACGCCTTGATAAGCACAGCTGCCGCCAGTGCGGCAAACACCCAGAAACTGCCACGCCAGCCGAGGCTGGCCTGCAGGAAGGTGCCGGCCAATGGCGATACTGAAATAAAAATTCCCGTCGCCGTGACCATCAGGATGCGCAGGCGATCACGTTCCTCGCCTTCGAACAGGTCCTGCACGAGCGCTTGGGACAGCACGAAGCAGCCGCAGCCCAGGGCCTGCACCAGACGAAAGAACAGGAACAGCGAGTAATCGCTGGACAGCGTGCAACCAAGCGCGCCGAGCATCGACACCGCCATGCCGGCGAGAAGCAGCCCTTTGCGTCCGATCACGTCCGACAGGGGCCCGATCAGCAATTGCGCAAAGGCAATGCCGACGGCGAACAGGCTGATCGACAGTGCTATATCCGCCGGGCTGCTGCGAAAGTGCTCGGCCATGGCCGGGAACGACGGCAGCAGGACATCCAGCGGAAACACGCCGAGCAGAACCATCGCCAATAACAGGCTGACAGCGCCGCGTCGTTGCTGGGCAGTGACCGCAGGTTTTCCTTCACTCATCGAGCAGTCCCGCCTTGGAAAAGAGTTCTCGGTTGTTGGGCAATGCGAAAAAACCGGCCTTTTTCAGTGCGTCGAGGGTGGCGATGGCTCCCGTCCTGGTGCGCAGACGTTTGGCTTGCGCGTGGGTCAGGCTGACGAGGATTTCATCGATGGCTGGCTCGGCGATGCCGTTGCTGCGCAGGCTCTGTCGCAACCAACGCTCGTCGACCTCAAAGAAAATATCGATAACGTTCAGCAGGGTTCTGGCCGCAAAGCTGCGCTGACGAGTGTTCAGCGTCAGCCACAGGTAATGGAACACCTCAGTGAAGTAGCGGCTATGGCGGGCTTCGTCTGCAAGGTGATCACGCAACATGTCATTGACGCTGGACACCAGGCTATCGCGGCAGACGTCCAGCAACTCGCGGGCAATGATGGTTTCCGAAACGAAGCCAAGCAGAAACCAGGCCAGCGTGCGGTTGTTTTCGGGAGTGCGGGCGATCAGGGCATTCAGCCGGCTGATGCGCAGTGGCATCTGCGGGCGTTGGGTGAAGCCGTACAGACTGGCGATATGTTCTGCGAGACGGTTGGAGAACAGGGCATGGTAGCCCTCGTCGGTATAGAGCTGGAGCGCGGCGGTTTTCATGCGTTCTGGCACGAAGGCAGGCAGCTCGCCGTGGACAATAACCTCGACAGCGCGGTTGACGATGCGGTGCTCGAGCAGTGTTGTGTAGTCGAGAAAATGCACCAGATGATTGGCTGTCAGGCGATGGGTGACGTCACGACCTGCGGCGACGATGGCCGGGTGGGCCAGATACGGCAGAAAGGCCGGAGGAAACCAGTGACGGCTCAGCAACTGCTGCTGCACGTCATCGGGTAATTGATGGTCGTGCTGACGGGTGCGCACTGAAGCGCGAGTGTCCCAGTCGCCGAGGGTAAAGCGCAGCGCCCAGGAAGCCGGAGCCTCTTCCTGTTCGACAAGGGACGCGTTCATGCCTGTTCCTCGTGCAACAGATCGAGCATTTCCTGACACATCGCCTGACCATCGCTTTCACCGCAGCCGACAAAGAACAACGGTTGTTCGGCGCTGCCTTGGATCTTGAGCAAGGACTCGACCTGATCATCGGCGAACGCGCCGGTCAGCCAGGTATTGAGGCCCAGCGCCGTGGCGACCAGCTGGAAGGTTTGCGAGAGATGACCGGCCTCGATGAAGGCCATGCGATAGGCGCGCGAGTGTTGGTATTTCCACCATAACCTGTCGAAGCGAGCGGTGATGAACAGGCCCAGCGGCAGGTTGTTGATGAAGTGCTGCCCGCCGAGTAGTTGGCCGAGCGCGCATTGCGGCGATGGGCTCACGGGGGTAAGGACATGTTCGGCTGGGTGGTAGGCATACACACCGGCGTCCAGGCCCTCAATGTTCTGTGCCAGCAAAAAGCACTCACAGGCATTCAAGCCGCCCCCGGATGGGCTGCTGCGTCGCGCGTCGAGGCCTTCCGCAATGCCGTCTGCAGAACTGTCGCGTTCGCGCAGGTAGCCGAAGGACAGGTACAGCAATGAGCTGACGTCGCTGAGGGAAATGGCGGCTCCCGTGAAGGAGCGACAGGTTTTTCGCTGGGTCAGGACGTGGGTCAGGTTGTCGTGACCGGGTGTGGTCGGGGTGGGCAGCGCAATGCGTGCGCTGGAGTTTTTGAGCACACGTCCTGCTTGAGGCGGAGGGTCAGCCAATACTTCGTTGCAGTGGTCCAGATATTCTCTGCTCCACTCATGAATATTTTGCGGAATATGTTTGCATGGAATGTTCTGTGTGCCGATGTGATAGATTTTCGACAACTCATCCCAACCCCATTCCGTATTGTCGGTTTCTGAAATGGTTAATATCCCTGCATTCAATAGTTGTATGTCTATGGTGTTTCGACTATTGAATAGTTCGGGGTTGCTGATTAGTTGTGTCAGGCGTGACGAATAGTCGAAATCCAGTTCGTGCTGAACATGGTCTTTATAATTCCAGACTACTTGAGTTGGTGTGCGCGGCAGGATGAACAAGTATGGATTGATATGCATGTTGGGGCTTCTCTGGTTGAAAGTCTGAAAGTCTGAAAGACGCCGGAGTGCCGGCACTCTCCGGCGTCTAGACTTGCTTAGCGGGCTTTAGGCGCTACGAGAAAAGCCAGGTTTGCGATTTTGTTGCCTTCCATAGAGATAACTTTCATAACGTGAACTCCTTGTTCAATTTTTGGTAAGTGCCACCTCGTGGTGACAACTCAATAATAGTTTGTAATGGATTAATGGCAAGCGGATATTAAGTAGGAAAATTCCAGTAATTTTGTCGGATGCATCTTTAGGCTGGAAAGAACTTGTGGGATAAAGTTAGATGGTTAAAAGATGCAAGGAAATTTCCTGCACGCCAAACGGAAGTCCGGTGTGGGAAGTAAAAGGCTGGACGTTAAAAAAGGCAGGGGGGCGTGCGTGTAAACGCAAACGGGGAGCCGTAAGGCTCCCCGTCGATTTGCCAATCAGCTGTTAGGCAGCAGCCGGCAAGTGATGCTTTTGATATAGCGGGTTTCGGCGATGGCCGGGTGCACCGGATGATCCGGGCCCTGACCGCCACGCTCGAGCATCTGGATGTTGCGATCCAGGTGACGGGCGCTGGTCAGCAGAATGTTCTGCAGATCGTCTTCCGGCAGGTGCATCGAGCACGAAGCGCTGACCAGAATGCCGTCCTTGTTGAGCAGGCGCATGGCTTGCTCGTTCAGGCGACGGTAGGCGCCTTCGCCGTTTTTCATGTCCTTCTTGCGTTTGATGAACGCTGGTGGGTCGGCAACGATTACGTCGAAGCGCTCTTCGCTGGCTTTCAGCTCTTTCAAGGCTTCGAAGACGTCGCCTTCGATGCAGGTCATCTTGTCGGCGAAACCGTTCAACGCAGCGTTGCGCTCAACGCCGTCGAGGGCGAAGGCCGAAGCGTCGACGCAGAACACTTCGCTGGCACCGAACGCCGCAGCCTGCACGCCCCAGCCACCGATATAGCTATAGAGGTCGAGGACGCGCTTACCCTTGGCATAAGGCGCCAGGCGTGCACGGTTCATGCGGTGGTCGTAGAACCAGCCGGTTTTCTGACCCTGGATGACCGGGGCCTCGAACTTCACGCCGTTCTCTTCCAGCGCAACCCACTCCGGTACCAGGCCGAACACGGTTTCGACGTAGCGGTTGAGGCCTTCGGCATCACGCGCGGCGGAGTCGTTCTTGAACAGGATGCCGCTTGGCTTGAGCACTTGGGTCAGTGCTGCGATCACGTCATCTTTATGCGCTTCCATGGTCGCCGAGGCGATCTGGACTACGAGGATGTCGCCGAAACGGTCTACCACCAGACCCGGCAGCAGATCGGAGTCACCGTAGACCAGGCGGTAGAACGGCTTGTCGAACAAGCGATCGCGCAGCGACAGGGCAACGTTCAGACGGTGCACCAGCAGCGACTTGTCCAGTTGCACCTTGATGTCGCGGGACACCAGACGGGCGCAGATCAGGTTGTTCGGGCTCATCGCAACGATGCCCAAGGTCTTGCCGCCGGCGGCTTCGAGGATCGCCTGATCGCCGGCCTTGAAGCCGTGCAATGGTGTGGCGGCCACATCGATTTCGTTGCTGTAGACCCACAGGTGGCCGTTGCGCAGGCGACGGTCGGCATTGGCTTTGAGGCGCAGGCTTGGCAGGGACATGACGTCGCTCCGGAAAAAAGAGCGGGAGTATAGCGTGTTGCGACTTGTGCCGGGTTTGATGAGCGATGAAACGCTGATCGCCTCTTCGCGAGCAGGCTCGCTCTCACATTAGTCTTGTGTCGGTCACAAGACCTCTGTGGGAGCGAGCCTGCTCGCGAAAGCGGTCCCCAATGCTACGCCGACAGTGCGTCGATCAGTTCGCGACTGAACGCCGGAATATCATCCGGCTGCCGGCTGCTGATCAGGTTGCCATCCTTGACCACCTCTTTATCGACCCAGTGCGCGCCAGCGTTCACCAAGTCATCCTTTACCGTCTTGTAACTGGTCATGGTCTTGCCGTTGACCAGTCCTGCCGAGATCAGCAACCAGCCGCCATGGCAGATCACTGCGATCGGTTTGCCGGCAGAGGCGCCGGTCTTGACCAGGTGCTGGGCGTCCTGATCGATGCGGATAGTGTCGGAGTTCTGCACGCCGCCCGGCAGGACGATCGCGTCGTACTGCTCGCTGCTGGCGCCCTGAAACGTCTGGTCGACCTGGAAATCGTCCGCCGGTTTGTCGTGATTCCAGCCTTTGACCTTGCCGGTTTCTGCGGAAAGGATGTCGACCTGCGCGCCAGCCTGCTCCAGCGCTTGCTTGGGACCTGTCAATTCAACCTGTTCGAAACCATCGGTTACCAAAAAAGCGACGCGCTTGCCGTTGAGTGAGGTGGTCATCGATAAGCTCCTGAGTCTGCGGGAATTTGCTGGCACAGCGGACAGAAATTGCCCGTTGCGCCCTACAAAATCCGAAGCCTGAGCTTGAATGAAAGTTCCGCCGATATGCCCATCGGTGTGTCGCCCTGCGATTTCAGGGGTTAGAATCGCCGCCTGTCCCAGAGTGTGTACTTATGTCCCAAGAGCTGACCACCGAACAGATTCAACAATCGCTGCAAGGCATCAGTGTGCCGGCGCAACCGCAGATCATGGTGGATCTGCAAATGGAGCAGTACATGCCCGACCCGGACCTGGAGGTGATCGCCAAGCTGATCGCCCAGGATCCCGGCCTGTCCGGCTCGCTGCTGAAAATCGTCAACTCGCCGTATTACGGCTTGAGCAACAAGATCACCTCGATTCAGCGTGCGGTGAACCTCCTGGGCAGCCGTTCGATCATCAATCTGATCAACGCGCAGTCGATCAAGGGCGAGATGAACGACGACACCATCGTCACGCTCAACCGTTTCTGGGACACCGCCCAGGACGTGGCGATGACTTGCCTCACGCTGGCCAAGCGCATCGGTACCCAGGCCGGGGACGAAGCCTATGCCTTGGGCCTGTTCCACGATTGCGGCGTGCCGTTGATGCTGCAGCGGTTCCCCAATTACATGACGGTTCTGGAAAAGGCTTACGCCAATGCCAGCGCCGAATGTCGGGTGGTCGACACCGAGAACAGCGAGTTCAACACCAACCACGCGGTGGTTGGCTACTACACCGCCAAGTCCTGGCGCCTGCCGGAACATGTCAGCGCTGCCATCGCCAATCACCACAATGCCTTGGCGATCTTCAACGATGAGTCGTCGCGCAACAGCCAGATGAAAAACCTGTTGGCGATCCTGAAAATGGCCGAACACATTTGCGCTTCGTATCGGGTATTGGGCAACCAGACCGAAGATTTCGAATGGAACGCCGTCGGGCCGCTGGTACTCGACTATGTAGGACTGTCGGATTACGACTTCGAAACCCTCAAACAAACGATCCGCGACCTCGGCGCGCATTGATTCGAGAACACCATGCCTGAATTGCCGGAAGTCGAAACCACCCGCCGGGGTATTGCCCCGCACCTGGAAGGCCAGCGTGTCAGCCGGGTGATCGTGCGTGACCGGCGCCTGCGCTGGCCGATCCCGGACGACCTCGATGTGCGCCTGTCGGGGCAGCGCATCGTGCTGGTTGAGCGCCGCGCCAAGTATTTGTTGATCAACGCCGAAGTCGGCACGTTGATCAGCCATTTGGGCATGTCGGGCAATTTGCGTCTGGTCGAAGTCGGGTTGCCGGCGTTGAAGCATGAGCACGTCGACATCGAGCTGGAATCGGGACTGGCGCTGCGCTACACCGACCCGCGACGTTTCGGCGCGATGTTGTGGAGCAATGATCCACTCAATCATGAATTGCTGATCCGTCTCGGCCCGGAGCCACTGACCGATCTGTTCGATGGCGAGCGCTTGTTTCAGCTGTCGCGCGGGCGTTCGATGGCGGTCAAACCGTTCATCATGGACAACGCAGTGGTGGTCGGGGTCGGCAATATTTATGCGACCGAAGCATTGTTTGCCGCCGGGATTGATCCGCGTCGTGAAGCCGGGGGCATTTCCCGGGGGCGCTATCTGAAGCTGGCGATCGAGATCAAACGCATTCTTGCCGCTGCCATCGAGCGTGGCGGCACCACGCTGCGTGATTTCATTGGTGGTGACGGTCAGCCGGGCTATTTCCAGCAGGAGCTGTTTGTTTATGGCCGTGGCGGCGAACACTGCAAGGTCTGTGGCACCGGGCTGCGTGAAGTGAAGCTGGGTCAGCGGGCCAGTGTGTTCTGCCCGCGCTGCCAGAGCTGAGGCAAACGGCTGAAAAAGTCCTACGGTCTATAGTGAGTTGTCTCACTGTTCAGCCCGAAGGATCGTGCCATGAAGTCCTTGCAAGTCCTCGTTGTTACGCTGCTGCTGTGTTCCAGTCTGGCTGTTCAGGCCACGGAAAACGGCAGCGGTGATCCGCGTTACACCATCCAGAATCCACCGGCCTACGCGATGATCGGCGACTTGCTGATTGCCCGACCTTTATTGGTGGTGGCGACGGTGATCGGTGCGGGGGCGTTTGTCGTGTCGTTGCCGTTTACCGCGCTGGGTGGCGGGGTGGGCGATGCGGGGCAGGCGCTGGTGGTGGATCCGGCGAAAGCCGCTTTTGTGCGGTGCCTGGGGTGTATCGGGGAGGGGTTTGAGCAGCGCGAGTGAGCTGATCAGGGTTTTGCTGTGTGGCTGATGGCCTCATCGCGAGCAGGCTCACTCCTACAGTTGAAATGCGTTCCAATGTAGGAGTGAGCGTGCTCGCGATGGCGTCGGTACAGGCGCTGAAAAATCAGGCCTTGCCGGTAATCTTGCGGTACTTGTCCATCAACTGTTCTTCAGTCTCCGGATGCGCCTCGTCCAGCGGAATGCAATCCACCGGGCAAACCTGTTGGCATTGCGGTTCGTCGTAGTGGCCGACGCACTGGGTGCACAGGTTCGGGTCGATCACGTAGATCTCTTCGCCTTGGGAGATGGCGGCGTTCGGGCACTCGGGTTCGCAGACGTCGCAGTTGATGCAATCGTCGGTGATGATCAGGGACATGCTAACTCCAGCCGGGGCGACAGGCCCGGGCGCTATAAATCAATGCGCGCAATTGTGCCGCATTGGCGAGCGCAGTGCACGCGGGCGCGATCAAGGGCACCGAAGGCTGCGATCAAAAAGCCAAAGATCGTCTGATCGCAGCCCGAGCCTGCGGCAGCTCCTACTTCTTGAAGCGTAGGGTCAGGGCATCGGCCACGGCGGGGTGGACGAATTTGCTGATATCGCCGCCCAATGCGGCAATTTCCCGCACCAGTGTCGAAGAAATGAACGAATAACGTTCGGACGGGGTGAGAAACAGGCTCTCCACATCCGGAGCCAACTGGCGATTCATGTTGGCCAGCTGAAACTCGTATTCGAAGTCCGACACCGCGCGCAGACCACGCAGGAACACATTGGCGTTCTGCTCTTTGGCGAAATGCGCGAGCAGCGTCGAGAAACCGACCACTTCCACGTTCGGCAGGTGTTTGGTGACCTCGCGAGCCAGTTCAACCCGTTGTTCCAGCGGGAACAGCGGGTTCTTTTTCGGGCTGGCAGCGACCGCAATGATCACGTGATCGAACAGGCGCGAGGCGCGTTCGACCAGATCGCCATGGCCCTTGGTAATAGGGTCGAAGGTACCTGGGTACAACACTCGGTTCATCGCGTCGTCCTGGCGGGAGTCCGTTGGGGAGTCGGATGGTATCGCAGCCGTCCCGGTCGGCCAAGTCGCCTGTTGGGTAAGAAAGCACTATAGACGATGGCAATAATCCGGATATTCACGGGTTTTTCAGCCGATCGGCCAGTGCACTCGCCAGTTGCGCGGTCAGGCCGTACACCGACAACTGCGGGTTGGCGCCGATGCTGGTGGGGAACAACGAGCCGTCGTGAATCGACAGATTGGCCAGTTGATGATGACGACCGAGACTGTCGGTGACCGCGCTTTTCGGGTCTTCGCCCATCGCGCAGCCGCCCATGACGTGGGCGCTGCCCAGGCGTGTGCGGTACAACTCAAGGCTCAGGCCATCGATCAGCGTGCGGGCTTCGGCCAAGGTGTTCACGTAACGCGCGTCGGCGTGCATCGGCATCACTGATTTCGCGCCACCGGCGAACTGGATTTCTGCCATGACGTGGAAGGCCTTGCGCAAACCCTCCCAAGCGTACGGCGAAACCTGGTAGTCGAGCACCGGTGAGCCATCGCCGCGCAACTCGACCGCGCCGCCACTGCTGTCCGGGTGAAAGCCGTCACGCAACAGCGCGAGCATGGCGTGGGTGTGCGGCAGATCAGCCATGTGTTGCGCGCTCTCCTGGCCAAAACCGCCGAGCAGCGTCGCCGCCAGCGCGGGATGCAATGGCGGTACTTCGAGTTTGAATGCCATCGGTCCGGTGGTGCCGTCCTTCCATTGGAAGTGGTCGGAATAGATTGATTGCGGCGCGCCGTAAAACGGATTGACCACTTCGTCGAAGCGCGCGGCGGACATGTTCACCGGGTGCAGAAAGGTGCGCTTGCCAAGGTTTTTATGCGGATCCGGTGCGTCGGAGCGCAGCAGCAGTGCCGGACTGTTGATGCCGCCGCCCGCGAGCACGTAATGCCGTGCCTTGACGGTGATGGTGCGCCCGGTCGGTTCGACGCAGCGTTCATCCATCGCCACGCATTGCAGACCTGTGACCTTGTCGTCGCTGATCAGCAGTTTTTCTGCGCGGGCCAGATAGAGCAGCTCGCCACCTTTTTCCAGGGTCGCGGGAATGGTGGTGACCATCATCGATTGTTTGGCGTTGGTCGGGCAGCCCATACCGCAATAGCCGAGGTTCCAGCAGCCGCGCACGTTACGCGGGATCACGTGCCAGCTGTAGCCGAGCTGCTCGCAGCCTTTGCGGATCACATCGTTGTTGGCATTGGGCGGCACCATCCACGGTGCGACGCCGAGGCGTTGCTCCATTTTCTCGAACCACGGTGCCATTTCCTCCGGGCTGTGGCCTTTGACGTTGTGTTCTTTGGCCCAGTGATCGAGAGTCGGCTCCGGGGTGCGAAAGCTTGATGTCCAGTTGATCAGCGTCGTGCCGCCGACCGCGCGGCCCTGCAGGATGGTGATCGCGCCGTCCTTGCTCATGCGCCCGATGCCTTCCTGATAGAGGCTGCTGTAGGCCTGATCTTCGAGCATCTTGAAGTCGGAGCTGGTCTTCAGCGGGCCTTCTTCGATCAGCAGAACCTTGTAGCCGGCGGCGCTGAGGATTTCCGCGGTGGTGCCGCCACCGGCACCGCTGCCGATGATTGCTACGTCGACTTCCAGGCTCAGGTCGTCGCTCAGTTGTGCGCCGTTGTAGGTTTTCCAGCCTCGGGCGAGGCCTTCGCGGAATGGGTCGGGTACGGGCATCGATCAGGTTCTCTTGTTTTTGTTGTTCTGGCGGGCCTCATCGCGAGCAGGCTCACTCCTACAGGGGAATGCATTTCAATGTGGGAGCGAGCCTGCTCGCGAAGGCCGTTGCGCTGATTTCAGACGGTAGGCGGCCCGGGATAACCGCAATGCCCCCAGGATTCGGCGCGGGTGTACCAGGCCATCATCACCATCTGCTGCAACGAGCTATGTCCCATGCGCAACAGGCTCAGTGAGCTGTTCTCCCAACGATCAAGAAAATGCCGCATCGCCTCAGGGCTGGCGTTTTCCCAACTGCCCCAGATCCCGGTGAGCGGCCCGCGCGTCACGGCCATGCCGAGCACGTCGAACAGTTGGCGAGTGAGTTTGAGCATTTCCGGCGACAGATGATTGAGGCTGTAATCCAGCGACTTCAACGTGCCTTCAATCGCGTTCGGCATCTTTTCAGTGGCCACGGCGCCTTCGAGCATCACTGGTATCAGTGCGCGCAAAAACAGCAGATCGCCGTCGCGCAAGGTGATGAAGCCGTTGGCTGCGACGTTGGAAGAACAACCGCTGAGGCTGGCGCCGAGGCCAGCAGTGGCGAGGAACGCCGTGGCGCCGAGGCTGAATTTCAGCAGGCCACGGCGCGACAGCGCAGGTGTTTCGGTCAGGCTTGGGTGCATTATTGTTATTACCCGGCAATGACAAATGTTTAGCGAATGAACAGCTTCTGGATCAGTTTCTGGATCGACGTCCCGTACGGCGGATAAATCAGCCTGGCCGCGTTGAAGCGCTGTTTCACCAACACGCCTTTGGCCTTGCTGAAGGTCAGAAAACCTTCGTGACCGTGGTAATGGCCCATGCCGGAGGGGCCGATGCCGCCGAACGGCATGTCGTCCTGCGCCACGTGCAGCAGCGTGTCGTTCAGGCACACCCCACCGGAATGGGTTTCGTGCAGCACGCGGGTCTGCTCACCTTTGTCGTAGCCGAAATAGTAAAGAGCCAGAGGACGTGGTCGCTGTTTGATGTAGGCAAATGCCTGCTCCAGATCGCGATACGGCACGATCGGCAGCAGCGGGCCGAAGATCTCGTCCTGCATCACGGTCATGTCGTCGCTGACATTCAGCAGCAGACTGTGCGGCATGCGTCGGCCCTGAGCCTGCTCGAACAGCGGAATCAGCAGCGCGCCCTTGCTGGTGGCATCGCTGACATAACCATTGAGGCGGGTCAGTTGGCGGTCATTGATGATCGCGGTGTAGTCCGGGTTGTCGCTGAGGCTCGGATAAAAACCTTGCACCGCCTGACGATAGGCTTCGACGAAGCCGCCGACACGGTCTTCCGGCACCAGCACGTAATCGGGGGCGACGCAGGTTTGCCCGGCGTTCAGGGTTTTACCGAAGGCGATGCGTTCGGCAGCGTCCTTCAGCGGCACGTCTCTGGAGACAATGGCGGGGGATTTGCCGCCCAGTTCGAGCGTCACGGGCGTGAGGTTTTCGGCCGCGGCGCGCATGACGTGCTTGCCGACACTGGTGGAACCCGTGAACAGCAGGTGATCAAACGGCAGGCGGGAGAACGCTACGCCCACGTCGGCCTCGCCGAGGACCACGCCCACCAGATCTTCGGGGAAGATGCGCGCCAGCAATTCCTTGAGCAACAGCCCGGTGGCCGGGGTCGATTCGCTGAGTTTGAGCATCACTCGATTGCCCGCCGCAAGTGCGCCGACCAACGGCCCGATGGCCAGATACAGCGGGTAATTCCACGGCACAATGACGCCGACGACGCCCAGCGGCTGGTAAACCACTTTCGCCGCAGCGGGCTGGAACGCCATGCCGACCTTGCGCCGCGAGGGTTTCATCCAGCCCTTGAGGTGGCGACTGGCGTAATGAATGCCGTGCAGGCTGGGCATCAATTCGGCGAGCAAGGTTTCATCGGCGCTGCGGTTGCTGAAATCCGCGCTGATGGCTTCGATCAACGCCTGACGTTCACTGCTCAACAAATCGCGCAGTGCCTTCAACCATTGCTGGCGTTGGGCGGCAGGCGGCATTGGGTTGGCGGCATACGCTGCCCGTTGCGCATTGAACAGCCGATTGAGCTCCTCCAGTGGCTGTTGCAGCGTTTGCAGGTAGGCAATGTCGGCAGTCATCGTAGGCTCCGGATTTATTGTAGTGGTGAACTTTTTAGAGTCTATGCTCTATAAAGTCAAATGACTTCCGTGCGCAGCTTTGTTTTATCCATTTACGGATAGGTCGTAAGATGCCCCTCATCGCACTCTGAATTAAAGCTCAAGCCATGGCCCCACGAATAAAAACCAGCGAGCGCATCGTGCAGAACAGCCTCGAGCTGTTCAATCAGCAGGGCGAGCGCAGCATCAGCACCAACCACATTGCCGCCCATATGGAGATTTCTCCGGGCAACCTGTACTACCACTTCCCCAACAAGCAGGCGATCATCGCCGTGCTGTTCAGTGAGTACGAAGCCTTGGTGGATAGCTTTCTGCGCCCGCCGCAGGGGCGTGCCGCGACGGTTGAAGACAAGCGTTTCTATCTCAAGGAGCTGCTGTCGGCGATGTGGGGTTACCGCTTTCTGCACCGTGACCTTGAACATTTGCTCGACAGCGATCCGGAACTGGCTGCGCGTTACCGGCGCTTTTCCCAGCGCTGCGTGATTCAAGGCGCCGCCATCTACGAAGGCTTTGTCGCCGCTGGAATCCTCAAGATGGATCGCGTGCAGATCGAATCCCTGACCCTCAACGCGTGGATCATCCTGACGTCATGGGTGCGCTTTCTGTGCACCACCCGTGAAAACTCCAACCACCTCAGCGAGCAAGCTGTTAAACGTGGCGTGTATCAGGTGTTGGTCCTCGAAGCCGGGTTCGTCACTGACGAGGCGCGTGAACAGGTCAACGCATTGTTTGATGAGTTTTACGTACCGCTGGCCCAGGCCCTCGAAGACGTGAAATAAACCGTTCTGTTGAAACTCCACAGGAGCCCGCTATGCCGATTGCGCAACTGATCAGCCCGCAAACGCTGGATGCCCGCAAGGAACAGCCGGGGCTGGTGATTCTCGATTGTCGTTTCGCCCTCGAAGACCCGGATTACGGGCAGCGCAGCTATGCCGAAGGGCACATTGCCGGTGCGAGCTTCGCCGATCTTGAGCGCGATCTCAGCGGCGCAGTGGTCAAGGGCGTGACCGGGCGGCATCCGCTGCCGCCGTCGGCGGCGTTGATCGAGCGTTTACAGGCTTGGGGAATCGACAACGACAGCGACGTGGTTCTGTATGACGACGGACCCGGTGCCTACGCGGCGCGGGCGTGGTGGTTGCTGGCGTGGCTGGGCAAACGTGACGGCGTGTTCATTCTCGATGGTGGACTCAAGGCTTGGCACGCGGCGGGTTTGCCGCTGAGCCTGGATGCGCCGACGGTGAGCCGTGGCAACTTCAGTGGTCAGCCGGACATGAGCTTGTTGATCAGCGCCGAGAAATTGCAAAAGCGCCTCGGGCAGCCGGCGCTGACGTTGATCGATGCTCGGGCCTTGCCGCGCTTCAAGGGTGAAGTTGAACCGATCGATCCGGTGGCCGGGCATATTCCGGGAGCACAATGCGCAGCGTTCACCGACAACCTCGCCAGTGATGGACGATTCCTGCCAGCCGATCAGCTCAAGCAGCGTTTCGCCGCGAAGATCGGCGAACGTTCGCCAGCGGATCTGGTTGCGTATTGCGGCTCTGGGGTGACGGCCTGTCACAACCTGTTTGCGTTGTGCCTGGCGGGTTATCCGTTGGCTTCGTTGTATGCCGGATCGTGGAGCGAATGGATCAACGAGCCGGCTCGCGGCATCGCCACCGGCGAATAAGATCAAAAGATCGCAGCCTTCGGCAGCTCCTACATTGGAATGCATTTCCCTGTAGGAGCTGCCGAAGGCTGCGATCTTTTAGCTTTCCATCCGGGCGCTGCGATACGCCGCGGGCCCGACGCCGTAAGCCTGCTTGAACTGTCGGCTCAAGTGGCTTTGATCGGCAAACCCCAACTGCGTCGCGACTTCCAGCGGCAAGCAACCACTCTGCAACAGTGCCCGCGCCTTAGCGATGCGTTGCTGCACCAACCAAGTGTGTGGCGGCATACCAGTCGCGCGGCGGAACACCCGGGCGAAATGGAACGGTGACAGGTTGACCGCTGCGGCCAGCTCCTCCAGCGACGGCGGCGCTGCCAAGTGCGTGTGCAGCAGATCCTTGGCGATCAGCACCGCGCGGTGCTCCTTGCCGGGGTTACCGATTTCTCGCACTGCCGCGTGGCGCTGCAACAGCAACAACATCATCTCGCGCCACACCGTTTGCTGTTGCAGCGCGGTGGCAGGGCTTTCGAGCAACCGGTGCAATTGTGCAAATCCGCTGACCAGATCGGGGTCGCGATACAGCGTGGCGCCGAATGCCGGCAAACTTGTCGTGGACAGTTCAAGTTCACCCAGCAGCGAAACAATCTTGCCGGTATCCGGGTAGAAGGCTCGATACAGCCAACCGTCGTCGGTGCCCTTGTGCCCGGTGTGCAACTCGTCCGGGTTGATCAGCACCAGCGTCCCGCTGCCCGCCAGATGCTCGGCGCCGCGGTAGCGATAACGCTGAGCGCCGGCCATGATCATGCCGATCACAAAACCGTCATGCACATGCGGGGCGAAGCGCTGTTCGATATAGCGCGCCGACAACAGTTCGACGCCGGGCAGCGGCGCCGATTGCCAGAATCGGATCGATTCGCCCTGGTCGCTCATGCGGGCACGCTGGCCAGCCATCGCGGGATACGGCGTTCGAGGTAGTAGCCTGGCTGGCGCACTGAGCCGTCGACGAATCCAACGTGTCCGCCGCGTGCCTGCAATTCAAAGGCGGTCGACGCCGACAGTTCGTTTTCCGCAGGCAAGCTGTGCGGGAACACGAACGGATCGTCCGCCGCCTGAATGATCAGGGTCGGCGTGCGGATCTCGCCGAGGAAATAGCGGCTCGACGCACGCCGGTAGTAATCCTCGGCATCGTTAAAACCGTGCAGCGGCGCGGTCACGCGGCCATCGAAATCCCAGAACGTGCGCATGTTCTCCAGTGAGCCGAGCGCTGCCAACGCCGCCAGGCCATCCTCGCGACCATCATGCTGAAACTGCCGTTGCTTGTTTTTGATGTACGCGACCATCTCGCGCATGAAGTGCGCCTGATAAACCCTGGAAAACCCCTGGCCGATGCGGTCGGCGCATTGATCCAGACGAAACGGCACTGACACCGCCACCGCGCCGAGCACACCACTGGCGCTGCCGGTTTCGCCCAGATGCTTGAGCAACACATTGCCGCCCAAGGAGTAACCGACGGCATACAACGGCGCCAAGGGGCGTTTCGCACGCAGGTGTTTGATGGCCTCGGCGAGGTCTTCGCTGGCGCCGGAGTGATAGCTGCGTGGCAGCAGATTCGGCTCGCCCGAGCAGCCGCGCCAGTTCAGCGCGACACTGGCCCAGCCTTGCGCGGCCAAGGCCCTTTGGATACCCGCTACATAAGGCGAGTTGGAAGAGCCGGTCAGCCCATGCAGCACCAGCACCAGCGGCGCGTCAGCCGTGTGCGGGCCATGCCAGTCGAGGTCGAGGAAGTCGCCGTCCTCAAGCCACAAGCGTTCGCGCTCGCGTTCGATATGCACGGTTTTGCGCCACAGCGGTCCCCACAAGGTTTGCAGGTGTGGATTGCCGAGGCCGAGGGCGGGAGTGAAGCGTTCTGAAGGAGGGGGCACGATGATTCTCGATGCAGCGCGGCGGCGCCTCTGGTGAAGCGCGCCGCTTGTTCAGGCCGGTCGGTTAACCGGCGATCTCTGCCATACGTTGCCACAAGGCGTAGTGCACTCGCCCGGATTTCTGCTCGCGGTGCAGGCGCCAGTTGCCCGGCAGGCCGAGAATCGAGGGTGCCGTCTCGCTTTCAGTGTAGATCCAAGAATCCGGCGCCAGCCACTGACGCTCTTCAAGCAAGGTGCACACGGCCGGCAGCAGGTTCTGGTTGAACGGCGGGTCGAGGAACACCAGGTCGAACGGTGTTGCGGTCTGGGTTTCCAGATAACGCAGCGCATCGGCGGTCTGTACCTGACCGTTGGTGCAGCGCAGGGTGCCGAGGTGTTCTTTCAGGCTGGAGACGGCAATGTTGCTGGCATCCAGCGCCTGGCCCATGGCCGCGCCACGGGACAACGCTTCGAGAAACAGCGCGCCGCTGCCGGCGAACGGGTCGAGCACCTTGGCCCCTTCAACGTACGGCGCGAGCCAGTTGAACAGGGTTTCACGCACGCGATCCGGCGTCGGGCGCAGGCCAGGTGCGTCGGGGAAGCTCAGCTTGCGGCTGCGCCATTGGCCGCCAATGATGCGCAACTGGTTCACACCGTTGTGAACGTTGTGCGCAGGTTTTTTAGGAGAACGAGTTGCCATTAATGCTCCGGAACCCCGAGCGGTTGCTCGGCAGGTTTATCAGATGGGGCCGGTAACGGCTTTTGCGGCACGGTCGGGCCAGCGGTGACGATGACCATTTTGTCCGTGCTCAGGTGTTTGTTCAGGGCGTCGCGAACTTGTTCCACGGTCAGGCTTTGCGACTGACGCATGAAGTCGTCCAGGTAGCTCAGCGGCAGATTATAGAAGCCCATCGCCCCGAGTTGGCCGACGATATCGGCATTGCTTGCGGTCGACAGCGGGAAGCTGCCGGCCAGTTCGCGCTTGGCGTCGTCGAGTTCTTTCTGCGTCGGCCCGGTTTTCAGGTAGTCGGCGAGTACGTCCTGCACCAGTTTCAGGGTGCCTTCGCTCATTTCCGCACGGGTCTGCAGATTGATCATGAACGGGCCACGGGCCTGCATCGGGCTGAACGCCGAGTACACGCCATAGGTCAGGCCGCGCTTCTCGCGCACTTCGCTCATCAGGCGCGTGCCGAAACCGCCGCCACCGAGGATCTGGTTGCCCATCGACAGCGCCGCGTAATCCGGATCGTCACGGTCGATACCGAGTTGCGCGAGCATCAGGTTGGTCTGCTTCGACGGAAACTCGATGTGATTAACGCTGGCCTTCGGTTCCTGCGGCTGAGCGATCTTCGCCAACGCCGGCCCTTTCGGCAGGGCCGAGGAGACCTGATTGGCAATTGCCTCGGCTTCCGCGCGCGACAGATCGCCGACCAGCGCGATCACCGCGTTGCCGGCCGCGTAGGCCTTGGCGTGGAACTCACGCAATTGCGCGAGGGTGATTTTCGGCACGCTCTGCGGATTACCGTCGCTGGAATGCGCGTACGGGTGATCGCCGTACAGACGCTTCATCAGCTCAAGGCTGGCGAGTTTGCCGGGGTTCTGTTTCTGGTATTCGAATCCGGCGAGCATCTGGTTCTTGATGCGTGCGAAGGAGTCGGCGGGGAAGGTCGGTTTGCCGATGACTTCCGAGAACAGCTTCAAAGCAGGCTCACGCTTGTCGGCAGCACTCAGGCTGCGCAGCGAGGCCAGCGCCATGTCCTTGAAAGCACCGTTGCCGAAATCCGCACCGAGACCTTCAAAGCCCTGCGCGATGGCGCCGACGTCTTTGCCAGCAACACCTTCGTTGAGCATCGCATTGGTCAGCACCGCCAGGCCCGAGGCGCTGCCGTCCTGGCTGCTGCCGGCGGCGAAGATCAGGCGCATGTCGAACATCGGCAGTTCGTGGGCTTCGACGAACAGCACTTTGGCGCCTTCGGCGGTGCTCCAGGTCTGCACGTCGAGCTTGCGGCTGGCCGGGGCTTTGCCGTCGAGTTCGGTGAGCGATTGCAGCTTCTGGCTGGACTTGGCGTTGTCGAGGGCTTCACTGGCTTTGCTGTCAGCACTTGGCGACAGATAGAAAGCCGTCGAGCCGATCACCGCAATGGCGATCAGGCCGAGCAGCATCAGGCGTGGGGATTTGCGCTCACTCATGAGTCGTCTCCAGTGGCAGGACGTGGGCGACGCTGAGACGTTCGCGGGTGAAATACAGCTTGGCGGCGTTCTGGATGTCTTGCGGGGTCACGCTTTCCAGATCGGCGAGTTCGGTGTCCATCAGTTTCCACGACAGGCCGACGGTTTCCAGTTGACCAATCGCCGTGGCCTGGCTGGTGATCGAATCGCGTTCGAAGACCAGACCGGCGATCACTTGGGCACGCACGCGCTCCAGTTCTTCGGCGGACGGTGCAGTGGTTTTCAGCTGTTCGAGCAGTTTCCACAGACCGGCCTCGGCTTGCGCCATGGTCTTTTTCTTCTGCGTGTTCGGCGTTGCCGAGAGGGTGAACAGGCTGTCGCCACGGGTGTAGGCGTCGTAGTTCGACGAACCGCCGGAGACCAGCTCTTCGCCGCGCTCCAGTTGCGTCGGAATGCGCCCGCTGTAACCGCCGTCGAGCAGTGCCGAGATCAGGCGCAGGGCGTTGACCGAGCGTTTGTCTTCAGCCGTGGCAATGCTTGGTACGTTGAAACCGAGCATCAGGCTAGGCAATTGCGTCTGCACATGCAGGGTGATCTGGCGTTCGCCCGGTTCAGCCAATTCCAGTGGTTTTTTTGCCGGCGGCACGTCGCGCTTGGCGATCGGGCCGAAATAGCGTTGCGCGAGGGTTTTCACTTCATCTGGAGTGACGTCGCCGACCACCACCAGTGTGGCGTTGTTCGGCACATACCAGGATTGATACCAGTGGCGCAGCTCTTCGACCTTCATGCGGTCGAGGTCAGCCATCCAGCCGATGGTCGGCGTGTGGTAGCCGCTGGCCGGATAGGCCATGGCCTTGTAGCGCTCGTAAGCCTTGGACATCGGCTTGTCATCAGTGCGCAAGCGGCGCTCTTCCTTGATGACTTCGATTTCCTTGGCGAACTCGTCGGCCGGCAGACGCAGATTGGCCATGCGGTCGGCTTCCAGTTCAAACGCCACGCCCAGACGGTCACGGGCCAGCACCTGGTAATAAGCAGTGAAGTCGTCGCTGGTGAAGGCGTTCTCTTCTGCGCCCAGATCACGCAGGATCAACGAGGCTTCGCCGGGACCGACTTTCTCGCTGCCCTTGAACATCATGTGCTCGAGCGCGTGGGACAGACCGGTCTGGCCCGGAGTTTCGTAGCTGGAGCCGACCTTGTACCAGACCTGCGAGACCACCACTGGCGCGCGATGGTCTTCGCGCACGACGACCTTGAGGCCGTTGTCGAGGGTAAATTCGTGGGTCGGTTGCGGGTCGGCCGCCAGGGCCGAAAGGGGCAGGCAGACTGTGCTGAGCAGCAGGCCTGCAGCGCGGCGGGCTAGAGCATTCATTCGTTTTTTAACCTGTTGGGCTGCCCGCTTGGTCTTAGCGTCGGCGGGCGAGAGGGTGCTAGGATACTGATCCGTTTTACTGGCGGCCACGCCTATCAAGCCACTGATCGGTCGATAGGTTGTATGGGTTCCCGGCATAAGCTTTGAGTTTGTCAGCTAAACTCTGCGTTTTCGCCGAAGATGCCGTTCCAGTCCTTCGTATTAATCGACCTTTGAGGTGCCTCTGGCGCCTCGACAAAATGTTGCGCGTGAACAAGCTGGATGAAACACAGTCTGTTCTGCATCGAATATTTATTTGCCGGGGCGCCCTTATGGCGCGTCGCTACCGTGAGATAGCCGTCCTCCATGTTTGGTTCCAACGACGACAAGAAGACCCCAGCTGCGGCTGGCGAGAAGAAAAGCCTGTTCGGATGGCTGCGTAAGAAACCGCAGGAACCCGTCGTCGAACAGCCGCCCGCGATTCCTGTGCCTGCGCCGGAACCTGCTCCGGTTATAGAAGAAGAGCCGGCACCGATTGTCCTGCCGATTGCCGAGCCGGTGTTGCAACCGGTTGAGCCAGAGCCGGAGCCTGAAATGCCTGTAGCGGCTGAACTGCCGCTGACCCCGGCGGCCGAGCCGTGGCTGACCTTGCCGGTGGCGGAAGAGCCGGTGGCGTTGGTTGAAGAGGCTGCGCCGCACGTTACGCCAGTGATCCCTGCGCCTGCTGCGTTTGTGCCTGAAGTGGCGCCGGCGCCAGTGGTTGAGCCGATCATCGAGCCTGCGCCCGTTGTGGCTGAAGCTGCTCCTGAAATTATTGCGCCTGAGCCTGTTGCTCCGATCGTTGTTGCTCCTGTTGCTCCAGTCGTGCAACAGCCCGAGCCGGCACCGGCACCTGCTCCCGTAGTTGCCGCTCCAGTCGTGCCGGTCGAAGTGGTTGCCGAAGCCTCCATCGAAGCCCCGCGCACCGAAGAAACCAAAGCCGGCTTCTTCGCCCGTCTCAAGCAAGGCCTGTCGAAAACCAGCGCCAGCATCGGCGAGGGCATGGCCAGCCTGTTTCTCGGCCGCAAAACCATCGACGACGATCTGCTCGATGACCTCGAAACCCGTCTGCTCACCGCCGATGTGGGTGTCGAAGCCACCACGCAGATCATCCAGCGCCTGACCCAGAAGGTCGCCCGCAAAGAGCTGGCCGACGCCGACGCGCTGTACAAATCCCTGCAGGCCGAACTGGCCGCGATGCTCAAACCGGTCGAACAGCCGCTGAAAATCGCTTCGCAGAACAAACCGTTCGTGATTCTGGTGGTTGGCGTCAACGGCGCCGGCAAGACCACCACCATCGGCAAACTGGCGAAGAAGCTGCAACTGGAAGGCAAGAAAGTCATGCTCGCCGCCGGTGACACTTTCCGCGCCGCAGCTGTTGAGCAGTTGCAGGTCTGGGGTGAGCGCAACAAGATTCCGGTGATCGCCCAGCACACTGGCGCCGACTCGGCTTCGGTGATCTTCGACGCCGTGCAGGCGGCCAAGGCGCGTGGCATCGACGTGTTGATTGCTGACACCGCCGGTCGTCTGCACACCAAAGACAACCTGATGGAAGAGCTGAAAAAGGTTCGCCGGGTGATCGGCAAGCTCGACGCCGACGCGCCGCACGAAGTGCTGCTGGTGCTCGACGCGGGTACTGGCCAGAACGCCATCAACCAGGCCAAGCAATTCAACCAGACCGTCGAACTGACCGGTCTGGCGCTGACCAAGCTCGACGGTACCGCCAAGGGCGGGGTGATTTTCGCCCTGGCCAAGCAATTTGGTCTGCCGATCCGCTACATCGGCGTCGGTGAGGGCATCGACGACTTGCGTACCTTTGAAGCCGAACCCTTTGTCCAGGCACTGTTTGCCGAGCGGGAGCGTTCATGATTCGTTTCGAACAGGTCGGTAAACGCTACCCGAACGGTCACGTCGGCTTGCATGAGCTGAGCTTTCGAGTCCGTCGTGGCGAGTTCTTGTTTGTCACCGGCCACTCCGGTGCCGGTAAATCCACCTTGTTGCGCCTGTTGCTGGCAATGGAGCGTCCGACCAGCGGCAAACTGCTGCTGGCCGGGCAAGACCTGAGCACCATCAGCAACGCGCAGATTCCGTTCCTGCGCCGGCAGATCGGCGTGGTGTTCCAGAATCACCAGTTACTGTTCGATCGCACGGTGTTCAACAACGTCGCCTTGCCGCTGCAGATTCTTGGCTTGTCCAAGGCCGAAATCGCCAAGCGTGTCGATTCGGCGCTGGAGCGCGTGGCGCTGTCGGATAAAACCGATCTGTATCCGGGCGATCTGTCCACCGGTCAGCAACAGCGTGTCGGCATTGCCCGCGCCATCGTTCACCGCCCGGCCTTGCTGTTGGCGGACGAACCGACCGGTAACCTCGACCCGCGTCTGGCGGCGGAAATCATGGGCGTGTTCGAAGACATCAATCGGCTGGGCACCAGCGTGCTGATCGCCAGTCACGACCTGGCGCTGATCGCGCGCATGCGCCACCGTATGCTCACCCTGCAACGTGGCCGATTGATCGGCGACGGGGAGGCCGGGGTATGAGTGCGACACGCAGTCCGAAGGTTTCCGAGCGCGTGGCCCCGAAAGCCGCCGATCCGCAGCCGCCGAAGAAGAAAAAGCACGACGATGACGATGGCCCGGATTTCGCCACACTGTTTCGTGCGTGGATCGAAAGCCATCGCGCCAGTCTGCTCGACAGCCTGCGTCGTCTCGGCAAGCAGCCGATCGGCAGCTTCTTCACGTGCATGGTGATGGCGGTGGCGTTGAGCCTGCCGATGGGGCTTTCGCTGTTGCTCAACAACGTCGAGCGTCTCGGCGGTTCGTGGCAGCGAGCGGCGCAGATCTCGCTGTACCTGCAACTCGACGCCAGCCCGCAGCAGGGCGAATCGTTGCGTGAGCAGATCAAGGGCATGCCCGGTGTAGCTGATGCTGAATATGTCGGCCGCGATCAGGCGCTGGAAGAGTTCCAGCAGCAGTCAGGGCTGGGTGAAGCCCTGCGCGAGCTGCCGGAGAACCCGTTGCCAGGCGTGGTGCTGGTCACCCCGAACGAAGTCGACAAGCCGACCCTGGAAGCATTAAGACAAAAACTTTCCGAGCTGCCCAAGGTACAACAGGCGCAACTTGATCTAGTCTGGGTCGAGCGTCTGGCCGCCATCCTCAAGCTCGGCGATCGTTTTGTCTTCGGTTTGACGGTGCTTTTGGTTTCTGCATTACTTTTGGTGATAGGCAATACCATTCGTCTTCATATTGAAAACCGCCGCACCGAGATAGAAGTGATTAAACTCGTCGGCGGCACTGACAGCTATGTGCGACGTCCCTTCCTTTATATGGGGGCGTTGTATGGCTTCGGTGCGGGACTGTTGTCCTGGGGTGTATTGGCGTTCGGCCTGAACTGGCTGAACGACGCGGTGGTTGGGCTGGCCGGCTTGTACGGCAGTGATTTCGCGCTGGCCGGAGTGCCAGTTGCCGACGGTCTGTCGCTCTTGCTTGGCGCGGTGCTGTTGGGTTATATCGGTGCATGGATTGCAGTCGCACGCCATCTCAGGGAGCTGGCGCCGAAGTAGAATCTTTTTTGCGCGTGATTGACCTCGCGGTTTTTTGGGAACTTGTACTTGAGTTTCCGGTCAATTTTTCGCAGTGCCGAGAGGCACGAGTATGTAAGTGGGAGGTTTTTTCGTATGACCAATTCTTTGCAACCTGCGTATGCGTTGGTTCCGGGTGCGAACCTGGAAGCTTACGTGCACACCGTCAACAGCATTCCATTGCTGACGCCGGAGCAGGAGCGTGAACTGGCCGAGAGTCTCTACTATGAGCAGGATTTGGGGGCGGCTCGGCAGATGGTGCTCGCCCACCTGCGTTTTGTCGTACACATTGCCCGTAGCTATTCCGGCTACGGTCTGGCTCAGGCTGACCTGATCCAGGAAGGTAACGTCGGCCTGATGAAGGCCGTTAAGCGCTTCAACCCGGAAATGGGTGTGCGTTTGGTGTCGTTCGCCGTGCACTGGATCAAGGCGGAAATTCACGAGTTCATCCTGCGCAACTGGCGCATTGTGAAAGTCGCGACCACCAAGGCCCAGCGCAAGCTGTTCTTCAACCTGCGCAGCCAGAAGAAACGTCTGGCGTGGCTGAACAACGAGGA
>NZ_JBIUVX010000020.1:48196-97938 GCF_044743175.1 Pseudomonas sp. NPDC087690
CACCGTGTGGCGGAAAGCCTCGGCGTCGAGCCGCGTGAAGTGCGCGAGATGGAAAGTCGCCTGACCGGCCATGACATGGCCTTCGACCCGGCTGCTGAAGCCGACGACGACAGCGCTTTCCAGTCGCCGGCCAATTACCTGGAAGACCACCGGTACGACCCGGCGCGTCAACTGGAAGATGCCGACTGGAGCGACAACTCCAACAGCAACCTGCACGAAGCACTGGAAGTGCTGGACGAACGCAGCCGCGACATCCTCTACCAGCGCTGGCTGGCAGAAGAGAAAGCCACGCTGCACGACCTGGCGCAGAAGTACAACGTGTCGGCCGAGCGGATCCGTCAGCTCGAGAAGAGCGCGATGAACAAGCTCAAGTTGTCGATCGCCGCCTAACCGGCGAGCAGGCAATAAAAAACGCCCCGATCAGCGATGATCGGGGCGTTTTCATTTCTGCTTCGCCACAAACCAATGTAGGAGTGAGCCTGCTCGCGATAGCGGTGTGACAGTCAGCATTGCCGTCACTGATGGACCGCTATCGCGAGCAGGCTCACTCCTACATTTAGATCCTCGGTGTTATCGAGACCAAGGCGCCCGCCGAGAATCATTCAGCCCCAGCAAATAACTATCCCCACCCAACTGACTCATCTGCTGCCGAATCCACCCGGCCCGACGCGACACATAAGCGGTCGGATGGCTGGCACTCCAGACGCGTGGGTTTGGCAGTACGGCAGCCAGATAACTCGCCTGCTGCCGGGACAGCGACTTCGCGCTCACGCCAAAGTGATGGCGGGCCGCAGCCTCGGCACCAAACACCCCGTCACCCCACTCGACGCTGTTCAGGTACACCTCAAGAATCCGCTGCTTGGGCCAGAACACTTCGATCAGCGCGGTAAACCACGCCTCCAGACCTTTACGCAGATAACTGCGACCGGCCCAGAGAAACAGGTTCTTCGACACTTGCTGACTCAAGGTGCTGGCGCCGCGAATTGAACCGCCGAGTTCGTTGTGGGCCAGCGCTGCCTGGATCGCACTGAAGTCAAAACCCCAGTGCTCAGGAAATTTCTGATCCTCGCCAGCCATCACCGCTACCTTGAGATCATCGGAGATCTCGTCCCACGGCTTCCAGGTTCGCTGCAGATCAATCGGCTCGCCATCGACCCAGGATTCGACCTTGCGCTCGACCATCAGCGCCGTGCCCGGCGGCGGCACGAAGCGAAACACCAGCACCAGCAATACGCTGCCGCCCGCGAACCAGAGCAGGGCCTTCGTGAGACGACGGAAAATAGTACGCAGCATAGAGATGGCTTGGCCGAACCCGTGGAGCGGGCCATTATACAGACCCTGCCGATCGAGTCTGACTGGAGTTCCCCATGCTGCGTGGCTTTTTGATGCTGGCCGCTTTTTTCGGTTTCACCGGAGTCGCTTTGGGCGCATTCGCTGCCCATGGTCTGAAAAACCGCCTGACGCCGGAGTATCTGGCGATTTTCCACACCGGCGTTACCTATCAATTGGTGCACACCCTGGCACTGTTCGGTGTGGCGCTGTTGGCCACGCAGATACAAGGGCGACTGGTTGCTTGGGCTGGCGTGTCGTTCGCCGCCGGCATCCTGCTGTTCTCCGGCAGCCTGTACGTGCTGACCATGACCGGTATCAGCAAGCTTGGCATCATCACCCCGTTCGGTGGCCTGGCATTTCTGGCCGGTTGGGTTTGCCTCGGGCTGGCCGCCTGGCGCTTGCAACCAACCGCTTGACGCTTGGTGCTGACCTTTAGGTCATGATCGGGCTAGAATGCCTGCCCCTAAAAATGATGGCGGCGTTGCGCATGCGCATTCAGTTGAACGGTGAATCCCTTGAACTGCCCGACGGCGAGACCGTTGCGGCCCTGATCACTCGTCTGGAACTGACCGGACGTCGAGTGGCAGTCGAACTCAATCTGGATATCGTCCCGCGCAGCCAGCATGCCGTCACCACGCTCAACGACGGCGACAACGTCGAAGTCGTGCACGCCATCGGCGGCGGCTGACCGGGCGGCCCGTACGGGCACAGAATTCTGCAAGACCCTCACCCCTAAAGAGGATTCCCCATGAGCATCGTTCGTAGCGACAAGCCTTTTGTTCTGGCCGGTCGTACTTACCAGTCGCGTTTGCTGGTTGGTACCGGCAAGTACCGTGACATGGAAGAAACCCGTCAGGCCATCGAAGCCTCGGGTGCCGAGATCGTCACCTTCGCCGTGCGCCGCACCAACCTGGGCCAGATCGAGGGCGAGCCGAACCTGCTCGATGTGCTGTCGCCGGAGCGCTACACCTTCCTGCCGAACACCGCCGGTTGCTACGACGCCATCGAAGCCGTGCGCACCTGCCGCCTGGCCCGTGAGCTGCTCGACGGCCACAACCTGGTGAAGCTGGAAGTGCTGGCTGACCAGAAGACCCTGTTCCCGAACGTCATCGAAACCCTCAAAGCCGCGGAAACGCTGGTCAAGGAAGGTTTTGACGTGATGGTCTACACCAGCGATGACCCGATCATCGCCCGGCAACTCGCGGAAATCGGCTGCATCGCAGTGATGCCGCTGGCCGGCCTGATCGGTTCCGGCCTAGGGATCTGCAATCCGTACAACCTGCAGATCATCCTCGAAGAAGCCAAGATTCCTGTGCTTGTCGATGCCGGTGTCGGTACTGCCTCCGACGCGACCATCGCCATGGAACTGGGTTGCGATGCGGTGCTGATGAACTCGGCCATCGCCCACGCCCAGCAGCCGGTGATGATGGCTGAAGCCATGAAACACGCCATCGTTGCAGGCCGTCTGGCCTACCTCGCTGGCCGTATGCCGAAAAAACTCTATGCCAGCGCCTCTTCGCCGCTGGATGGTCTGATCAAGTAAGAGCCATTGATGACTGAATCGAACGACACGCCTATCCAGACGGAAGAAGGCGACGAGCGCCAACACCGCCGCATCAAGAGTTTCGTGATGCGCGCCGGGCGCATGACCGAAGGCCAGCAACGCGGTCTGGATCAGGGCGCGCCGCTGTACGTGCTGCCGCTGGCCGACGCGCCGGTGGATTACGATCAAGTGTTCGGCCGTTCGGCACCGCGCTCGCTGGAGATCGGTTTCGGCATGGGCCACTCGCTGCTGGAAATGGCCGCGGCGGCACCGGAGCAGGATTTCATCGGCGTTGAAGTGCACCGTCCGGGTGTCGGCGCGCTGCTCAATGGCGTGCTGACTCAGGGCCTGACCAACCTGCGGGTCTACGATTGCGACGCGATCGAAGTGCTCAACCGCTGCATCGCCGACAACAGCCTCGATCGCCTGATGCTGTTTTTCCCGGACCCGTGGCACAAGAGCCGTCACCACAAGCGTCGTATCGTTCAGGCCTCGTTCGCTGAACTGGTGCGCAGCAAGTTGAAGGTCGGCGGCATTCTGCACATGGCCACCGACTGGGAACCGTACGCCGAATACATGCTGGAAGTGATGAACGTCGCCCCGGGCTACCGCAACCTCGCCGAAGACGGCAAGTGCGTACCGCGCCCGGCCGAACGCCCGATCACCAAGTTCGAACGCCGCGGCGAACGTCTTGGCCATGGCGTGTGGGATCTGAAGTTCGAAAAACAGTCCTGAGTCCTAGGCAATACCCCCCTGTAGGAGCTGCGGCACGCTGCGATTTTTTGATCCTGGTTTTCAAGATCAAAAGATCGCAGCGTGCCGCAGCTCCTACAGTTGTTTCTGGAGTTTGCTCAAGTTTGGCTATGATCCGCCGAAAGCTCGAGGCCCCCATTTGTAAAGGACGACAAATCTTGAAAGCCATTTTTGCCTGCACGCTGGTTCTGGGTCTCATTTGTTGCGCAGCGTGCGAACGGGTAGTCAGCCCCGAGGAATACTTCGCGAGTGCGCAGAGAACGGCGGCAAAGATCGAGCGCGACGCCAATGACCGGATCAAGCGTGAGGCCGCCGGGGAAAGCGTGCAATACACCCCTGAACAGTTGCGCGTTGCCGAAGGTGATCTCGAGGCTCTTGTGGACAACCTCAAGCATGCGTCGGGCGGCGGGCACACGCTGGCCACCTATGTTCTGGCCAGCCTGCAGGACAACCCGATGTTTTCCGAGCAGACGCGCTTACAGACCTGTGGTCTTTATCAGCGGGCCATGGATGATGGATTGTTAGCGGCTGCGGTGGGCTATTACCATTTGTGCGACAAAGCGTATGAACGATTTGATGCGCAAAATCCTGATCATTTGAAATTCTTGCAGTCTCTCGAGCAGTTGCTGCTCAAGCCTGATACGCATGCTGACGACTATCCGTTGCAGGCCAAACGTTCGCTGTGTTTCGAAGAACACGGGGCGCCTGCCGGCAAGGTCGGGCCGATGGCCGCCATGCGCGCCCGCGCAGCTGGCTTGGTATTGTCCGAAGACCAGTTTCGGGCTGAGGCCTACTACATACTCGCGTTGACTCGTGTGAACGGCAGCGATATGCGCGACAGCGGCAATATCGAACACTTCGATAAAGCGATAGCGCTGGGCTGCAAGGATTCCGTTGGCCTCAAGGCGATCCTTCAGGCGCAGAGCCGCTTATCGAAGAGTCATTGAACCAAGGCCCAATAGTGGGAGCGAGCCTGCTCGCGAAAGCGGTCTGACAATCAACGATGTTGTTGGATGTTAAGACGCCTTCGCGAACAGGTTCGCTCTCACAGTTGTTTGTGTATTAGGAGATTACAGGGGCGCAAGAAATCGAGCGGGCACCTGCTCTGTCAACCAGACGCCATTTTCGGCCTGATAGAACTTGAAGCCTTCTTCCTGCATCTGCTTGGTGGCGACTGCGAGGACCACTACGCTGCCGTAGCGTTGACCTACGGAAGTGGCAGTGGCGATCTCTTCCGAAAGATGCACGTGATGGCGTGATCCAGGGATCAAACCTTGTTCATTGATCGAATCGAGAAAACGCGTCGCGGTGCCGTGATACAGCGTTTGCGGTGGGGGTTTCTCGTCGAACTGCAACTCGACAGTCTTCGTCGAGTGGCCCTGAACAGCGCGGATGCACAAGCCGTCAGTAGAAATCGCAAAACGCTTTTTGTCGCTACTTGCCACCACCGTTTCAATCAAATCGCGATCGAGGTTACGACCGTCACGCGCAGCGCCATTAATCAGTGCGTCGATATCTGCCCAGCCATCCGAATCCAGCGTAAGACCAATCGCTTGAGGCTCGTGACGCAACACGAAGCTGAGAAACTTGCTTGTCTCGTCCAGCGTTTTTTTACTCATGAACGTCCCTGACTAACAGTAAAAAAGGAAGAACCACGCGCTGTAGGAGCTGCGGCACGCTGCGATCTTTTGATCTGATCGTTCCCACGCGAAGCGTAGGAACGCTCAATCGGCTGGCAAGTCAGCGGCGATCAGCAACCACGCCGATCAGCACCAGTACCACCAGCAGCACCGGCGCCAGGCTGTAGTTGTTGAACTGGCTCAAACCCTTGACCACCCACGGCGTGGCGTAGATCAGCGCCGCGCCGCTGCCGATCACGCACAGCAGCGACATCAGCGGTACGCGCAAGGCGCCGGCGATGCTGCCCAGGCGTTGCTCGACCCAGCCTTTGAAGTCAGCGCCGAACAGCACCAGCAGGCAGCCGACCAGCGCCAGGGCGATTTCCGAGAGGTTGCTGCGGCTCCAGCGGGAGACGGTGGCGAGCAGGTCGAGTATCAAATCCATGCGTTTTCCCTTAGCACTGAAATCAGTTCAGAAATTGTTGCAGCAAATCGTTGAGGAACAGCTGTCCGCGCTCGGTGGCCGCCAGACGTGACGGTTCGACCTGCAACAGACCGCTTTGTTCTGCCGCTGCCCGGCCCTCGGCGAGGCTTTCCAGTGACAGGCCAGTGCGCTGCGGATACAGGCGCGATTCGACGCCTGCGGTCAGGCGCAAAGCGTTCATCAGAAACTCGAACGGCATCTCGTCATTGCTCAGCGCTTTTTCGCCAGCCTGAAAGCTTTTCGCCGGATTCAGGTAGTCCTTTGGCAAACGGGTCTTCCAGGTACGCACGATGCGTCCGTCCGGATGGCTCAGCTTGCCATGCGCACCGGCGCCAATGCCGATGAAGTCGCCAAAACTCCAGTAATTGAGGTTATGCCGCGCCGGGCGCCCGGCCAGGGCATAAGCCGACACTTCGTATTGCGCGTAACCGTGCTCGGCCAGCAGCGCCTGCCCGGCTTCCTGAATGTCCCACAGCGTATCGTCCTCCGGCAGCACTGGCGGCTGGTTCCAGAACACGGTGTTCGGTTCCAGTGTCAGCTGATACCAGGAGATGTGCGTCGGATTCAGCGCGATGGCCTGACGCAGATCGCTCAAGGCATCGTCCAGCGATTGATCGGGCAAACCGTGCATCAAGTCGAGGTTGAAGTTATCGAACCCGGCCTGACGCGCCATGCCGGCCGCACGTACCGCTTCGTCACCGTTGTGAATCCGCCCCAGCGCCTTGAGTTTTTCCTGCTGGAAGCTCTGGATACCGATCGACAGGCGATTGATCCCCAGCTTGCGGTACGCGACGAACTTCTCCTGCTCGAAGGTGCCCGGATTGGCTTCCAGGGTGATTTCGATGTCACCGGCAAACGGAATGCGCTGCTCGACGCCTTCGAGTAAACGCCCAAGGGCTTCGGCGCTGAACAGGCTCGGCGTGCCGCCACCAAAGAAGATCGAGCTGATTTCGCGGCCGTAAACAGCGTGCAGATCCTGATCGAGGTCGGCCAGCAAGGCGTCGACGTATTCCTGCTCCGGCAACACCGGGCTGGCGGTGTGCGAGTTGAAATCGCAATACGGGCATTTGCGCACACACCACGGGATGTGGATGTACAACGCCAGGGGCGGTAGCGTCGGCAAGGGCGCCCGAGGCGAGGAGGCGGCGCCGCCGACAATCAGCGACGACGCAGAAGAGTCACGGGTCATTTCAAGCCCAGACGCTGGCGCAGCAGATCCATTGCTCGGGCGCGGTGGCTGATCTGGTTCTTGTCGGCCGGGCTCAGTTCGGCGCTGGACACATCGCGCTCCGGCACCCAGAACAGCGGGTCATAACCGAAACCGTGTTCGCCACTGGCAGCGGTCAGAATCCGTCCGTGCCACAGGCCTTCGCAGAGGATTGGCAGCGGATCATCGGCGTGGCGCACCAGCGCCAATACGCAGACGAACTGCGCGCCGCGTTCTGCTTCCGGGACGTCTTTCAAGGCATCGAGCAGTTTCGCGTTGTTCGCCGCATCGCCTTTGCCATCGGCATAGCGCGCCGAATAGATGCCCGGCGCACCGCCGAGGAAATCCACCGCCAGACCGGAATCATCGGCCAGCGCCGGCAAACCGGAAATGCGTGCGGCATTGCGCGCCTTGAGGATCGCGTTCTCGACGAACGACAAGCCGGTTTCTTCCGGCTCGACCTTGCTCCACTCGCCAATCGAGCGCAGTTGCACCGAGTCGCCGAGCATGGCCTGGAGTTCTTTGAGTTTGCCGGCGTTATGGCTGGCCAGTACGAGCTGCTTGATGTTCATCATTCGCCGGGAAAGAGTTCTTGGTTGAAATTGATGGTGTTGATCTTGTCGCCGTTCTGCACCTTGATTTCAAAGGTGCGGGTTTCCTGCTGTTCCACCGGATACTGGGCGATGTAGTAGATCGCGCCCTGTTCGGTGATCTGGCGGAAATTCAGCGGCACGCTGTTGCTGGTCAAGTCTTTGACCGTGCCGGTGACGTTGGCGATCAACGGTTTGCCGTCCTTGATTACCGAGACATTGATCACGCCCTGATGCTTGCTGCGGATCAGCTCCGCGGCCTTGGCGATGTCCGGTTGCAGGAACGTCGAGTTGAAGGTGTTGTAGTGCACCGTGACGTCGCCAAAGGTTTCCTTGCGTTCGCCCTTGATGACGTCGGCCGCCAGAGCGCTGGCGCTCAGGCAGGCAGTCAATAACAACAACGCTAAACGACCCATGATCGTCTCCTCGAAATGACGGGATTCAGACCGCGACTTTGTGGTCTGCAAGCTGCGGGCTGCTGACGCGGTAGATACCGATCTCACCTAACAGATTAGGCCATAGCTTACTGGCCCACCCGTGGCGGTGCTGTTGATCCACGGCAAGCCGATCAATGACCTTTGCATCACGTTCGCGGCAAAGTTCTTCAAAGTCTTCGAAGGTGCAGAAGTGGATGTTCGGCGTGTTGTACCAGGTGTACGGCAGAAACTCGGAGACCGGCATGCGGCCCTTGCTCGCCAGGTACCAGCGGCAGCGCCAGTGACCGAAGTTCGGGAAGGTGATGATGCATTGGCGACCGACCCGGAGCATTTCGTCGAGGATCTTGTCCGGGTAGTGCACGGCTTGCAGGGCCTGGGTCATGACGACGATGTCGAAACTGTTGCTGGCGAAGTTGCCCAACCCCTTGTCCAGATCCTGCTCGATAACGTTGACGCCTTTGGCCACGCACTCGGCGATGTTGTCGGCGTCGTTTTCCAGGCCATAACCGGTGACGTTCTTGTTGTCGCGCAACCAGGTCAGCAACTCGCCGTCACCGCAGCCCAAGTCGAGGACGCGGCTGCCGGCGGGGATCCATTCCTGGATGATTTCCAGATCAGCTCTCATGGCTTTCTCACAGCGTGATGCGGTTCATGTAATTGCCGAACGCCTGCAAGTAGCGCGGGATCGGAATCAGGAAGGCGTCGTGGCCCTGCGGCGCATCGATCTCCAGATAGCTGACGTCCTTGCGCGCCGCCATCAACGCATCCACCAGCTCCCGCGAGCGGGCCGGAGAGAAGCGCCAGTCGGTGGTGAACGACATCACGCAGAATTTGGCCGTGGCGTTTTCGAAGGTTTTTGCCAGGTTATCGTCGAAGTTCGCCGCCGGATCGAAGTAGTCCAGCGCCTTGGTCATCAACAGATAGGTGTTGGCGTCGAAGCGTCCGGAGAACTCTTCGCCCTGATAACGCAGGTAGCTTTCGACCTGGAATTCGACACTGTGGAAGTCGTAGTTGAGCTTCTCGCTCTTCAGGCCACGGCCGAATTTCTCGCCCATGGAATCGTCGGACAGGTAAGTGATGTGGCCGACCATGCGTGCGAGCATCAAACCGCGCTTGGGGATCACGCCGGCTTCCTGGAACGAACCGCCGTGGAATTCCGGGTCCGTCAGGATCGCCTGGCGGGCGACTTCGTTGAAGGCGATGTTCTGCGCCGACAGCTTCGGTGCCGAGGCGATGGCCAGGCAGTGCCGCACGCGATCCGGGTAAGTGATGGTCCATTGCAACGCCTGCATGCCGCCCAGGCTACCGCCGATCACCGCCGCCCACTGGCCGATGCCGAGCAGATCAGCGAGGCGAGCCTGGCTGTGCACCCAGTCTTCCACGGTGAGTACCGGGAAGTCGGCGCCGAACGGTTTGCCGGTCTCCGGGTTGATGCTGCTCGGGCCGGTGGAGCCGTTGCAGCCGCCCAGATTATTCAGGCTGACCACGAAGAACTTGTTGGTGTCGATCGGTTTGCCGGGGCCGATGCAGCTGTCCCACCAACCGGGTTTACGGTCGTCGACGCTGTGATAGCCAGCGGCGTGGTGGTGACCGGACAAGGCGTGGCAAATCAGTACGGCGTTGCTCGCTTGCGCGTTCAGCGTGCCGTAGGTTTCGTAGATCAGGTCATAGGCGGCCAGCGAACGGCCACAGGCCAGCGCTAGCGGTTCGCTGAAGTGCGCGGTTTGCGGCGTCACCAGACCAACAGAATCGGGGGGAAAGGCAGTTGGCATCGACCCTGCTCTCGTTGAAATGAGGCGTAAGTCTAAAGACCGGGGGGGTTAGCGGCAAGCGGCCCTCACCCTAGCCCTATCCCAGAGGTAGAGGGAACCGACCGAGGTGTTCTTTTGAGTTACGCCGACCTGATCTATCGAGTCGAACTCAGGCCTTGAAAACCACCAAAATCGGCTCCCTCTCACGGAGGAAGTGGGGGCTGACTGGGGTGGATGTTCGAGATACGCCGACGTGGGATATCGAGTCGAACTCAAGCTTTGAGAACAGCATAGATCGGCTCCCTCTCCAGGGGGAGAGGGCTGGGGTGAGGGGCACAGACGCCGCGAAACTCAAGACAAGCGCCCAACCAACCCAGGCAAATCCGGCAACTTCTTCGGCGAGCAGATCTTCACCCGCTTCTGCCGGTTCAACTCACCACTGAGCAAACTGACCTGGCTCTTCGAAACGCCAAATGCCTTGGCCAGAAAGCCCATCAGGTGAGCATTGGCCTTGCCCTCGACCGGCGGCGCAGTCAGCCGAATCTTCAGACGATCGCCGTGCAGCCCGGCGAAGTCATCGCTGCGGGCTGCCGGTTGCAGGTGACACTCGAGGATCAAGTCGTCACCGTCCCATCGAAACCAGCTCACATCAGCAGACGGAGGATTTCCGGCATCATCGTCATCGCCGCCAGATTGTTGATCACCAGCATGTCGATCAGCTTCAGCGCCAGGAAGGCGAAGATCGGCGACAGATCCAGACCGCCGAGATTCGGCAGGATTTTGCGGAACGGCGCCAATGCCGGTTCGCAGATCTGATTAACCAGTTCAGCCCCCGGATTGTGGCTGCCCGGCGCGACCCACGAGAGGATCACGCTGATGATCAGGGCGAAGAAGAAGATCTTCAGGAACAGCGCGGTCACCCCGATCAGCGACCAGATCACCAGTTGCAGCGGGTTACCGGTGGTGCCGTAAGTCAGCAGCAGGGTCAGCGCCATCAGCGCCAGTTGCACCAGAATCGCCAAGACCAGCGACGACATGTCGAGGCCGAACAGGCTCGGGATGATCCGGCGCAGTGGCTTGAGCAGCGGCTGGGTGGCTTTGACGATGAACTGGCACAGCGGGTTGTAGAAGTTCGCCCGTACCAGTTGCAGAACGAAGCGCAGCAGCACGATCAGCAAATACAGACTGCCGAGGGTTTGCAGCACGTAAACCGCTGCAGTGTTCAATCCAATCATGTAAGGCTCCTTATTTGCCCAGTTGTTCGGCCATTTCGGCCGAGCGGTGCGCGGCGGCGCCGAGTGCGGTTTCGACCAGGGCTTCAAAGCCATTGGCCTGGAATGATTTGATCGCGGCTTCGGTTGTGCCGTTTGGCGAAGTCACGCGACGGCGCAGTTCGGCGGCGTCGACATCGCTGGAAACCGCCATGTGTGCGGCGCCCAAGGCGGTCTGCAGAGTCAGTTGTTCAGCGATGTCCTTCGGCAGGCCGAGTTTGACGCCGGCAGCGGTCATGGCTTCGATCAGCAGGAAGAAGTACGCCGGGCCGGAACCGGAAACCGCAGTGACCGCGTCCAGTTGCTGTTCTTCATTCAGCCACAGGGCAATGCCCACGGCGGACAGCAGCTCTTCGGCTTGCTGACGTTGTTCGGCGGTCACTTCGCTGGTCGCATACAAACCGCTGACACCCTGACGCAGCAGCGCCGGGGTGTTCGGCATGCAGCGCACGATCGGCTGTTCGCCCAACCACGCGGTCATGCTCGCGCAGGTGATACCAGCGGCAATCGACACCACCAGTTGATTCGGTTTCAGGCTCGGGCGAATCGCTTCGCACACGGCTTTCATCGCCTGCGGCTTGACCGCCAGCACGATCACATCGACGCCGTCGATGGCCTGGGCGTTATCGGCAAAGGTTTCGATGCCGTGTTCGGCGCTGACTTTGGTGCGGGTTTCTTCACCGGGGTCGCTGGCACGGATCTGCCCGGCTTCCAGCCCCTTGGCACGGAGGCCGCCAATCAGACTGGCCGCCATGTTGCCCGCACCGATAAACGCAATACGTGTGTTGCTCATGTGTGGTCCTTATCTGGAATCGTTCAAGATTGGGAATAATCGCGGGCGCCGAACAGGGCCGTACCGATACGCACCCAAGTGGCGCCTTGGGCAATGGCCGACTCGAGGTCGTGGCTCATGCCCATGGAAAGTGTGTCGAGCGGCAGATCGAGGCTTGCCTGCAATTTCTGCACGGCGGCGAAGGCCGCGTCCTGCTCGGCGCGATCTTCGGTTGGCTCGGGAATTGCCATCAAGCCGCGCAGCTTCAGCCGAGGCAGGGCGCTGATGGCTTCGGCCAGCGCCGGCAGATCCGCCGGGGTGCAGCCGGATTTACTGGCTTCACCGCTGACATTGACCTGAATGCAGATGTTCAGCGGCGGCAGTTCAGCCGGGCGCTGTTCGGACAAGCGTTGAGCGATTTTCAGGCGATCCACGGAGTGCACCCAGTCGAAATGCTCGGCAATCGCACGAGTCTTGTTCGATTGAATGGGGCCGATGAAGTGCCAGATCAAGGGCAGGTCGGCCAGTTCGAGCTGTTTGCCCAAAGCTTCCTGCAGGTAGTTCTCACCAAAGTCACGCAGGCCGGCGGCATACGCTTCGCGCAACGCCTCGGCGGGTTTGGTTTTGCTCACGGCGAGCAACTGAATGCTGTTTTCGTCGCGGTTCGCAGCGTTGGCTGCTGCCTGGATGCGCGAACCAACCTGAAGAATGTTGTCTGCTATCGTGGACATCAAGAGGCGCCGGCGGTCTGAAGGTTCGCGGCATTCTACTGGAATTTGAGGAGCGCTATGGATATCACTGAACTGCTGGCCTTCAGCGCCAAACAGGGAGCTTCCGACCTGCACCTGTCGGCCGGTCTGCCGCCGATGATCCGTGTCGATGGCGATGTGCGGCGGATCAATCTGCCGGCGCTGGATCACAAGCAAGTGCACGAATTGATCTACGACATCATGAACGACACCCAGCGGGTCGACTTCGAGAAACATCTGGAAACCGACTTTTCTTTCGAAGTCCCCGGTGTCGCGCGTTTTCGAGTTAACGCTTTCAACCAGAACCGTGGTGCCGGCGCGGTGTTTCGGACCATTCCGTCGAAAGTGCTGAGCATGGACGACCTCGGCATGGGCGATGTCTTTCGCAAGATCACCGACGCCCCGCGCGGGCTGGTGCTGGTCACCGGGCCGACCGGTTCGGGCAAGTCGACCACGCTGGCGGCGATGATCGATTACCTCAATACCCACCGGCATCACCACATCCTCACCATTGAAGACCCGATCGAATTCGTTCACGAATCGCGCAGATGCCTGATCAATCAACGTGAAGTCCATCGTGATACCCGCAGTTTCGCCACCGCTTTGCGCTCGGCGCTACGTGAAGACCCGGATGTGATCCTGGTCGGCGAGATGCGTGACCTGGAAACCATTCGCCTGGCGTTGACCGCTGCGGAAACCGGGCATCTGGTGTTCGGCACGCTGCACACCACCTCAGCGGCGAAAACCATTGACCGGGTGGTCGACGTATTCCCCGGTGACGAGAAGTCGATGGTGCGTTCGATGCTGTCGGAGTCGCTACTGGCGGTAGTCTCGCAGACGCTGATCAAGAAGATCGGCGGCGGGCGCGTGGCGGCCCACGAGATCATGCTGGGGACGTCGGCGATCCGTAACCTGATCCGTGAGGACAAGGTCGCGCAGATGTATTCGGCAATTCAGACCGGTGGGTCGTTGGGCATGCAGACACTGGACATGTGCCTGAAGGATCTGGTGACCAAGGGCTTGATCAGCCGCGAGCATGCGCGGGAGAAGGCGCGTACACCGGATAATTTCTGAGGGAGTGATCGTTCCCACGCTCTGCGTGGGAATGCAGCCCGGGACGCTCTGCGTCCCTGCCGAAGCGGACGCGGAGCGTCCATTGAGGCATTCCCACGCGGAGCGTGGGAACGATCGGTTGGTGTTAGCGCTGAACCACGCGCAGCTGGCTCTGTTCTTTCGGCAACACACGCTTGGCCACCACGTAGTGCTGCTGCCAGTACGGCTTGTTCAGCGTGTCGATGCTCACCGCTTTGCCACGACGCGGTGCGTGGATGAAGCGGTCGTTGCCCAGGTAGATGGCAACGTGGTTGACCCGACGGCTCTTGATGTTGAAGAAAATCAGGTCGCCCGGCTTCAGATCCTTGCGTTCGACTTTCTCGCCGTGGCCGCTGGCCATGGCATTCGAGGTGCGTGGCAGGTCGAACGTGGCGTCGTTGAACGCGTATTTCACCAGACCGCTGCAATCGAAGCCTTTACTTGGGCTGCTGCCGCCCCAACGATAAGGCGTACCGAGGACGTTTACCGCACGGCTCAGCACGTTGCTGCTTTCCTTGCTCGCCATCGGTGGCACCAGCTTGTTGTGGCTCTTGCTGCTCAGCGTGGTGGTTTTGCTTTTGCTGCTTTTGCTCGATGGAGCCGAAGCATGGGATTTAGGAGTAAAGCCGTTAACGTTAGGAAGACGTTGCTCACGATTGGTGGCGTGGGCGGCCAGTGGCATTAATAGGCAGATGGTCAGCCATGTCTTGAAAAATGGTCGCATTAGGCGTGGCTCTTCAGTGATAGCGCGCAACTTTATAACAGAGTTTTTTTTCATTCCGAGTCCGTTGGTCGATTCAGTTGGCAGCCAACGGAACCAAATAAGCGGCAAATGGACGCAATTGTCGGACAGAAGTCAGGTGCTATAAGGCTTTGACGGTAGCAACGGTAACATTTGCCGTACGTCGGCTACCTGTAAAAAAGTCACAAAGAATTCAAGAATATTTATCTATCGTGTGAATCGAGGTCTTCATGAACCGCTATCAACAAATTGCACAGCCGCAAGATACACACAGCAAAGTCATCGGCTATCTGCTGTGGATTTTCGGTTTTACCGGCGCTCACCGCTTCTATTACGGCAAGCCAGTGACCGGGACGATCTGGTTCTTCACCTTCGGTCTGCTGGGGATTGGCTGGTTGATCGACCTGTTCCTGATCCCGGCGATGGATCGCGAGGCGGATCTGCGTTTTACCGCAGGGCCGATCGAATACAACGTGGCGTGGATTCTGCTGACGTTTCTCGGAGCATTGGGTGTGCACCGGATGTATCAGGGGAAATGGATCAGCGGACTGATTTATCTGCTGACGGGCGGGTTGTTCTTTCTGGGGGTGCTGTATGACTTCTGGACGCTGAATGATCAGGTGTCGGTGCGTAACGCTGAAGGCAGAGGCGCCTTCCAGTAAAGCTTCGCGAGCAGGCTCGCTCCCACAGGGGATTCGTGTCGTTCACAGATCCAATGTGGGAGGGAGCCTGCTCGCGATCGGCTCAACCCGGTATCAAGCCTGGTGACTGATCCGCCCATCCACCAGCGTGTAGCGAACCACACCCGGCAAAGTGTGCCCAATGAACGGGCAATTCTCACCCTTCGACAACCAGCCTTCACCGGCCACCGTCGAAGCCTGCGGATCGAACAGGACGATATCCGCCGCCCCTCCCACCGCCAGTTTGCCCGCCGGCAAGCGCAGCGCTTCAGCCGGGCCAGCGCTCAAACGCGCCAGCAAGGTCGGCAGATCCAGCAAGCCATCCTCCACCAGCGTCATCGCCAATGGCAGCAACAGCTCAACACTGCTGATGCCCGGTTCGGTCGCGCCGAACGGTGCCAATTTGGCGTCACGTTCGTGCGGCTGGTGATGGCTGGAAATCGCCGACACCACGCCGGACTTCACTGCTTCACGCAGGCCATCACGGTCAGCACGCGTACGCAGCGGCGGCTGCACGTGATACAGGCTGCTGAAGTCGATCAGCGCTTCGTCCGTCAGAATCAGCTGATACAACGCCACATCCGCCGTTACCTTCAAACCGCGAGCCTGCGCCTGCGCGATCAAGGCAACGCCGCGAGCGCTGGTCAATTGGCTGAAGTGCGCACGCACGCCGGTCTGCTCGACCAGCAGCAGATCACGGGCCAATGCCACGGTTTCAGCGGTTTCCGGAATCCCGGGCAAGCCGAGGAAACTGGCTACTGCGCCTTCATGGGCCAGACCACCCTCGGCCAGATCATGATCCTGCGAGTTGAAAATCACCGTCAGGTCGAAAGTCGCCGCGTATTCCAGCGCCCGGCACAGGGTGCGGGTGTTGCGGAAACTCTCCAGACCGTTGCCGAACGCCACACAACCGGCGTCGCGCAGCGCCACCAGTTCTGCCAGTTGCTCGCCGTCCAGACCTTTGCTCAGCGCACCAATCGGGAACACCTTGGTGTTGCCGGCTTCGCGCGCGCGGTCGAGGATCAGTTCGGCCACGGCGGAGGTGTCGAGCACCGGTTTGGTTTTCGGCGGGCAGCACAGGCTGGTCACGCCACCGGCCGCAGCAGCGCGGGTTTCGCTGATGATTGAGCCTTTGCGGCTGTAGCCCGGCTCGCGCAGGGCCACATTCAGATCGACGAGGCCCGGAGCAGCGACAAGGCCTTGGGCATCAATGGTTTCTACTGCCGTGAAACCCGCTGGGGCCGCGCCGAGGGCGACGATCTTGCAGGCTTCAACGTGAATGTCGGTGATTTGATCCAGGCCGCTGCTTGGATCGATGACGCGTGCGCCGAGAATGCTGAGCTTCACTGGGCGTTCTCCTGCTCGAATTGGCGCTGGGCCGTTTGCCCGCTCATGGCCATGGACAGCACAGCCATACGAATCGCGATGCCGTAGGTCACCTGATTGAGGATCACCGAGTGCGGGCCGTCGGCCACGGCGGACTCGATTTCCACCCCGCGGTTGATCGGCCCCGGGTGCATGACGATGCAATCGGGTTTGGCCCCGGCCAGACGCGCGGTGGTCAGGCCGAACAGGCGGTAGAACTCGCCCTCGCTCGGCAACAGGCCGCCGGTCATGCGCTCACGCTGCAGGCGCAGCATGATCACCACGTCGACGTCTTTCAGGCCTTCGGTCATGTCGGTGTAGACCTTCACGCCGTATTGCTCGATGCCGATCGGCAGCAGGGTTTTCGGCGCGATCACGCGGATGTCCGGGCAACCGAGGGTCTTCAGCGCGAGCATGTTCGAGCGCGCCACCCGCGAGTGCAGGATGTCGCCGACGATGGCCACCGAGAGGTTTTCGAAACCGCCCTTGTGCCGACGGATGGTGAGCATGTCGAGCATGCCCTGCGTCGGGTGAGCGTGACGGCCGTCGCCGCCGTTGATGATCGCCACTTGCGGGCAAACATGCTCGGCGATGAAGTGCGCTGCACCGGAATCACCGTGGCGCACGACGAACATGTCGGCGGCCATGGCTTCAAGGTTGCGCAAGGTGTCGAGCAGGGTTTCGCCCTTGCTTGCCGACGAGGTCGACACGTTCAGGGTGATCACGTCCGCCGACAGCCGCTGGGCCGCCAGTTCGAAGGTGGTGCGGGTGCGCGTGGAGTTTTCGAAGAACACGTTGCACACGGTTTTGCCGCGCAGCAACGGGACTTTCTTCACCGCCCGGGCACCGACTTCGAGGAACGAGTCGGCAGTGTCGAGGATTTCCGTCAACAACTCGCGGCGCAGGCCGTCGAGCGAGAGGAAGTGGCGCAGCTGGCCCTGATCATTGAGCTGCAGCGGGCGCTTGGTATCTAGAGGCGTCATCGCGAAGGGGACTCTCAATAGGGCGGATTAAAGGTTGAAGTCTTGCAGTTCGAGCGTCAGCGGCTCGGGGCCGGACAGCTTCACCCGCTCGTGGGCGGCCAGCGACAAGGTTGCGCCAACCACGTTCGGGCGGATCGGCAGCTCGCCGGCGTCGAGGTCCAGCAGGCAGACCAGGGTCACGCTGGCCGGGCGGCCGTAGTCGAACAATTCGTTCATGGCGGCGCGGATGGTGCGGCCGCTCATCAATACGTCGTCGATCAGCACCAGATGCTGGCCTTCGATCTCGAAGGGCAGGGCGGACGGGCGCACTTGCGGGTGCAGACCGTTCTGGCTGAAGTCGTCGCGGTAAAAGGACACATCGAGCGTGCCCAGTGGCGCGTCGCTGCCCAGTTCCTTGAGCAAGGCCTGCGCGACCCAGATGCCGCCAGTGCGAATGCCGATGTAACGCGGTTCAGTGATCTCACGCTGGGCAAGGTGCGCCTTGAGGCGGGTCGCCATCTGGCTGATCAGATCGGCGGGATTTGGCAGGCTCATGGTTGCTCCTTGTTGGGGGCGAGTAGGGTCCTTGGACACGACTCGGTTTTTCACTCAAAAGAAAAGCGCCGAAGCGCTTGTCAGGATTCAAACAATGCAGTGTTTTCATCGAGCCAGCCCTGCAACAGCAGAGCGGCAGCGATGGCGTCCACCGGGTTGTCGCGGTAACTGCCTTTCTGGCCGCCACGGGCCAGGCGCTCGCCTTTGGCCTCGAACGTGGTCAGGCGCTCGTCGTGGGTATAGAAGGGCAGGTTGAAGCGGCCATTGAGGCGGCGGGCGAATTTTTCTGCGCGTACGCACATGTCGCTTGGCGTGCCGTCCATGTTCAGCGGCAGGCCGACGACGACGGCGTCGGGTTTCCATTCTTTTATAAGAGCTTCGACCTGGTTCCAGTCCGGCACGCCGTTCTGTGCCTTCAAGGTGCACAGCTCGCGGGCTTGGCCGGTGATGACCTGGCCGACGGCAACGCCGATCTGTTTGGTGCCGTAGTCGAAGCCGAGAATCAGGCGCAGGGCCATCAGGCGTGTCCTGCCTGGCTGGTCAGCAGGCTGAGGTTGATCCCCAGGTGCTTGGCTGCGGCTTCGAGGCGCAATTCGCTGCTGGTGTTGAAGAGGATATCGGCGTCGTACGGGCAGTTCAGCCAGGCGTTGTCGGCGAGTTCCGCTTCCAGTTGCCCGGCTTCCCAACCGGCGTAACCGAGGGCAATCAGGCTTTTTGCCGGGCCGACGCCGTCAGCGATGGCGAACAGCACGTCCTGCGAGGTCGACAGAGCCAGATCGCCGTCCAGCTGCGCGGTGGCCTGGAAGGTCTTGCCCGTCGGGTGCAGGACAAAACCGCGATCGGTCTGCACCGGGCCGCCGATAAAGATCGGTACATGCTGGCACAGTGCTGGCGGGTCGATGTCCGGGCGCAGTTGCTCAAGAATGTCGGCCAGGTTCAGCTCTTGCGGCCTGTTGACCACAATTCCCATAGCGCCATTGGCCGTGTGCTCGACGATGTAGGTCAAGGTGTGGGCAAAGTTCGGGTCGGCCATGTGTGGCATGGCGATCAGGAATTGATGCTTGAGGTAGCTGGGGCTGACGTTTTTCATGTGCGCTAGTGTGGCGTTCGGGGGGCAAACTGACAAGCTGGAGATGTAAGCAACACACCGATCAACTGTAGGAGTGAGCCTGCTCGCGATAGCGGTGTGTCAGTCAAATGTTCAGGTTCTGACATACCGCTATCGCGAGCAGGCTCACTCCTACAGGGGGGCTGTGGTGTGTCAGTTGCTGGAGAGCTTGTCGCCCCGGGCGAATTTCCAGGTACGAATGATTTCCAGACGGTCGATATCCGACAAGTCCCCGGTAAACGGGGCAAACGGTGCCGCCAGTCGAACAATGCGCTGCGCCGCCTGATCCAGCAGCGGCTGGCCGGAAGACTCCAGCACCAGCACTTCATACAGCGAACCGTCGCGGTTGATCGAGACCATCAGGCGCAGATTGCCGTAGATCTGCTTGCGCCGTGCTTCTTCGGGGTAATTGAGGTTGCCGATACGTTCGACCTTCTTGCGCCAGTCATCCTTGTACCAGGCACCCTTGTCGCGCATGGTCGACGCCGCGCTCAAGCGGTGAATACGCGGACGCTTGGCGTACAGCTGTTGTTCCTTGGCCAGTTCGGCTTCGAGGCTGGCGATGTCGCTGGACAGCTGCGAGCTATCGAACTCCGGTGCGTCGACCGTCGGTTTGACCTCGGTCTTGGTTTCTTCTTTCTTGGTCGGTGCTTTTTTCGGCTTCGGCGCAACGGTGGTCACCGCAGCCTTGGGCGCGGCTTCCTGCACTTGCGGCTTGGCGGCCGGTGGCGGGGTGACTTTCTTGACCTGATTGTCCTGGAATGGCGCGACCTCGGTGGTCTTCGGAATCGCCTTCTTGTCCAGCGTGCCGCTGCCTTCCTGATGTTCTTGGGCGAGAAAGTCAGCCTTCTCCGGCTTCTTTTCGCTCTTGAAGGTGGCGAGGGTGATTTCCAGGGTTTTGCTGATTTGCTTGGGCTCGACCATCGTGAAGCCGATGCCGAGCAGCAGCGCCAAGTGGATCAGCGCCGCAAGAAACAGAGTAAATCCGAGGCGATCGGCCGGGCGCACGCCACGGTGGGCGAGTTCTGCGGGCAGATCGGACGGGAGGGTCATGACAAGAAAACCAACATCGCGTTTTTCAGAGGCTGCGCATGATAACGCAATGTTGGTTTCACGCCTTGGGCTTCACGCTTCAAGCGACAGACTGCATGTGACGTGCATCAAGCTTGTGGCATTTTGCCGGCGGCTTGCAGCTTCTTGGCGATCGCGTCCATCAACATGCCGCCAATGTCGGTGCCGAAGGCGTTGTCGATTTCACGGATGCAGGTCGGGCTGGTGACGTTGATTTCGGTGAGGCTTTCGCCGATCACATCGAGGCCAACGAACAGCAGACCTTTCTCACGCAAGGTCGGGCCGACCTGAGCAGCAATCCAGCGATCCTTGTCAGTCAGCGGGCGTGCTTCACCACGGCCACCGGCAGCCAGGTTGCCACGGGTTTCGCCCTGCGCCGGAATCCGCGCCAGGCAGTAATCCACCGGCTCGCCGTCGATCATCAGGATGCGTTTGTCGCCGTCCTTGATTGCTGGCAGGTAAGCCTGGCCCATGATCTGCTGGCCACCGAGGGCGGTCAGGGTTTCCAGAATCACCGACAGATTTGGATCACCGGCGCGGTGGCGGAAAATCGAAGTACCGCCCATGCCGTCCAGCGGCTTGAGGATCACGTCGCCGTGTTTGGCGGCGAATTCGCGCAGCACGTCGGCGCGGCGGCTGACGATGGTTGGCGGCGTGCACTGCGGGAACAGCGTGGCGAACAGCTTTTCATTGCAGTCGCGCAGGCTCTGCGGCTTGTTCACCACCAGTACGCCAGCGGTTTCAGCCTGTTCGAGCAGGTAGGTGGAGTAAACGAACTCCATGTCGAACGGGGGATCCTTGCGCATCAGGATCACGTCGAGATCGCTCAGCAGGTTGTCCTGCTCGGCGTCCAGTTCGAACCATTTTTCCGGGTTGGCGAAGACTTTCAGCGGCTTCATCCGCGCCCGGGCCTGACCTTCGCCCTGATACAGGTCGCGCTGTTCCATATAGAACAGTTCCCAGCCACGCTTCTGCGCGGCCAGCAGCATGGCCAGCGAGCTATCCTTTTTATAGGAGATGCTGGCGATAGGGTCCATGACAATCCCGACGCGAACGCTCATTGGGTTTTCCTCGAAAATTGGCTACCGGATCGGTATTGAAAAAGTGCCGCCAGAGTGGCGCCGGGCGGGTTTTCGGTCAAGGAAAAACCCGTCGATAGATTGCATCTGGAGACTGTGCTAAAAAGGCTGCCATGCCGTGCTGGCCCTTGAGCATCAAGGGTTTCCAGCCATCAGTCATCGCAAAACGGACAATTTGATTCGCTAAGGCGACGGTAGAGCCCTCTTATGGAACAGCAGTCCAGCGCCTTGAAGGTCATGGTGATCGACGACTCGAAAACGATTCGTCGCACCGCCGAAACATTGTTGAAGAATGTCGGTTGCGAAGTGATCACGGCGATCGACGGTTTCGACGCCCTGGCGAAGATCGCCGACAACCATCCCGGGATCATTTTTGTCGACATCATGATGCCGCGTCTGGATGGCTATCAGACCTGCGCTTTAATCAAGAACAACAGTGCGTTCAAGGCCACGCCGGTGATCATGCTGTCATCGCGTGACGGGCTGTTCGACAAGGCTAAGGGGCGGATTGTCGGTTCTGATCAATTTTTGACCAAGCCTTTCAGCAAGGAAGAACTGCTCAACGCGATTCAGGCCCATGTTCCGGGCTTCGCCGCCGTTTTGCCGCAGTAAGACACGTACAGTGACGCTCGGCCAGCGGGCCGCGCGTCGACAAGAAAAATGGGGAAAACCATGGCACGTATCCTGATCGTCGATGATTCGCCGACTGAAATGTACAAACTGACCGGCATGCTGGAAAAGCACGGTCATGAAGTGTTGAAGGCCGAAAACGGCGCCGATGGCGTGGCCCTGGCCCGTCAGGAAAAACCCGACGCCGTGCTGATGGACATCGTCATGCCCGGCCTCAACGGTTTTCAGGCGACCCGCCAGTTGACCAAGGATGCCGACACCAGCCACATCCCGGTGATCATCATCACCACCAAGGATCAGGAAACCGACAAGGTCTGGGGCACCCGTCAGGGCGCCAAGGACTACCTGACCAAACCGGTCGACGAAGACACCCTGATCAAGACCCTGAACAACGTACTCAAAGGCTGATCGCGCGACCATGAGCGAATCGCTGACCGCGTTCGAACTGCTCTGGCAAATCGACCAGCGCTGCCGCTTGCTGGCGGCGGACCTGCCGTCGCAACCGGCGCGGCAGGATCGCTGGAGCGGCATCGGCTTTCGCCTCGGCGAGCATTGGTATGTGGCGCCGATGGGCGAAGTCAGCGAAGTGCTGCACGAACCGCGCTTCACTCAGTTGCCCGGGGTCAAGCCGTGGGTCAAGGGCGTGGCTAACCTGCGCGGGCGGCTGCTGCCGATCATGGACCTGTGCGGTTTCTTCGGGCATGAGCTGTCGCCGTTGCGTAAACAGCGGCGGGTGTTGGTGGTAGAACATGGCGATGTGTTTGCCGGGCTGATGGTCGATGAGGTTATTGGCTTGCAACATTTCGAGCAGGACAGCTTCGAACCGATCTCGATCAGCAAGCGTCAGGGCTCCAAGGCCGAGTTCGTCAAAGGCTATTTCCGCCGTGAGCAGAACTGGCGGGTGTTCAGCTTGTTCGCGTTGGCGAAATCCCCGGTGTTCATGAGCGTCGCGATATAGCCGTTACAACAAAGATCCCTTGTAGGAGTGAGCCTGCTCGCGATTCAGGCACCGCGGTGTATCAAGTACACCGCGTTATCGTTCAATCGCGAGCAGGCTCACTCCTACAGGTTCTACCGGTGAGCTTCAAACAGGCGAGGACCGATGATAAAAGCAAAAACAGGCAAGCCGGCGGAAGGCTCGCGCAGTCGCTCGCAGATCATCGTGCTGTTCATCGCACTGATCGTGTTCATCATGCTGCTGTTCGCCAACTTCGCGTACCTCAACACCCAGGCGAACTACGACAAACAGTACATCGGCCACGCCGGTGAACTGCGCGTGCTCTCGCAACGTATTGCCAAGAACGCCACCGAAGCCGCCGCCGGCAAGGCTGCCGCATTCAAGCTGCTCAGCGATGCGCGCAACGATTTCGCCCAGCGCTGGGGTTACCTGAAAAAAGGTGATCCGGCCACTGGCCTGCCGCCAGCACCGGCCACCGTGCGCCCGGAAATGCGCGCCGTGCAGCTCGACTGGGAACGCCTGCTGAAAAATACCGACGCGATTCTCTCCAGCGAACAGACCGTGCTGTCGCTGCATCAGGTCGCCGCGACCCTGGCCGAAACCGTGCCGCAGTTGCAGATCGAATACGAAAAAGTCGTCGAAATCCTCCTTCAGCGTGGTGCACCGGCCGCGCAAGTGGCGATGGCCCAACGTCAGTCGTTGCTGGCTGAACGCATTCTCGGCGCGGTCAACACCGTGCTCGCCGGCGACGAAAACTCGCAGCAAGCCGCCGATGCCTTTGGCCGCGACGCCACCCGTTTCGGCCAAGTGCTCAACGGCATGCTGCAAGGCAACCCGACGCTGAAAATCAGCCAAGTGGAGGACCGTGATGCCCGTGCGCGCCTGAGTGAAATCTCCGAGCTGTTCCAGTTCGTTTCCGGCTCGGTGGATGAAATCCTCGAGACCTCGCCAGAGCTGTTCAAGGTGCGTGAATCGGCGAGCAACATTTTCAGCCTCTCGCAAACCCTGCTCGACGAAGCCTCGCACCTGGCCACTCGCTTTGAGAACCTTGCCGGCGGGCGCAACACCGACACCATCGGTGGCTACGTTTTGGGCTTGCTGGCGCTGGCCTCGATCATCCTCATCGGTCTGGTGATGGTCCGGGAAACCAATCGGCAACTGCGCGAAACCGCCGAGAAGAACGAGCGCAATCAGAATGCGATCATGCGTCTGCTCGATGAAATCGAAGACCTCGCCGATGGCGACCTCACCGTGACCGCCTCGGTGACCGAAGACTTCACCGGCACCATCGCCGACTCGATCAACTACTCCGTCGACCAACTGCGCGATCTGGTTGCGACCATCAACCTCACCGCCGGCCAGGTCGCCGCAGCGGTGCAGGAAACCCAGGCCACCGCGATGCACCTGGCCCAGGCCTCGGAGCATCAGGCCCAGCAGATTTCCGAAGCCTCGACGGCGATCAGCGACATGGCCGAGTCCATCGATCAGGTCTCGGCCAACGCCGCCGAATCTTCGGCAGTCGCCGAGCGCTCCGTGGAGATCGCCAACAAGGGCAACGAGGTGGTGCACAACACCATCCACGGTATGGACAACATTCGCGAACAGATCCAGGACACTGCCAAACGCATCAAGCGTCTCGGCGAGTCGTCGCAGGAAATCGGCGACATCGTCAGCCTGATCGACGACATCGCTGACCAGACCAACATCCTCGCCCTCAACGCGGCGATTCAGGCGTCGATGGCCGGTGATGCCGGGCGCGGGTTTGCCGTGGTCGCGGACGAAGTGCAGCGCCTTGCCGAACGCTCGTCTGCTGCCACGCGACAGATCGAAACTCTGGTGCGGGCGATTCAGACCGACACCAACGAAGCCGTGATTTCCATGGAGCAAACCACCACCGAAGTGGTGCGCGGCGCGCGACTGGCGCAGGATGCCGGTGTGGCCCTGGAAGAAATCGAAGGTGTGTCGAAGACCCTCGCGGCGCTGATTCAAAGCATCTCCAACGCGGCGCAGCAGCAAACGTCTTCCGCCGGGCAGATCTCGCTGACGATGAACGTGATCCAGCAGATCACCTCGCAGACCTCGTCCGGTTCCACGGCCACCGCCGAAAGCATCGGCAACCTGGCGAAGATGGCCAGTCAGCTGCGGCGCTCGGTGTCCGGATTCACCTTGCCGGCGGCGACAGATAAAGCGTGAGTGGAGTGGTTATGGGTGATCGGCACGACTATGTGGCCCTCGAATGGGTCAAAGGCGAAATTGCCGAAACGCTGAGGCTCGCGCATCAGGCGATTGAAGCCGTGCTCGATGATCCGCAGGCCTTTCCCGGGCTGGACGAGTGCCTGGATTACATCCATCAGGTCCACGGCAGCCTGCAGATGGTCGAGTTCTACGGCGCAGCCTTGCTCGCCGAAGAAATGGAACACCTGGTCGAAGCCTTGCAGCACGAGCGCGTCAGCCATCGCGACGAAGCGCTGCACCTGTTGCTGCAAGCCCTCGGGCAATTGCCGATCTACCTCGACCGCGTGCAGAGCGCTCGGCGTGATTTGCCGTTGGTGGTGCTGCCGCTGATCAACGATCTGCGCAGCGCCCGGGGCGAAAGCCTGCTCTCGGAAACCAGTCTGTTCAGCCCGCAGCTCCCCGAACTGGCGCCGCTGCGGGCCGACGAACTGGCACTGCTCGAACCGACGGAACTGCCGAACGTACTGCGCAAATTACGCCAGATGCTGCAAATGGCGCTGGTCGGTTTACTGCGCGAACAAGATGACCAGACGCACCTCGAATACTTGGCCAAAGTCTTCACCCGCCTCGAAGCGCTGAGCGGTGATTCGCCCCTGAGCCCGTTGTGGCAGGTCGCCTCGGCGCTGGTCGAAGGCATGCGCGAAGGCGTGATCGCCAACAGTCCGGCGCTGCGCAGCCTGTTCAAGGACGCCGACAAAGAACTCAAGCGCCTGCTTGAGCAAGGCCTGTCCGGCCTTAATCAACCGGCGCCGGCGGAGCTGCTGAAAAGCCTGTTGTTCTATATTGCCAAAGCCGAACATCCCACCGGGCAGATGCTGACCATGAAAGATCGCTACTCCCTGGACGACGCGTTGCCCGACAGCGCGATGGTCGACGAAGAACGCGCGCGCCTGGCCGGCCCCGACCGCGATGCGATGCGCTCGGTGCTGGCTGCACTGTGTGAGGAACTGGTGCGGGTCAAGGAACGCCTCGACCTGTTCGTGCGCAGCGACCGCCAGCACACTTCGGATCTGGAAAGCCTGCTCGCGCCATTAAGGCAGATCGCCGACACCCTCGCCGTGCTCGGTTTTGGTCAGCCGCGCAAAGTCATCATTGATCAATTGGCGGTGGTGCTCAGCCTTGCCCAAGGCCAGCGCGAACCGAACGACGCGATCCTGATGGATGTTGCCGGCGCGCTGCTCTACGTCGAAGCGACGCTGGCCGGAATGGTCGGCACCGTCGAGCCGGAAAATCCGGAAGACGCGCGCCTGCCAACCACAGACCTGACGCAGATTCACCAGATCGTGATCAAGGAAGCGCGCATCTGCCTGCAACAGGCCAAGGACATGATCGTCGATTACATCGACGCCGATTGGGATCGCCAGCAACTGCAACCGTTGCCGGCGCTGCTGACTCAGGTGCGCGGTGCGCTGGCGATGATTCCGTTGAATCGCGCGGCGAGTCTTGTCGAGGCGTGCAACGGTTTTATCCGCGAACATTTGCTAATCGATCCGCATGAGCCGGGCTGGGAGCAACTGGATCATCTGGCGGATGTCATCAGCAGCCTTGAGTATTACCTCGAACGCTTGAGCGACGATCCGCAGGCCCCCGGCGAACAACTGCTGGATGTCGCGCAGAAATCCCTCGCCAGTCTCGGTTTCTTTCCCGATGAACAGCCCGGCGCGCCGCATGTGCCAGTACTCGATGATGTCCTCAGCCCGAGCGAAGCGCTGGTGATGCAGGACATGCAGGCGCTGGATGACCCGGAAATCGTGCAGTCGCTGGCCGACGTTCTGGCCAGCCCGGTTTCAGCGCTCAACCCGCCGGCCCTGATCACCCCCGGCAGCCTGATGCCGCCGCCGGCCGATGAAGAACCGGTCGACGATGAACTGCGCGAAGTGTTCCTCGAAGAGACCGATGAGGTCCTCGAAGTTCTCCACGAATACCTGCCGCGCTGGATCGCCAATTCGCAGGATCGCGATGCGCTGACTGAACTGCGCCGCGCCTTCCACACCCTCAAGGGCAGCGGGCGCATGGTCCGCGCGCTGATTCTCGGCGAGTTGGCCTGGTCGGTGGAAAACCTGCTCAACCGTGTGCTTGAACAAAGTGTCGAGCCGGGCTCGGTGGTGCAGCAAGTGCTGACCGACACCGTGCTGTTGTTGCCCGAGTTGATCAGCGAATTCGCCACCAACAGCCAACGCCAGCGCAGCGATGTCGATCAACTCGCTGCCCGCGCTCACGCCTTGGCCAAGGGGGACGAGCCGCTGGCCGCCGAAGACGTCGACGATGTCGCAGCGCTCGATCCGCTGTTGCTGGAGATCTTCCGCAAGGAAGCCGAAACCCACCTCGCCAGCCTCAATCGCTTCCTTGATCAGGCCGCCGAGCATGTGCCGTTGCAGGCCAGCGACGAATTGCAGCGCGCCCTGCACACGCTCAAGGGCAGCGCGTCGATGGCAGGCGTGTTGCCGATTGCCGAACTGGCCGCATCGCTCGATCAATTGGCTCGGGAGTTCAAGGCGCATCAGTTGCCGCTGGACCTCGATGAAGTGGAATTGCTGCTGGAAGCCGAAGGCCTGTTTCGTATCGGCTTGCGCCAGCTCAAGCATGATCCGCTGGCGCCGATTGTCGGTGCGCAGTCGCTGATCAAACGCACCGACACACTGCTCGCCGAGCGCCTGGAAACCATCCTCAATGCGCCGAACACCGGCCTGCGGATCAAGCGTGATCCGCAACTGATCAACAACTTCCTCGCTCAAGGCATGGACATCCTCCTCGACGCCGAAAGCCTCTTGCAGCGCTGGCAGCAACACCCCGGCGAGCGTCAGGAACTCAGCGCCTTGCTGGATGAGTTGACCACCCTTGGCGAAGGCGCACACATGGCCGATCTGCTGCCGGTCGACGTGCTCTGTGAAGCCTTGCTCGACCTGTATGGCGCGGTGGAAGAAAGCAGCCTGGCGGTCAGCGAGCGGTTTTTCCAGGAGGCGCAAAACGCCCATGAAGCGCTGATCAACATGCTCGACGAGCTGGCCGCCGGGCAGGAAGTCACGCCGCAACCGGCGCGGATTCGGGCCCTGCATGACCTGCTCGATGAGAGTCTCGACCCGTCGTCGATGGGCCTGATTCGCAGCGATGGCAGCCGCACCCTGAGCATCCGTGAACTGGGCAGCGCCACCGCCGAGTTGCAGCAAAAGGCAACGGCGCTTGAACCCGATGATGAGATCGTCGAGATCTTCCTTGAAGAGGCCGTGGACATTCTCGACAGCTCAGGCCAAGCGTTGCAGCGCTGGCTGAGCGACCCGGACAACGTTGCGCCGCTGTCCTCGTTGCAGCGCGATTTGCATACGCTCAAGGGCGGCGCGCGGATGGCTGAAGTCGAGGCCATCGGCGATCTGGCTCAAGAGCTGGAAAGCCTTTACGAAGGTTTGGTCGATCGTCGTTATCACTACAGCGAAAGCCTGGGGCGCTTGCTGCTCAAGAGTCATGACCGCTTGGCGCTGTTGCTTGATCAGTTGCAAAACCATCAGCCGCTGACCCCGGCGCAGGATCTGATCGACGCGATTCGTCAGGTTCGCCAAGGCCCAATCGTCGCCGAAACGCCGCCAGCAACGATTGATCACGACAGCGCCGGCCACGACCCGGAGCTGCTGGAGATCTTCCTCGAAGAAGGTTTCGACATCATCGAAAACTCTGGCGCCGCATTGCTGCGCTGGCAGGCCGAGCCGGGCAATCGTCAGGAGGTGGAAACCCTGCTGCGCGATCTGCACACCCTCAAGGGTGGTGCGCGGATGGTCGAGATCGGCCCGATCGGCGACCTCGCCCATGAGCTGGAATACCTTTACGAAAGTCTTTCCAGCGGCGCGTTGCAGCCATCGGCGGAGCTGTTTGCGCTGGTGCAGCGCGGGCATGATCGCTTGGCGCAAATGCTCGATGGCGTGCGCGCCGGGCAACCGTGTCCGCCAGCGGATCGGCTGATCAACGCGATCCAGAATTTCAGCCATCCGGTGACGGTAGAAACGCCGCCAGTGCTACCTGTGCCGGTCAAGACTGATGCGGCGCCACCGACCTCCGAAGCGGGCGCAGACATGGTCAAGGTCTCCGCCGAACTGCTTGATGAACTGGTCAATCTGGCCGGCGAAACCTCGATCTTCCGTGGTCGTATCGAACAGCAAGTCAACGACGCACAGATCGCGCTGAACGAGATGGAAACCACCATCGAACGGATGCGCGATCAGTTGCGCCGTCTCGACACTGAAACTCAGGGGCGGATTCTCAGCCGTCAGCAAGTCGATGCCGAACGCCTCGGCTACGAAGAATTCGACCCGCTGGAAATGGACCGCCATTCGCAGTTGCAGCAATTGTCGCGAGCGCTGTTCGAATCGGCATCCGACTTGCTCGACCTCAAGGAAACCCTCGACCGCCGCAACCACGACGCCGAGAACCTGTTGCAGCAACAGGGCCGCATCAACACCGAATTGCAGGAAGGCCTGATGCGTACGCGCATGGTGCCGTTCGAGCGCATGTTGCCGCGCCTGAAACGCATCGTTCGCCAGGTCGCTGAAGAGCTGAATAAAGACGTCGCGTTTGTCGTCGGCAACGCCGAAGGCGAGATGGATCGCAATGTGCTCGAACGCATGGCGGCGCCGCTGGAACACATGCTGCGCAATGCCGTCGACCATGGTCTGGAGTCTGCCGAAGTGCGGCTGGCGGCGGGTAAACCGGCGCAAGGGCAGATCAGCCTCGACCTGTCCCGGGAGGGCGGCGACATCGTTTTCGACATTCGCGATGACGGCGCCGGGGTGCCGCTGGAAGCGGTGCGCAAGAAGGCGATCAAGCGCGGCATGCTCGCGCCGGAAGCCGAGATCAGCGACCGCGACGTGTTGCAGTTCATCCTTCAGCCGGGCTTTTCCACCGCGGAAAAGATCACGCAGATTTCCGGACGTGGCGTCGGTATGGACGTGGTGCACGAAGAGGTGCGGCAACTGGGCGGCAGCATGAGCATCGACTCGGTGCCGGGGCAGGGCGTGCATTTCCGCATTCGCCTGCCGTTCACCGTGTCGGTCAACCGTGCGCTGATGGTGCAGTGCGGTGAGGATCAATATGCGATCCCGCTGAACACCATCGAAGGCATCGTTCGCGTGTTGCCGAATGATCTGGAAGGACACTTCCGGGTTGATCCGCCGCGTTACCAGTACGGCGGCCAGACCTATGAACTGTGCTACCTCGGTGAACTGCTGAAAACCGCGCTACGGCCGAAACTGCTTGGCCAGAATCTGCCATTGCCGGTGCTGCTGGTGCACTACAACGACCGGCGCATCGCGGTGCTGGTGGATACCATGGCCGGCACCCGGGAGATCGTGGTCAAGAGCCTCGGCGCGCAATTCGCTGCGGTGCAGGGCGTGTCCGGGGCGACGATTCTTGGCGATGGCCGGGTGGTGCTGATTCTCGATCTGCTCGCGCCAATCCGCGCGATGCAGGCGCGAGTTGCGCAGACACCGACGCTGCCGGAGATCGACAGCGAACCACACAAACCGCTGCTGGTGATGGTGGTCGACGACTCGGTCACCGTGCGCAAGGTCACCAGCCGCTTGCTCGAACGCCACGGTATGAACGTGCTGACGGCCAAGGACGGTGTCGACGCCATGCTACTGCTGGAAGAACACATGCCTGACCTGATGCTGCTCGACATCGAAATGCCGCGCATGGACGGCTTCGAAGTCGCTACCCAGGTGCGCAACGACGAACGCCTGCAACACCTGCCGATCATCATGATCACCTCGCGTACCGGGCAGAAACACCGCGACCGCGCCATGGCGATTGGCGTCAACGACTACCTCGGCAAGCCGTATCAAGAGTCGGTGCTGCTTGAAAGCATTGCCCAGTGGAGCAAGAAACATGCATGAGCGCCGGCATAATCAGCGCAGCAGTCAGCTGACCGGGTTGCTGCTGCCGTTGGCGGATCGCAATTTGATTTTGCCTAACGTCGCTGTCGCTGAGTTGATTGACTATCAGGCCAGTGCCTTCGATCTCGATACGCCGCCTTGGTATCTGGGGCGAGTGAAGTGGCGCGAGCGGCAGATTCCGTTGCTGAGTTTTGAGTCGGCGTGCGGGCAGAAAATCGTCATTGGCGAGCGCGCGCGGATTGTCATCCTCAATGCCCTCGGCGGGTTGCCGGAGCTGAAGTTCATTGCGCTGCTGGTGCAGGGGATTCCGCGGTCGTACAAGCTCGACAGTCAGTTGAGTTATGTCGATGTGCCGTTGTGTGGGTTGGAGCAGGCGGCGGTGCAGGTCGGGGAACAGGTGGCGAAGGTGCCGGATTTGTTGGGGCTGGAGAAGTTGTTGGTGGATGCTGGGCTGGTTCACTGATCCAGAATTTTCATTGGCCTGACTGGCCTCATCGCGAGCAGGCTCACTCCTACATTTGGAATGCATTCCCCTGTAGGAGTGAGCCTGCTCGCGATAGCGCCTGCGGCATCCACCAAAATCCGACAGACAAATCCTCAATCCCCGCAGCGCAATAAACGCATCCAGGCACATCTGTTTAAAGACACCCGGTGTTACGGCTCCCTAACCTACAAATCCTTGCGCCGCTGCCTACGCATGTACCAGAATCCGCCGGCTTGTGCGCCTAGGGCTGGCTGCGTAACTTGATTCCGTCACTGATTCCCAGTGATCGGGTTTAGCAGCCCTGCTTTGTCCTTACCTCGGTTGTACAAGTCTCATCCAGTCAGGCATTCGCCTGCGCTTGATGGTGGCTGTGCGCATGGCACCTTCGGGTGCGCCGGGTTGGGGTTTGACCGGTCTGCTAACTTGCGCATAGCCGCCACCCTACCGTTTAGCAGCGAGATGGTGAGGCCTAATAGAGGTTCATCCCCATGTTCAAACCAACGCCTAACCCGCCGCCCACCGACCCGGCATCCCCCTACGAATCCCCCGATTCAAAGAAATTCCACGAAGCCGCCGAACGCGCCCTCGACCATTACCTCGGCCCGACCAACGCCGACCTCATGGCCACGCCCTACACCCCGAACACGCTGTACATGGCCAACCCCAACGCCGACACCGAATCCCTGCTGGCCGACGCCAGCGAAACCCTCGGATCGGCTACGGTGATGCTCAACAACCATGCGGCAATGGTGGAAGGTACACACCGCAAGACTGTGCAAGGTATTGCGCAGGTGGTGATGGTGGCGGAGATGGCCGTCAACCGTTTGTTGGACAGGTTGGTGCCGACGGAGTGACTTAAAAGCTGACCCTCACCCCAGCCCTCTCCCGGAGGGAGAGGGGGCCGACCGAGGTGTCTGGCGTCATACATCGACCTGAAAAACCGAGTCGATTATGGGTTTGGTAAACCGAGTCGATTATGGATTCGGTAAAGCACGATCAGGTCGGCGTATCCCTTGAGCATCCCCCAATCAGTCCCCTCTCCCTCCGGGAGAGGGCTAGGGTGAGGGCGGCTCTTGATCATTACCCTGAGCGTAACGATTCACCACCGCGCTTGATTGATGCCCCCACCCCACACGCCTACCTTAGCTCCACGACAGCGAACCCCGTGGAGTGAGCATGACAACAACAATTTCCCCCGACTCGCGCTGGACGCGGCGGCGCGATGAGAAGCAGCGCCGCCTCGACAAGGTGCGCGGGCTGGCCGACGGTGTGGTGTTGCCCACCGACAAGATCGTCGCCGCGCTCGAAGCGCTGATCCATCCCGGCGACCGCGTGGTACTCGAGGGCAACAACCAGAAGCAAGCGGATTTCCTCTCCCGTTCGCTGGCCAAAGCCGACCCGGAAAAGCTCCACGACCTGCACATGATCATGCCCAGCGTCGGTCGCTCCGAGCACCTCGACCTGTTCGAACGCGGCATCGCCCGTAAGCTCGATTTCTCCTTCGCCGGCACCCAGAGCCTGCGCATCAGCCAGTTGCTCGAAGATGGCTTGCTCGAAGTCGGCGCGATCCACACCTACATCGAACTCTACGCAAGGCTGGTGGTGGACCTGATTCCCAACGTCGTGCTCTCGGCCGGGTTCATGGCCGACCGCGCCGGCAACATCTACACCGGCCCGAGCACCGAAGACACCCCGGCACTGATCGAACCGGCCGCGTTCAGCGACGGCATTGTCATCGTCCAGGTCAACCAGTTGGTCGACGACGTCAGCGAACTGCCTCGCGTAGACATCCCCGCCTCATGGGTCGATTTCGTCGTGGTCGCCGACAAGCCGTTCTACATCGAACCGCTGTTCACCCGCGACCCACGGCACATCAAGCCCGTGCACGTGCTGATGGCGATGATGGCGATCCGTGGGATCTACGAAAAACACAACGTGCAATCGCTCAACCACGGCATCGGTTTCAACACCGCCGCTATCGAATTGATCCTGCCGACCTACGGCGAATCCCTCGGCCTCAAAGGCAAGATCTGCCGCAACTGGACGCTCAACCCGCACCCAACACTGATCCCGGCGATCGAGAGCGGTTGGGTCGAAAGCGTGCATTGCTTCGGCACCGAACTGGGCATGGAAAACTACATCGCCGCGCGCCCGGACGTGTTCTTCACCGGCCGCGACGGTTCGCTGCGTTCCAACCGGATGTTCTGCCAACTCGCCGGGCAGTACGCGGTGGATCTGTTCATCGGCGCGACGTTGCAGGTCGACGGCGACGGGCATTCCTCGACCGTAACCCGTGGTCGCCTCGCCGGTTTCGGCGGTGCGCCGAACATGGGCCACGACCCGCGCGGTCGGCGTCACGGCACCCCGGCGTGGCTGGACATGCGCCACGACGATGCGCAGCAACCGATGCTCGAACGCGGCAAGAAACTCGTGGTGCAAATGGTCGAGACGTTCCAGGAGGGCGGCAAACCGACCTTCGTCGAAACCCTCGACGCGGTAGAAGTGGCGAAGAAAAGCGGCATGCCACTCGCACCAATCATGATCTACGGCGACGACGTCACCCACCTGCTCACCGAAGAAGGCATCGCCTACCTGTACAAGGCGCGCTCGCTGGAAGAGCGCCAGGCGATGATCGCCGCCGTCGCGGGTGTCACCGCCATTGGCCTGCGCCACAACCCGAAAGACACCGAACGCATGCGCCGCGAAGGCCTGATCGCCTTGCCCGAAGACCTCGGTATCCGCCGCACCGACGCCACCCGCGAATTGCTCGCGGCGAAAAGCGTGGCCGATCTGGTCGAGTGGTCCGGCGGCCTGTACAACCCGCCTGCCAAATTCAGGAGCTGGTAATGCACGCATTTAACCTGCAAGCGAAACCAATATCTCTGGCTGATCGATTGGCCGATCTGGCGGTGGACGCGTTGATCGACGAAGCCGATCTGTCGCCGAAACCGGCACTGGTCGACCGTCGCGGCAATGGCGCGCACACCGATTTGCACTTGGGCCTGATGCACGCTTCGGCGCTGTCGTTGTGGCCGGCGTTCAAGGAAATGGCTGAAGCGGCGGTTGAAATCGGTGAAGTCGATTCAACGTTGCGCGAAGCGATTGGCCGCATCGGCCGTGAAGGTGAGCAAGCGATGCTCACCACCACCAACGGCGTGAACACGCATCGTGGGGCGATCTGGGCCTTGGGATTATTGGTGACCGCCGCTGCGCTGGAACCACAATCTTCCAGCGCCAATGCCGTGACCTTGCGCGCCGCACGCCTGGCCTTGTTGGACGATCGCCACGCACCAAAACCCTTGAGCCACGGCGCGCAAGTCGCCCTGCGTTACGGCGCACGCGGCGCGCGTGAAGAAGCACAACTCGGCTTCCCTTCGGTGCTGCAACGCGGCTTGCCACAACTCAAATGCAGCCGCGGCAACGGCCACGGCGAACAGAACGCCCGGCTCGACGCCTTGCTCGCGATCATGACCAATCTGGCCGACACCTGCGTGCTCTACCGCGCCGGCGAAGAGGGTTTGCAGGCCATGCAACTCGGCGCGCAAGCGGTGCTCGACGCCGGTGGCAGCGCTAGCCTCAGCGGTCGCCGCCGGCTGCACGAACTCGATCAACAACTCATCGCATTGAATGCCTCGCCCGGTGGCGCCGCCGACTTGCTCGCCGCCACGCTGCTGCTCGAACGCATCGAGCGCGACGGCATCCTTCAGGGAGCGTTTTGATGGAAACCCTATCGTTTGAATTCCCCGCCGGGCAGCCGCCACGCGGTCGCGCGCTGGTCGGTTGTGTCGGTTCGGGTGATCTGGAAGTGCTGATCGAACCGGGCTTGGCCGGCAAGCTGACGATCAGTGTGCAGACCTCGGTCAACGGCGCGCAACTGCGTTGGCAGCACCTGTTTGCGCGGATGTTCGACGGCACCACGCCGCCGGCCATGGCTATTGATATCCACGATTTCGGCGCGACGCCGGGGGTGGTGCGCTTGCGTCTGGAACAAGGTTTCGAGGAGATCGGCCATGACTGACAGCGCCGCGTTGCTCAACAAACACAGCTTCGTCGAACTCGGCGCGCGGCAACGGGCGAAAGCCTTGCTCGATGCCGGCAGCTTTCGCGAATTGCTCGACCCGTTTCAACGGGTGATGTCGCCGTGGCTTGAACGCCAGGGCGTGGTGCCGCAGGCCGATGACGGCGTGGTGATCGCTAAGGGCAACCTCGACGGTTTGCCTGTGGTCATCGCCGCGATTGAAGGCGCGTTTCAGGGTGGCAGCCTTGGCGAAGTCGGCGGGGCGAAGATTGCCGGCGCGCTGGAACTGGCGGCTGAGGACAACCGCAAAGGCATTCCGACCCGCGCGGTGCTGCTGCTGGAAACCGGTGGTGTGCGCTTGCAGGAAGCCAATCTCGGGCTGGCGGCGATTGCCGATATTCACGCAGCGATTGTCGATTTGCAGCAGTACCAACCGGTGGTCGGCGTGGTTGCGGGCAGCGTCGGTTGCTTCGGTGGTATGTCGATTGCGGCGGCGTTGTGCAGCTATTTGCTGGTGACTCAGGAAGCACGTCTCGGTTTGAACGGCCCGCAGGTGATCGAGCAGGAAGCGGGGATCGAAGAGTACGACTCGCGCGACCGGCCTTTTATCTGGAGCCTGACCGGAGGCGAGCAGCGTTATGCCAGTGGTCTGGTGGATCGTTATGTCGCTGATGACGTAGCGAAGATTCGTCAGCAGGTTGGCGAATTGCTGCAGCAAGGTTTGCCGACACAACCACGCAGCCAACGCGCCGAATGGTTCTTGCAACGCCTCGGCAGTCTGAACACTGACCCGCAAATCGAACCGTCGGTGGTTCGCGATCTGTATCAAGGAGAGCGCTCATGAGTGGCTATTCATTGCGCGGTTTGAACTGGTTCAACGCCTTGAGCGCGGGCGCTGTGGCTGTTGAAGGGCTGCCGGCCTCGTTGAAGGTTGCTGACGGTGAGCTGGGGCGTTTTATCGCGGTGGTCGCTGACCCGGACAATCGTTTTCCGCGTGCTCGCAATGGCGAGGTCGGATTGCTCGAAGGCTGGGGTCTGGCCAAGGCTGTGGATGACGTGATCACTGCTGATCGTGATAAAGCGCAGAAGCGTCCGATCATCGCCATCGTCGATGTGCCGAGCCAGGCTTATGGTCGGCGCGAAGAAGCGCTCGGTATTCATCAGGCGCTGGCCGGGGCGGCGGACAGTTATGCCCGCGCACGTTTGGCCGGGCATCCAGTGATTGCGTTGTTGGTCGGTAAGGCGATGTCCGGAGCGTTTCTGGCTCACGGTTATCAGGCCAATCGTTTGATTGCGCTGCGTGATCCGGGCGTGATGGTGCATGCGATGGGCAAGGCTTCGGCGGCGCGGGTGACGTTGCGCAGTGTTGAAGAGTTGGAAGCGCTGGCCGCCAGTGTGCCGCCAATGGCTTATGACATCGACAGTTATGCGAGCCTCGGTTTGCTCTGGGAAACCCTGTCGGTGCAGCAGATTGAGCAGCCAACCGCAGAGGATCTGGCGCGGGTGAAGGAATGCCTCAAGCAAGCCATCGGTGATATCACCGGTACTGACTTGAGCAATCGTCTCGGCGCGAAAAATCGTACTGCCTCCAGCAAGGTTCGCGAATTGCTGAGGGCACAGTGGTGAACACGCCTCTGGCCCACGATCTGCTCTGGGGCATGACCCCGGCGCAGTTGCCGGCGGATGCGTCGCTGTGGGCAGTCGAGTCGCTCGCCGCCGGGCAACCGGTGGTGGTGCGGCGGGCGTTGAGCGAGGAAGGTTTCGTCGCGGTCGGGGTGCGCGGTGTGCTGCGCGAGCAGCGGCTGGCGGCGTTTATGGCGGTCGATTCGATTGCCTGTCGGGTCAGTCCGGAAGCGCTGTGTCACGTCGACAGCGAGCGCGATCTGCCGGTCATGCAGGCGCTCAAACAACTGCGGCCAATGCTTGATGATTGCGGTTGGGTCTGGGGTGTCAGCGGCAGTGTCGGGTTTGAACTGGCCAGTGGTTCTACCGCGATGCACGCGGCCAGCGACCTCGATTTGATTCTGCGTACACCGCAACTGATCACCCGTAATCAGGCACGCAAATTTGTCGCGATTTTCGATCAAGCCGTGTGCCGGGTCGATATGCAATTGCAGACGCCGCTAGGCGCTGTGGCGTTGCGTGAATGGGCCAGCGGTTCGGCGCGCGTGTTGCTGAAAAATGCTCATCAGGCTTGCCTGGTGATTGATCCGTGGAACCCGCAGGAGCAGGCAGCGTGAGCAGTCTGCTGGTGTTCCCCGGCCAGGGCGCGCAGCAAGCGGGCATGCTTCAGCGCTTGCCTCGCGAAACCTTGGTCGAAGCCAGTGATGTGCTTGGTAAGGATGTTTTGCTGCTCGATTCCAGCGAAGCACTGCGCACGACAAGAGCGGTTCAACTCTGCCTGCTGATCGCTGGTGTCGCTGCTTCACGGCAGTTATTGCAGGACGGACTCACAGCGGATTACGTCGCCGGTCTTTCCATCGGCGCTTACCCGGCAGCGGTGGTTGCCGGTTCTTTGAGCTTCAGCGACGCGTTGCATCTGGTCAGCCTGCGCGGCGAACTGATGCAACAGGCTTATCCACAAGGCTACGGCATGACCGCGATCATCGGTCTGCAGTTATCCACAGTCGAAACGCTGCTGGCGCAGGTGCACAGCGAGGATTTGCCGGTGTATCTGGCCAACATCAACGCCGATAACCAAGTGGTGATTGCGGGTAGCGACAAGGCCATGCAAACCGTGGCCGAACTGGCGCGCAGTCGCGGCGCTGGTCTGGCAAAACGTTTGGCAGTGAGCGTGCCGTCGCACTGCCCATTGCTGGAAAAACCGGCGCAAACCCTCGCCGAAGCTTTCGCCAAAATTGAACTGAAAACCCCTCGGGTCGCCTACCTGAGCGGCAGTCGCGCACGCCCTGTGAGCAAAGTAGAAGCGCTGCGCGACGACCTCGCCTTCAACATGTGCCGCGTGGTGGACTGGCGCGGCACCGTGCAAAGCGCTTATGAGCGCGGCGTGCGTTTACAGATCGAACTGCCGCCCGGTGCGGTGCTGACCGGGCTGGCGCGCCGGGTGTTCGAGCAAGGCACGGTCACAGCCTTCGACAGTGCGCGTCTCGACACCTTGCAGGCGCTGTTGCGTGAGGAGGGTGGTCGCCAACCTTAAAACCGCCGACTCAAGCTTCGAACAACAAAAACAACATTCGACGATGCACTTTGAGGACTACAACAATGATTATTTACGGTGTGGCGCTGCTCGCGATCTGTACGCTGGCAGGGGTGATCATGGGTGACATGCTCGGCGTGTTGTTGGGCGTCAAATCCAATGTCGGCGGGGTCGGCATCGCCATGATCCTGTTGATCTGCGCGCGGTTGTGGATGCAGAAGCGCGGCGGCATGACCAAGGAATGCGAGATGGGCGTCGGCTTCTGGGGCGCGATGTACATTCCGGTGGTGGTCGCGATGGCGGCGCAACAGAACGTTGTCACTGCGCTGCACGGTGGCCCGGTGGCGGTGCTGGCGGCAATCGGTTCGGTGGTGGTTTGTGGCTGCACGATTGCCTTGATCAGCCGCACGCATAAAGGCGAGCCATTGCCCGACGAGCCGGCGGAAATCTCCCCGGTCGGCACGCCAGTAGGAGGCCGCTGATATGTGGGATCTCATCGAGAAAGGTCTGGAACATAACGGACTGGTCACTGCATTCGCTTTTGTCGGCGTGATCATGTGGGTGTCGGTGGTTCTGTCCAAACGCCTGACGTTCGGACGCATTCACGGCTCGGCGATTGCCATTGTTATTGGGCTGGTATTGGCGTGGGTCGGCGGCACCATGACCGGTGGCCAGAAAGGTCTGGCGGACCTGACGTTGTTCTCCGGCATCGGCCTGATGGGTGGGGCGATGCTGCGTGATTTTGCGATTGTGGCCACTGCGTTTGAAGTGCAGGCGACCGAGGCGAAGAAGGCCGGGTTGATTGGTGTGATTGCCTTGCTGCTCGGCACGATCCTGCCGTTCATTGTCGGCGCGTGCATGGCCTGGGCGTTCGGTTATCGCGATGCGGTGAGCATGACCACCATTGGCGCGGGCGCGGTGACTTATATCGTCGGGCCGGTGACCGGTGCGGCGATTGGCGCGACCTCGGATGTGATGGCGCTGTCGATTGCCACCGGGTTGATCAAGGCGATTCTGGTGATGGTCGGCACGCCGGTCGCGGCGCGCTGGATGGGCCTGGATAACCCGCGTTCGGCGATGGTGTTCGGTGGCTTGGCCGGGACAGTGAGCGGTGTGACGGCGGGGCTGGCGGCGACGGATCGGCGGTTGGTGCCTTATGGGGCGTTGACGGCTACGTTCCACACCGGGCTGGGGTGTTTGCTTGGGCCGTCGCTGTTGTTCTTCATTGTTCGCGGGATTGTGGGCTGAAAATCAAAAGCCCCTCACCCTAGCCCTCTCCCGGAGGGAGAGGGGACTGACCGAGGTGTTTTGGCGTTATACATCGACCTGAAAGTCCTGAGTCGAACTCAGGCTTTGAGACCCATGGAGATCTGCTCCCTCTACCCCTTGAGGGAGAGAGGACTGACCGAGGTGGATGTTGGAGGTACGCCGACCTGAAATTCCTGAGTCGAACTCAGGTTTTGAAAAGCCCCCGATCTGCTCCCTTTCCCCCTCGCCCCCTTGGGGGAGAGGGCTGGGGTGAGGGGGTAGGCTCTTGATCTGCTGTTAATCCACCAACTGCCGATTCGCATACATCCGACACTCCGCCAACAACGCCAGCAAATTCGGATCGCGCTCCTTGGCTTTCAAAAACACTACGCCAATGTGCTGCTGCAACCGATACTTCGCCTGCAACGGAATCAGCTTCACCCGATTCTCATACACCGCCGCAATCCTTCCTGGCAGCAACGCATAACCCACCCCCGAACTGACCATGCTCAACAGCGTGAAAATGTCATTCACCTGCATCGCCACCTTCGGCTCGAACCCCGCCTGCTTGAACACCCGGTTGCCGTCCTGATGCGTCGCAAAGCCCTGGGTCAGGGTAATGAAGGTTTCATCGCGCACTTCCGCCAGATCCACTTCACTGCGCTGGGCAAACTTTGAATCCGCCGGGGTGGCGAGGAAGATGTCGTCGGAGAACAACGCAATCTGCTCGCAATCCGGGTCGTTGATGCTGTCGTCCAGCGACACCAGTATCGCGTCGACTTCCATGTTCTTCAGCTTGTAGAGCAGGTCGATGTTCGAGCCGAGTATCAGGTCGATGTTGAGTTCGCTGCGGCGGATTTTCAGGCCCATGATCAGTTGCGGCACGGTTTTCACTGTCAGCGAATACAAGGATCCGAGTTTGAAGCGTTCGGCAGAGAACCCGGCAGCTTCGCGGGTCAGGCGTACGCTTTCGACGACGTCGTTGATCAGCTTCTGCGCGCGCTCCTCCAGCACATAAGCACTTTCCAGCGGTGTCAGGTTGCGGCCTTCGTGTTTGAACAGCGGGCAGCGCAGGGCGCTTTCCAGCGAGTGAATGGCGCGGTGCACGCTGACGTTGCTGGTCTGCAGCTCGGCAGCAGCACGGGCGAGGTTGCCGGTGCGCATGAAAGCGAGGAACACCTCGAGTTTTTTCAGGGTCAATTCTTCGTCGATCAGCATGGCGCGGACTCTTTTTGGAATGCGTCGATTGTGCCTTGAAGATCAAAAGATCGCAGCCTTCGGCAGCTCCTGCATTGGAATGCGTTCGAAGGTAGGAGCTGCCGAAGGCTGCGATCTTTTGATTGCGCTTTTACGCCCAAGGCCCGAGCCTTGCGCGCTGCGGTAATGAATATGAGGTAAGCAATACATGTATCACGGAGAACGATTGAACGCCTGGACCCATCTGGTCGGGGCGGTGGCGGCATTTATTGGTGGCGTGTGGATGTTGGTGATCGCCTGCCTCGACGGCAGCCCGTGGAAGATTGTCAGTGTGGCGATTTACGCGTTCACCTTGCTGGTGCTCTACAGCGCATCCACCGTGTACCACAGCGTGCGCGGGCGCAAGAAAGCGATCATGAAGAAGGTCGATCACTTTTCGATCTACCTGTTGATTGCCGGCAGTTACACGCCGTTCTGCCTGGTGACCCTGCGCGGGCCGTGGGGCTGGACGTTGTTCGGGATTGTCTGGGGGCTGGCGCTGATTGGCATCCTGCAAGAGATCAAACCGCGATCAGAGGCGCGGATTCTGTCGATCGTGATTTATGCGGTGATGGGCTGGATTGTGTTGGTGGCGGTGAAGCCGCTGATTGCGGCGCTGGGCACTACCGGGTTTGCCTGGCTGGCGTCAGGCGGGGTTTTGTACACGGTGGGGATTATCTTTTTTGCCCTGGATCACCGGCTGCGGCACGCGCATGGGATCTGGCATCTGTTCGTGATTGCCGGGAGCTTGCTGCACTTTGTCGCGATTCTGTTTTATGTCCTCTAGAGACGCCACCATCCCCCTGTAGGAGTGAGCCTGCTCGCGATAGCGTCCTGTCAGTCGACAGCGTTTGTGGCTGATCCACCGCTATCGCGAGCAGGCTCACTCCTACAGGGGAACGTATTCCAATTGTGGATTAGAAATCCCCCCAAAGCTGCTGGGCCACTGCCAGTGCAACCACCGGCGCCGTCTCGGTACGCAAGACCCGCGGGCCGAGGCGAGCGGCGTGGAAGCCGTTGCCCTTGGCCTGCTCGACTTCGGCGTCCGTCAAACCACCTTCAGGCCCGATCAGGAACGCCAGCGTCGCCGGTTTGGCATGACTCACCAACGGCTCCGCGACCGGGTGCAGCACCAGTTTCAACTCGGCTTCGGTCTGCTTGATCCAGTCTGCCAACAACACCGGCGGATGAATCACCGGCACCCGCGAACGACCACATTGCTCGCACGCGCTGATCGCCACCTGACGCCAGTGCAGCAGGCGTTTGTCGGCGCGTTCGTCCTTGAGGCGGACTTCACAGCGATCACTGAAGATCGGCGTGATTTCATTCACGCCCAGCTCGGTGGCTTTCTGAATCGCCCAGTCCATGCGCTCGCCACGGGATAAACCCTGGCCGAGGTGAATGTGCAGCGGCGATTCGACCTGACCGGCGAATTGCTCGTCGATCTGCACGGTCACGCGCTTCTTGCCGACTTCCAGCAGAGCGCCGCGAAACTCATGGCCAGATCCGTCGAACAACTGCACCGCATCGCCCTCGGCCATGCGCAGCACGCGGCTGATGTAATGCGCCTGGGCCTCCGGCAATTCGTGTTCGCCGGTGCTCAGGGGGGCGTCGATAAAGAAGCGGGACAGTCTCATTTCGGGTCTCTCAGATTAGATCGTTCCCACGCTCTGCGTGGGAATGCCTCAATGGACGCTCTGCGTCCGCTTTGGGATGCGGAGCGTCCCGGGCTGCATGCCCACGCGGAACGTGGGAACGAGCGGTCACGTTAGCCCGGATCACGGAAGCCGGGATGGAAGTCTTTCGGCACGGCGACGCTGACGCTGTCGCGCGTAGCAATGTCGATACCCTCGCTAGCGACTTCGGCGAGGAAGTCGATCTGCTCCGGGGTGATTACGTACGGCGGCAGGAAATACACCACGCTGCCGAGCGGGCGCAGCAACGCACCACGCTCCAGCGCATGCTGGAACACCTTCAAACCGCGGCGCTCCTGCCAAGGGTAGGCCTCTTTGGTGGCTTTATCCTTGACCATCTCGATGGCCAGAACCATGCCGGTCTGGCGCACTTCGGAGACGTTCGGGTGATCGACCAGATGCGCCGTCGCCGAGGCCATGCGCTGGGCCAGTGCCTTGTTGTTTTCGATAACGTTGTCCTGCTCGAAGATATCCAGCGTCGCCAGTGCCGCCGCACACGCCAGCGGGTTTCCGGTGTAGCTGTGCGAGTGCAGGAAGGCGCGCAGGGTCGGATAGTCATCGTAGAACGCGCTGTAAACCTCGTCGGTGGTCAGGCACGCCGCCAGTGGCAGGTAGCCGCCGGTCAGGGCCTTCGACAGACAGAGGAAGTCCGGGCGAATGCCGGCCTGCTCACAGGCAAACATCGTCCCGGTGCGACCGAAACCAACGGCGATTTCGTCGAGGATCAGGTGCACGCCGTAGCGATCACAGGCTTCGCGCAGCAACGTCAGATACACCGGGTGATACATGCGCATGCCGCCGGCGCCCTGAATCAACGGCTCGACAATCACTGCCGCGACGCTGTCATGATTCTCGGCCAGAGTCTGTTCCATGGCGGCGAACATGTTGCGCGAGTGTTCTTCCCAGCTCATGCCTTCGGGGCGCCCATAGCAATCCGGGCTCGGCACTTTGAGGGTGTCCATCAATAGCGCTTTGTAGGTTTCGGTGAACAGCGGCACGTCGCCGACGGCCATCGCCGCCATGGTCTCGCCGTGGTAGCTGTTGGTCAGGGTGACGAAGCGCTTTTTGTTCGGTTGGCCGCGATTGAGCCAGTAGTGAAAGCTCATTTTCAGCGCGACTTCGATACAGGACGAACCGTTATCGGCGTAGAACACCCGGTTCAGCCCTTCCGGCGTCATCTTCACCAGACGCTCGGACAACTCGATCACCGGTTGATGGCTGAAACCGGCCAGAATCACGTGTTCCAGTTGATCGACCTGATCCTTGATGCGCTGGTTGATGCGCGGGTTGGCATGACCGAACACGTTGACCCACCACGAGCTGACCGCATCGAGGTAGCGCTTGCCTTCGAAGTCTTCGAGCCAGACGCCTTCGCCGCGCTTGATCGGGATCAGCGGCAGCTGTTCGTGGTCTTTCATCTGGGTGCAGGGATGCCACAACACCGCGAGGTCGCGTTGCATCCACTGGTTATTCAGGCCCATTTACAGTCTCCTCGAGGCGGCTCGCGACAGGCGCGGGCAAACAATCGCGCAAGCCTATGCAATGCGTCGCGCGGGGACAACCCATTGTGTCGATTGAGCTACTTTGTATGAGCCGATAGACGTCGCTGGCGGCGTTTTGATGGCTAACGTATTCTTCGCGGTTCTTTGGGTTGTCTGACCCGCACAACTGCTTTTTTCTGTGTTATTTCCGGAGTTCGCTGAATGTCTGTCGGTTGGCTGCGCGCCTGTGCGCTGGTGATGTTGGGGCTGTTCAGCGTTACGGCGCTGGCCAAGGATAAAACTGCAATCGTGATCGGCGGCGGCCTGTCGGGCCTGACCGCCGCTTACGAACTGCAAAACAAAGGCTGGCAGGTCACGTTGCTCGAAGCCAAGCCGAGCCTGGGCGGTCGCTCCGGCATGGCCACCAGCGAGTGGATTGGCAACGACAAGACGCAGCCGGTGCTGAACAAGTACGTTTCGACATTCAAGCTGGGCACCACGCCGGCTCCGGAATTCGTACGTACCCCGGGTTATCTGATCGACGGCGAGTATTTCTCCGCCGCTGATCTGGCGACCAAGCAACCGGCCACCGCCGATGCCTTGAAGCGCTACCAGAAAACCCTCGACGATCTGGCTCGCTCGATCGACGACCCGCAGAACCCGGCGGCGACCAGCACGCTGCACGCGCTGGACCAGATCACCGTATCGAGCTGGCTCGACAAGCAGAATCTGCCGGCCACCGCGCGCCAGCTGATCAACCAGGACATCCGCACTCACTACGACGAACCTTCGCGTCTGTCGTTGCTGTATTTCGCTCAGCAGAACCGCGTGTATCGTGGCGTTTCCGACCGTGACCTGCGCGCTTCGCGTCTGGTTGGCGGCAGCCAGGTGCTGGCGCAGGCGTTCGTCAAACAGATCAAGACCATCAAGACCAACTCGCCGGTGTCGGCGATCAATCAGGACAAGGACGGCGTGACCGTCAAGGTCGGCAGTGTTGGCTACCAGGCTGATTACGTCGTACTGGCCGTGCCATTGCGCGCACTGAACAAGATTGCGCTGACCCCGGCACTGGATGCTCAGCATCTGGCCGCGATCAAAGGCACCAACTACGGCTGGCGCGACCAGATCATGCTGAAGTTCAAGACGCCGGTGTGGGAAAGCAAGGCGCGCATGTCCGGCGAGATCTACAGCAACACCGGTCTCGGCATGTTGTGGATCGAACCTGCGCTGAAGGGCGGCGCCAACGTGGTGATCAACCTGTCCGGCGACAACGCCCGCGTGATGCAGGCGTTCGGCGACAAGCAGATGGTCGATCAGGTGCTGATTCGTCTGCACGCGTTTTATCCACAGGCCCGTGGCTCGTTCACCGGTTATGAAATCCGTCGCTACAGCACCGACCCGTCGATGGGCGGCGCTTACCTGGCTTATGGCCCGGGCCAGATCAGCAAATTCTGGCGCCTGTGGGAACGTCCGCTGCAACGCGTGACCTTCGCCGGCGAACACACCGACACCTTGTACCCGGGCACGCTGGAAGGCGCATTGCGCACCGGCCAGCGGGCGGCGAGTCAGGTTGAAGACCTGGCGGCTGGCAAATCGTTTGAACCGGCGAAAGTGGTTCCGGCTGCAGCAGCGGCAGGCGCGGCGGGTGCCGTGGCGGCGAAGAAGGGCAACTTCTTCAGCAACCTGTTCGGCGGTTCGGATGACGACAAGAAGCCTGAGCCTGTGAAGGCGCCAGAGCCGGCTCCAGCTCCGGTCGCGCCAGCACCTGCGCCGACTCCGGCACCTGTGCCAGCTCCGGTGGAAGCACCGAAGCCTGCGGCACCAGTGAAAGCTGCACCGGCGAAGAAAGCGGCGGCCAAGCCTGCGGCGAAGAAGCCGGCGGCTAAAACCGAAGCGAAAAAGCCTGCGGCGAAACCGGCAGCGAAGAAGGCTGAACCGGCGAAGAAGCCAGCGGCCAAGCCAGCGGCAACGACCGAGACCAAGGCGCAGTAAGCCTTGCGGTGAATGAAGAAGCGCGGCGTGTATGCCGCGCTTTTTTTTGCCTGTGAGGGCCCCATCGCTGGCAAGCCAGCTCCCACAGGTTTCTGAGGTGAACGCAGTATTTGTGAACGCCACCGACCACTGTGGGAGCGGGCTTGCCCGCGATGAGGCCTGTCCAGACAGCGCATCATCAGGATCTGCCACCTAACATCCCGCCACACTTTCCCCGTTAATCTTTCCTTAACACGCCACTTACAGACTCTTGATCGTATTTCTCGATATTTCAAAGCGAAATTTTCCGCTTTAATTCGATAGATAACTCGCTAGTCTTGGTTCGCAGTTCTCACAGGATTTGGGCAATGCAGCTACGTAACTCTTCTTCGCGCTATGGTTGGGTCAGCATCTTCATGCACTGGGGCGTGGCGCTGGTGGTCTTCGGGCTGTTCGCGCTGGGCTTGTGGATGGTCGGGCTGGATTACTACAGCAGCTGGCGCAAAGAAGCGCCGGATCTGCACAAGAGTATTGGCCTGGTGTTGCTGGCCGTGATGGTGTTGCGGGTGCTGTGGCGCTTTATCAGCCCACCACCGCCGACGCTGCAGAGCTACAGCCGGATTACCCGCATCGGCGCCAAGTTCGGCCACGGGTTTCTGTATCTGGCGCTGTTCGCTGTGATGCTTGCCGGTTACCTGATTTCCACCGCAGACGGTGTCGGGATCCCGGTGTTTGGCCTGTTTGAAGTTCCTGCACTGGTTTCCGGACTACCGGATCAGGCAGATACCGCCGGGGTGATTCATCTCTGGCTGGCGTGGGCGCTGGTAATTTTTTCCGGTCTCCATGCGTTGGCAGCATTGAAGCACCACTTTATCGATCGTGATGCGACCCTGACACGAATGCTCGGTCGCAAAGCCTGAAATTCAACCTCGACTCAAAGGAAAAGAAAGCATGTTGAAAAAGACTCTGGCCGCTCTGGCAATCGGTTCTGCACTGCTCTCGGCTCAGGCCATGGCAGCGGACTACAAAATCGACAAGGAAGGTCAGCACGCCTTCGTTGACTGGAAAATCAGCCACCTGGGCTACAGCTTCATCCACGGTACTTTCAAGGATTTCGACGGTACGTTCTCGTGGGATTCGGCCAAGCCTGAAGCCAGCAAGATCTCGGTTGATGTGAAAACCGCCAGCCTGTGGTCGAACCACGCTGAACGTGACAAGCACATCGCCAGCAAAGACTTCCTCGACGTTGGCAAGTTTGCTGATGCCAAGTTCGTCTCCACCGCGGTTAAGTCGACCGGTGAAAAGACGGCTGACGTGACCGGCGACCTGACCCTGCACGGCGTGACCAAGCCTGTGACCTTCAAGGCTACGTTCAACGGCGAAGGCAAGGATCCATGGGGCGGCGAGCGTGCTGGCTTCAACGCCAAGACCACCCTCAACCTGAACGATTTCGGGATCAAGGGCCCAGGTCCTACTTCGCAAACTGCGGATCTGGACATCTCGCTGGAAGGTGTGAAAGTTAAATAACTTTCGCTCGCCACAGAAAAACGCCCCCGGTCGAAAGGCCGGGGGCGTTTTTTATTGTCTGCGACACACACACATCCCCTGTGGGAGCGAGCCTGCTCGCGAAAGCAGTCATTCAGGCAACATCATTGCTGACTGACCCGGCGCCTTCGCGAGCAGGCTCGCTCCCACAGGGGATATGCGGTGATTCAGGGGTATTTGTGGCGCCATAAAAAATGCCCCGGCTCTTGCGAGGCGGGGCATCTTTTATGGCGGTGTTAACTCAGCGATTGCGGGTCAGCAAGGCTGGTTTTTCACCACGCGGACGGCTTGGCAGTTGATCGAGCTGCTCAGGCGTCGGGAAGCGGTCGGCTTTCGATTCCTTGTGCATGATCTTTGGGCCATTGCTGCGCGGGTTCTGTACGGCTGGCTCGCTGCGTGGCTGATCGTCACGGGCCGGACGACGGTTGCGCGAGGACGAGGCGGAATCGTCGCGACGACCCGACTGACCATCACGCGGTGCGCCGTTGCGCGGGCCGCTGCGTTTGGCTGGCGGGGTGCCGGTGCTTGAACCGTTGCTGTTGCGCGGGCCGTTCTGGCGACCTTGCGACTGACCGCCGCGTGGTGCGCCCGAACCTGCGCCAGCACCTTGAGCCGGTGCGCCTGGACGACGACCACGGCCGCCAGCAGGAGCCGGCTTCGGCACGTAATCAACGCGGTTACCGAAGTTATCGATATCGTCGTCGAGGAACTCGTCCGGTGCGCGATCGGCAGCAGCACGCGGCGGCTGGCTCGGACGCTGTTCACGGGCCGGAGTGCCTTCGCGCGGTTTCTGCTGACGGGCAGGGCGCTCGCCACGTTCACCGGCCGGCTTGTCTTTGCCCTTGTCCTTGCCTTTGTCTTTACGACCGCCACCACCGCCGCCGCCATTCGGCCCGTCGCCGCGTGGGCCACGTGGATTGCGCGGGTTGCGCACGTCCGGACGCTCGCGCACTTCCGGCTTCTCGGCTTCAATGGTGCTCGAATCGAAGCCCATCAGGTCGCCGTCGGCGATTTTCTGCTTGGTCATGCGTTCGATGCTTTTCAGCAGTTTTTCTTCGTCCGGGGCAACCAGCGAGATCGCTTCGCCCGAACGACCGGCACGGCCCGTACGGCCGATACGGTGAACGTAATCTTCATCGACGTTCGGCAGTTCGAAGTTGACCACGTGTGGCAACTGATCGATGTCCAGGCCGCGCGCGGCGATGTCGGTGGCGACCAGGATGCGTACCTGGTTGGCCTTGAAGTCGGCCAGCGCTTTGGTGCGCGCGTTCTGGCTCTTGTTACCGTGGATCGCCACAGCCGGCAGGCCGTGCTTGTCCAGGTACTCGGCCAGACGGTTGGCGCCGTGCTTGGTGCGGGTAAACACCAGCACCTGTTCCCACGCGCCGGCGGTGATCAAGTGCGCCAGCAGCGCACGCTTGTGGCTGGCCGGCAGACGGAAGACGCGTTGTTCGATGCGCTCGACCGTGGTGTTCGGCGGCGTCACTTCGATGCGTTCCGGGTTGTGCAGCAGCTTGCCGGCCAGATCGGTGATGTCCTTGGAGAACGTCGCCGAGAACAGCAGGTTCTGACGCTTGGACGGCAGACGCGCGAGAACTTTCTTCACGTCGTGCACGAAACCCATGTCGAGCATGCGGTCGGCTTCGTCGAGGACGAGGATTTCCACGTGGGACAGGTCAACGCTGCCCTGGCCGCACAGATCGAGCAAGCGACCCGGGCAGGCAACGAGCACGTCGACGCCACGGGACATGGCCTGAACCTGGGGGTTCATGCCGACGCCGCCGAAGATGCAGGCGCTGACGAATTTCAGGTCACGGGCGTAGATCTTGAAGCTCTCGTGAACCTGGGCCGCGAGTTCGCGGGTCGGGGTCAGGACCAGTACGCGCGGTTGGCGCGGGCCATGACGCTGGGATTTGTCCGGGTGACCGTTGGGGAACAACCGCTCCAGGATCGGAAGGGCGAAACCGCCGGTTTTACCGGTACCTGTCTGTGCCGCATCCATCAGGTCGCGACCTTGCAACTCGGCGGGAAAGGCCCGCTGTAG
>NZ_JBIUVX010000021.1:0-92163 GCF_044743175.1 Pseudomonas sp. NPDC087690
ATCACTACTGTACAAGCTGCAATCGACTACGTTACTAGCCACCAGGCGTAATAGTTTGTAATCGTTGTTTGCTGTCATGGAAAAACCGCACTGCCATCATGGCGTGCGGTTTTTTCTTTAGGCCTGATGCAAAGTCGTCGTCATTTGAAAAAGGAGAGTGCTGTGTCGCGTAGACGCGTCGTAGTCACCGGTATGGGTATGTTGTCGCCACTGGGCACGGATGTGCCGAGCAGTTGGCAGGGCATTCTGGCTGGCCGCAGTGGCATTGGTCTGCCTATTCCACCCGCTTTGGCGGCTCGGTAAAGGGTTTCAATGTCGAGGAATACCTGTCGGTCAAGGAAGCGCGCAAGCTCGACCTGTTCATTCAGTACGGTCTCGCTGCCGGCTTTCAAGCCGTGCGCAATGCAGGGCTCGAAGTCACCGACGCCAACCGTGAACGCATTGGCGTGGCCATGGGATCGGGTATCGGCGGTCTGACCAACATCGAAGAAACCAGCCGTACTCTGCATGAGACGGGCCCGCGTCGAATCTCGCCATTCTTCGTGCCAGGCTCGATCATCAATATGATTTCCGGTTTCCTGTCCATCCATCTGGGCGCACAGGGACCTAACTACGCCATCGCCACTGCATGCACCACCGGTACGCACTGCATCGGCATGGCGGCGCGCAACATCATGTACGACGAAGCCGACGTGATGATTGCCGGTGGTGCTGAAATGGCCGCGTGCGGTCTGGGCATGGGCGGCTTCGGCGCGTCCCGTGCGCTGTCGACCCGCAACGATGAGCCGACTCGCGCCAGCCGTCCATGGGACAAGGGCCGTGACGGTTTCGTGCTGTCCGACGGTGCCGGTGCACTGGTTCTTGAAGAACTGGAACATGCCAAGGCACGCGGTGCGACCATTTATGCCGAACTGATCGGTTTCGGCACCAGCGGCGATGCGTTCCACATGACCTCGCCACCGGCCGACGGCGCCGGTGCAGCGCGCTGCATCACCAACGCCCTGCGCGACGCGAAGATCAACGTCGATCAAGTGCAGTACATCAATGCCCACGGTACCTCGACCCCGGCCGGCGACCTTGCCGAAGCCAATGCGATCAAGTCGGTGTTCGGTGAACACGCCTACAAACTGGCAGTCAGCTCGACCAAGTCGATGACCGGTCACCTGCTGGGCGCGGCGGGCGCGGTGGAAGCAATCTTCAGCGTGCTGGCGATCAACAGCCAAGTGGCGCCACCGACCATCAACCTCGAAGAGCCGGACGAAGGCTGCGATCTCGATTTTGTGCCGCACACCGCGCGCAACATGGACATCGATGTCGTGCTGTCCAACTCCTTCGGTTTTGGCGGCACCAACGGCACCCTGGCGTTCCGTCGGTTCGCAGGCTGATGGACTGCTGGGTCGACGGTCAACCGGCTGACAGTCTGTCGCTGAAAGATCGCGGCCTGGCTTACGGCGATGGTCTGTTCGAGACCATCGCTGTGCGCAATGGTCAGCCGATCCTGCTGGATCGACACCTGAGGCGATTGGCCGATGGTTGTTCACGTCTGGCCATCGCGGCCGATATCGAGCTGATTCGCCAAGAGCTGCTGAGTTATGCGGCAGCGATGGGCGAGGGCGTGCTCAAGCTTATCCTCACCCGTGGCGACGGCTTGCGCGGTTATGCGCCCGACCCTGCCGCACCGGGTCGACGCATTCTGCAAGGCAATCCTCCTGCTGCTTATCCTGCTGTTCATGCCGAGCAGGGCGTGCGCCTGTTTCCGTGCAGCACGCGCCTGGCCAAACAGCCGTTACTCGCCGGACTCAAACACCTCAATCGCCTTGAACAGGTGCTCGCCCGCGCCGAATGGCAGGACAGCGAGCACGCCGAAGGCTTGATGCTTGATCAGGCCGGTCGAGTCATCGAAGGAGTGTTCAGCAATGTGTTTCTGGTGCGCGACGGTGTGTTGATCACGCCGGACTTGAAGCGCTGCGGCGTTGCCGGCGTGATGCGTGCCGAAATATTGTTTCAGGCCGAGTCTTTGGCCATCCCCACACAAATCGCCGACATCAGCCTCGAACAGCTGCAATGGGCCGATGAAGTGTTTCTCTGCAACAGCGTTTATGGCGTCTGGCCGGTACGCGCCTACGCTGCACTGAGCTGGCCGGTTGGCCCGCTCACCCGTAAACTGCAAACCATTGCCCGCGCCCTACTGGATGCCTGATTAGTGAGACGTAAACTTTTGCTGCTGCTGGAAACCGGACTGGTTCTGGCAGGGCTGTTGCTGGGCGCCAGCGCCTGGATGATTCACTCCGCGCTGGAACAGCCCCTGAACATCACGCAGGAAGAACTGCTGGATGTGCCGAAAGGCTCGACACCGACCCGTACTTTTCTTGGACTCGAAACCGATGGCGTCATCAAGGACGCGTTCTGGTTGCGGGTCTATTGGCGCTTCAACCTCGCGGGTACACCGATCCACAGCGGCGAATACCGCATGCAGCCGGGCATGACCGTCAACGGTCTGATCGACTCGTGGAAACGTGGCGACGTGGTTCAGTACAGCCTGACCCTGGTGGAAGGCTGGAACTTCCATCAAGTGCGCGCCGCATTGGCCAAGGACGAGAAAATCGAACAGACCCTGAACGGTTTGAGCGACAGCGACGTCATGGCGAAGATTGGTCATAAAGGTCTGTTCCCGGAAGGCCGTTTCTTCCCCGATACCTACCGCTTCGTGCGTGGCATGTCTGATGCCGAGTTGCTGAAGAAAGCCTTTGATCGCCTCGACGAAGTCCTGGCGAAAGAGTGGGCAAGCCGTTCTGCCGATGTGCCGTACACCGAGCCTTATCAAGCGCTGATCATGGCCTCGCTGGTCGAGAAAGAGACCGGCGTACCCCAGGAGCGCGGGCAGATTGCTGGCGTCTTCGTGCGTCGAATGGCCTTGGGGATGCAGTTGCAGACCGATCCGACAGTCATCTATGGCCTGGGCGATCGCTACACCGGCAAGTTGACCCGTGCGCACTTGAAAGAGCCGACGGCGTATAACACGTATGTGATTCCTGGCCTGCCGCCGACACCGATTGCGATGGTCGGGCGTGAAGCGATTCATGCGGCGCTGAATCCGGTCGAAGGTACCAGCCTGTATTTCGTTGCCCGTGGCGACGGCAGCCATGTCTTCTCTGATGATCTGGATGCGCATAACAATGCGGTGCGTGAATATCAGCTCAAGCGCCGCGCGGATTATCGTTCCAGCCCGGCGCCTGCGGTGACGCCTGAAGCGGCCCCGGCGACGGAAGAAGCGCTTCCAGGTGCATCACCGGATACGGCGCCGGAAGCGTTGCCGCAGGTTCCAGCTCAGGAGCCTGCGCCGACCCCGGCACCGGAAGCCGCCGCCCCACAAAACACGCAATGACTTTGATTAAGGACTGCCTGTGACTGGCTTGTTTATTACGCTGGAAGGCCCGGAAGGCGCCGGCAAAAGCACCAACCGCGAATACCTCTCCGAGCGCCTGCGCGCCGCCGGTATCGAGGTGGTGTTGACCCGTGAGCCCGGCGGTACGCCACTGGCCGAGCGAATTCGCGAGGTGTTGTTGGCGCCAGCTGACGAAGTCATGACCCCGGATGCCGAATTGCTGCTGGTATTCGCCGCACGCGCCCAGCACCTGGCCGAGGTGATCCGCCCGGCACTGGTGCGTGGTGCCGTGGTGCTGTGCGATCGCTTCACCGATTCGACTTACGCCTATCAGGGCGGCGGTCGCGGCTTGTCGCTCGAGCGCATCGCCACGCTGGAAACCTTTGTGCAAGGCGATCTGCGCCCGGACCTGACGCTGATTTTCGATCTGCCGGTGGAAATCGGCCTGGCCCGCGCCAGTGCCCGTGGTCGTCTGGATCGTTTCGAGCTGGAAGGCCGGGCGTTTTTCGAGGCAGTGCGCAATGCGTTTCTCAAACGTGCTGAAGCCGATCCTGCGCGCTATGTGCGCATTGACGCCGGTCAGCCGTTGGCCAAGGTACAGCAATCGCTGGATACCCTGATTCCGAATCTGCTGGAGCTGGCCCGTGGCTGAGGCCTATCCATGGCAGGACAGTCTCTGGCAGCAACTGGCCGGGCGTAAGCAGCACGCGCACGCCTATCTGCTGCACGGCCCGGCTGGTATCGGCAAGCGTGCGCTGGCCGAACGTTTGATGGCGAGCCTGCTTTGCCAGCGGCCGACACCGGAAGCCTGCGGCGAGTGCAAATCCTGCCTGCTGCTCAAGGCTGGTAGCCACCCTGACAATTACATCCTCGAACCGGAAGAAGCCGACAAGGCCATCAAGGTCGATCAGGTGCGTGATCTGGTCAGCTTCGTGGTGCAGACCGCGCAACTGGGCGGGCGCAAAGTGGTGCTGATCGAGCCGGTCGAGTCGATGAATATCAACGCCGCCAACGCCTTGCTGAAAAGCCTTGAAGAGCCGTCCGGCGATACGGTTTTGCTGTTGGTCAGCCATCAGACCAGCCGTTTGCTGCCGACGATCAAGAGCCGCTGCGTACAGCAGGCCTGTCCGTTGCCGGGCGAGGCGATGAGCTTGCAATGGCTGGCTCAGGCTTTGCCGGATTGCTCCGAAGACGAACGTGTCGAACTGCTGACGCTGGCCGCCGGATCGCCGCTGATGGCGGTCAGTCTGCAGTCGCAGGGTGTGCGCGAACAGCGCGCGCAAGTGGTCGAGGGCGTGAAGAAGTTGCTCAAGCAACAGCAATCGCCGACACAACTGGCCGAAGAATGGAAAAGCATACCGATGCTGCGGCTGTTCGACTGGTTCTGTGATTGGTCGAGCCTGATCCTGCGCTATCAATTGACGCAGGATGAAGCGGGTCTCGGTCTGACCGATATGCGTAAAGTCGTGCAGTATCTGGCGCAGAAAAGCGCGCAGGGCAAAGTTCTCGAGATTCAGGACTGGATTCTCGCCCAGCGCCAGAAAGTCATGAGCAAGGCCAACCTCAATCCGGCACTGTTGCTTGAAGCATTGTTGGTGCAATGGGCGGGATTGCCTGGTCAAAGATAAGAATGTACCTAGACTCTGAGCATCAGCAGTGGAGGTCAACATGAATGAATCTGTCAGCCCGGGCCCGCGCAACGGCATTTTGTCTCTGACCATCAAGGACAAGTCGGTGCTTTACGCCGCTTACATGCCGTTCATCAAGAACGGTGGCTTGTTCATCCCGACCAACAAGAGCTACAGGTTGGGCGATGAGGTGTTCATGCTGCTCAACCTGATGGACGAGGCCGAGAAGATTCCGGTTGCCGGCAAAGTCACCTGGATCACTCCCAAAGGTGCACAAGGTAACCGCGCCGCCGGTGTCGGCGTGCAGTTCAACGATGGCGACAACACCGCGCGCAGTCGCATCGAAACCCATCTGGCCGGAGCGCTTAAATCCGACCGTCCCACTCATACGATGTAAGTAACCGTCTTTTTATGCTCGTAGATTCCCATTGTCACCTTGATCGCCTCGACCTCGCTGCCCATGACGGCTCGCTGGATGCCGCACTTGATGCGGCACGCGAGCGCGGAGTAGGGCACTTTCTGTGCATCGGTGTGAGTGCCGATAACGCCGCCGACGTCAAAGCGCTGGCTGAGCGTTACGACGACGTTGATTGTTCGGTTGGCGTGCATCCGCTGGATGTACAGCCGGGCGCGGCGCCTGCGCTGGACTGGTTGCTGCACGAACTTAATCACCCGAAGGTGGTGGCGATCGGCGAAACCGGTCTGGACTATCACTACGAGCCGGAAGCCGCCGAATTGCAGCAGGAGTCTTTCCGCCTGCACCTGCAAGCCGCGCAGCAGACCGGCAAACCGGTGATCATCCATACCCGTGGCGCTCGCGCCGATACCCTTGAACTGCTGCGCGAAGCGGCGTTGCCCCAGGCCGGTGTGCTGCATTGCTTCACCGAAGACTGGGACATGGCCAAGGCTGCGCTGGACATGGGCTATTACATTTCCTTGTCGGGTATCGTCACGTTCCGCAATGCCGATGCGCTGCGCGATGTCGCGAGCAAGGTGCCGGCGGATCGCCTGCTGGTAGAAACCGATTCGCCGTACCTGGCGCCGATCCCTTATCGCGGCAAGCCGAATCTGCCGCAATACGTGCGTGAAGTGGCGGAATTCCTGGCGATGTTGCGCGGTGAGAACTACGAGCGGTTTGCCGAACAGACCACCGAGAACTTCAAGCGCCTGTTTCCGCTGGCCTCCGTTAAATCGGCCGTGTAGGAGCTGCCGAAGGCTGCGATCTTTTGATCTTGATTTTGACAGGCAAAGGCCACAGATCGAAGCCTGCGGCAGCCCTTACAGTTGTGATGTGCAGGTAGCTGGGCCACGCGTTAAATCGCAGGCAAAAAAAACCCGGGTTCTGGGGGGTGAATCCGGGTTAAGACCATTAGGAGTAAAACAAAGGCACGCGGTCCCTTGGTACCTTTATCGGCGCGACACTTGGGGGAGATGTCGCCCGACAGTTCAAGTATTGATCAGTCTGGCGCGCAGTCCAGTTAGCTGGTCGGGGTTTTTAAACAAATTTGGAATACGTTCGCTTCAGTTGAGTTCTCATTGCGCCCAAAACGTTCTCAAAACGAACAAGAAACACAGATATGGTCGGATGATCCGTGCATTTTTGCGCAAGTTAGGCATAATACGCGGCTTCGAATTTTGACCCTTCAGACCTTTTCTTATGCACAAAGAACCTCGTAAGGTCCGTGAGTTTCGTCGCCGCGAGCAAGAAATTCTCGATACCGCGCTCAAGCTGTTCCTCGACCAAGGTGAAGACAGTGTCACCGTCGAGATGATTGCTGATGCCGTGGGTATCGGCAAAGGCACGATCTACAAGCACTTCAAATCCAAGGCCGAGATCTATCTGCGCCTGATGCTCGACTACGAGCGTGATTTGAACGAGCTGCTGCATTCGGCTGATGTCGACAAGGACAAGGAAGCGCTGTCCCGCGCCTACTTCGAATTCCGCATGCGCGACCCGCAGCGCTATCGCCTGTTCGACCGCCTCGAAGAGAAGGTGGTCAAGGGCAATCAGGTACCAGAAATGGTCGAGGAGCTGCACAAGATCCGTGCCTCGAACTTTGAACGCCTGACCCTGCTGATCAAGGGCCGCATCAGCGAAGGCAAGCTCGAAGACGTGCCGCCTTACTTCCACTATTGCGCGGCCTGGGCCCTGGTGCACGGCGCTGTCGCGCTGTATCACTCGCCGTTCTGGAGCAATGTGCTGGAAGATCAGGAAGGTTTCTTCCAGTTCCTGATGGACATCGGCGTGCGTATGGGCAACAAGCGCAAGCGCGATCCGGAAACCCCAAGCAGCTGAACCATTCAGCTGCCTTATTGCGCCATGATTTCGCTACATGACGCGGTACCGCAGGAATATACTCAGGCATAGGGCTTGCTAAAACTTGATTTGTGAGTCAAGTTTTAGCAGCTCGAAATTCTATCGCCGGAGTGATCATGATCGTTGACCGTCAAGGCAGGCGTTTTCGCAATTTGCGCATCAGCCTGACCTCAGCCTGCAATTACGCGTGTACCTACTGCGTGCCTAACGGCAAGCGGTTGGTGGCTGCGCAGGATGAACTGTCGGCCGAAGCCATGGCACGTGGCGTGGCGTATCTGATCGAAGCCGCTGGCATCGAGCGCTTGCGCATTACTGGCGGTGAGCCGCTGGTCAGCCCCAAACTCGAATCGTTCATGACGGCTGTCGGCAAGATGGGCCTGGACGACATCAGCCTGACGACCAACGGTCAACTCCTCGCGAAAAAACTCCCGCTGCTGGTGGATGCCGGTCTGCGTCGGATTAATGTGTCCCTCGATACTCTCGACGCCGGCGCGTTCCGCAGCATTGCCCGTGGCGGTGACCTGGCTACCGTGCTCGATGGCATGGATCAGGCGAGCGCCGCTGGGATGAAGATCAAGGTCAACATGGTGCCATTGCGCGGGCAGAACCTTGATCAGGTGATGCCGCTGCTCGATTACTGCCTGGCGCGCGGATACGAACTGCGTTTCATCGAGTTGATGCGCATGGGCCATCTGGCCAAGGACAACAATGCGTTCCTGCAACAGTTCGTCAGCCTGCAACAGTTGCTGGAGCTGATTGGCGAGCGCTACGAGTATGCGCAAACCGATGCGCCTGTGGACGCCACGGCCGTGCGTTATGCGATCCCTGGGCTGGGCAACTTTGGCGTGATCGCCAACGAAAGCGTGCCGTTCTGCCGGACCTGCTCGCGTTTGCGCCTGTCGTCGACCGGTTGGCTGCACGGTTGCCTGTCGTCGAGTAACCGCCACTATGTCGGCGATCTGCTCGACAAACCGCGTCATCAAGCCTTGCCGGCGCTGCAGCGTTTGCTGGTCAAAGCGTTAGGGGACAAGCAGGAAGTGGCGTTTTCTGGCGGCGCAACAGTCATGAAGATTATCGGCGGCTGATACCTCTTTTTCGCGAGCAGGCTCGCTCCCACAGGGTTTTCGTAATCCTGTGGGAGCGAGCCTGCTCGCGAAAGCCATCCTTCATTCGACAAAGATCCCGAGCTGGCGCAAAAGCTGCATCCAACGGCCATTCGCCGGTTTTCCGTCACCGGCCTCTGGAGGAATAGGATGCGTAGCCTGGTTTTGCTGCTGGCCGTTTTGGCGCTTGGCGGCTGTATGACTGTCAGCGATATGGCCGAAGGCACTCGCTACCAGATGAGCGATGCAGGATTGCTGGACCACAGCGACAGCCGTCGGGTGAACAACTTCCGTATTCAACCGGACTCGTTCATCTACATCGCCCAAGGTGCGTTCGCCCCGCCGGGTGGTTCATATCCACGCCCCAATGTGGTGGCCGAAGAAGCCTTCAAGGGTTTCGTCGAATACTTCCCGATGGTTCGTCGCGCGCGTGCGCCGGAAGGCCTCGATCAGGCAATGGGCGAAGCTCGTGACGCTGGCGCGCATTATCTGCTGTACACGCGTTTTGCCAAGGCTGACGACCGCATCGGCAACTCTGACGAGTGGCTCGATCAGGAAGCCGTGGATCGTCTCGGCATCGACGGCGGCGTGATTCAGATCATGTTGATCGAGACCAGCACCCAGTATTTGATTGATACTGCACGGATCAAGAGTCGTGGCGGTTTACTGACGTTCCACGACAGCAAGCCCGAAGACCTGATCGGCCCGCCGCTGGCACAGTACGCGCGCAGTCTGTTGGGAGTCGGCGACCAATAATTCAAGGAGAACGCCATGAGTGGCCCGCAAAAAGCCAATGACCTGTTGGGACAGATCCCGAAAACCAAAGGCTTGCCGCCGGTGCACTTGTGGAACCCGGACTTTTGCGGCGACATCGATATGCGCATCGCCCGCGACGGCACCTGGTATTACCTGGGCACGCCGATCGGGCGCAAGCCGATGGTCAAGTTGTTCTCCACCATCATCCGCCGCGATGGTGATGATTATTTCCTGATCACGCCGGTCGAGAAGGTCGGGATCAAGGTCGACGATGCGCCGTTTGTGGCGATTGCGGTCGAGGTTGAAGGCGAAGGGGAGGCGCAATTGTTGCGCTTCACCACCAACGTTGAAGAAACCGCCGAGGCCGGGTCGGAGCATCCGATCCGCGTCGAGATCGATCCGACAACGCAAGAGCCGGCGCCTTACGTGCATGTGCGTACCAACCTTGAAGCGCTGATTCATCGCAATGTGTTCTATCAACTGGTGGAACTGGCGGTCAGCCGTGAAATCGACGGCCAGCGCTGGCTGGGTGTGTGGAGCGGCGGCGAGTTCTTCCGCATCGGCCTCGAACCTTAAAAGATCGCAGCCTTCGGCAGCTCCTACATGGCGTACACCTGTAGGAGCTGCCGAAGGCTGCGATCTTTTTTGTCGTTGACAGCTAATCATATGATGATTAGCTTGATCACCCATCGCGATCCGTTTTGAGGTGTTCATGTCCAGCAGCTATCACGCATCCACGGTCGACTGGCTGGGCAGCTGGATCGCCGCCGGCCAGGTCAAACCGGGGCAGACCATCAAGGTCGAGGCCGATCTGGGTGAACAGCTCGGGGTCAGTCGCACGGTCATCCGCGAAGCGATCAAAACCCTCGTCGCCAAAGGCATGCTCGAAGTCGGGCCGAAAGTCGGCACGCGCGTGCTGCCGGTGCGGCGCTGGAACCTGTTCGATCCGCAGGTCGTCGGTTGGCTGTCGCGTAATGGCTTGCCGGAAAACTTCGTCGATGACTTGCTCGACCTGCGCCGCACCATCGAACCGATGGCCGTGCGCTGGGCCTGTGAGCGCGCGACCCTGGAGCAGATCGAAGCGGTGCAACTGGCCTACAACGCCCTTGAGCGTGCGGTCGACAGCGGCACCGATTACAACCGCGCCGATCAGTCCTTCCATGAATGCATCCTCGCGGCGAGCCACAACCAATTCATCGAACAAATGGTCCCGGCGCTCGGCGCGTTGCTCGCGGTGTCATTTGAAGTTTCTGCGGCCGATCCGGATGAACTGCGCCGCACTTTGCCGATCCACAAGGACATGGCCGATGCCATCGCCGCCCGCGATTCTGCGCGCGGTGTGTGGGCGTGCATGACCCTGATTGATAACGCCGATCTGGCGATCAAACGTTTTTACCCGAAAGTCATGGCTGACAGAAAAGCGGGCTGACACAAAAATCCCCTGTAGGAGTGAGCCTGCTCGCGATAGCGTCGTATCAGGCAAAGTAGCTTCGACTGGTCTACCGCGATCGCGAGCAGGCTCACTCCTACAGTAAAAACAAGAACAATGGAGACTGTTATATGCCGTGGACCGCCCTGACCCAACACCGTGCCCAACTCGGTGAAGGCCCATTCTGGGACGCACCGACGCAGGCGTTGTACTGGGTCGACATCGCTGGCAAACAGGCCCTGCGCCTAATTGGCCAGAACGTGCAGATCTGGCAAATGCCCGAACACGTTTCCGCGTTCATCCCCTGTGCCAGCGGCGATGCACTGGTGACCCTGAGCAGCGGCGTCTACCGTCTCGACCTCGATTCTCCCGGCCTCGAGCCACGCCTGACGCTGTTCTGCGTCGCCGATCCGCAACCCGGCAATCGCCCCAACGAAGCGCGTTGCGATGGTCAAGGTCGCCTGTGGCTCGGCACCATGCAAAACAACATCGGCGAGCAGGGGGAAGATCTGCCGATCATTCGGCGCTCCGGTGGTTTGTTCCGCATTGATCCGGATAAACGAGTTACACCCTTACTGCGTAATCTGGGGATTCCCAACACGCTGCTGTGGAGCGATGACGGCACAACAGTGCTGTTCGGCGACAGCCTCGACAGCACGCTGCACCGCTATTTCATTCACACCGACGGCAACCTCGGTGCGGCTGAAACCTGGTACGGCCCTGACCAGCAGGGCGGGCCGGACGGTTCGGCGATGGACGCCGAAGGCTATGTATGGAATGCCCGCTGGGACGGCAGTTGCCTGCTGCGGCTGACACCGGATGGCAAAGTCGAGCGCAAAATCGACCTGCCGATCAGCCGCCCGACCAGTTGCGTATTCGGCGGTGAAGACCTGAAAACCCTGTTCATCACCAGCGCCCAGAGTCCGCACAACCATCCATTGGATGGCGCGGTGCTGTCGATGCGCGTTGATGTTGCAGGAAAACTCTGTACACGGTTTGCAAACTAAATCCCAAAATATGGGATGCAAAATTATATATTGAGATTATTTGGCAGTCGGGTTTATAGTCGGCTCCAGCAGTAACACGCACTCACACTTAAAAAGAACAAAACAGGTGAAGTGATGCAGCGAATGTCTATCGCACTCCCGTGTGGAGTCCGCGTCTCGCAACGGCTCGATGCCGTCAGCCGCGCCTGCCTGTTTCGTTCCAACCGCCTTCCAGACCGGACATCGGCAGATGCCCGGTTTTTTTGTGCTCGCGAAACAGGAGTCCTGTTCCATGGCTGAACCTCTTTCCCTGCCGCCGGTGCCCGCACCGCCGAAGGGCGAGCGTCTGAAAAACAAGGTCGTGCTGCTCACCGGTGCTGCGCAAGGCATCGGCGAAGCCATCGTCGCTGCGTTTGCCTCGCAGCAAGCGAAACTGCTGATCAGCGATATTCAGGCCGAAAAGGTCGAGCAGGTGGCCGCGCACTGGCGCGACCAGGGCTCTGATGTGCAGGCGCTGAAGGCGGATGTCTCGCGTCAGCACGATCTGCACGCCATGGCCAAACGCGCCGTTGAGTTGCACGGGCGCATCGACGTGCTGGTCAACTGCGCCGGGGTCAACGTCTTCCGTGATCCTTTGGAAATGACTGAAGAAGACTGGCATCGCTGCTTCGCCATCGACCTCGATGGCGCCTGGTTCGGTTGCAAAGCGGTGCTGCCGCAGATGATCGAGCAGGGCGTCGGCAGCATCATCAATATTGCCTCGACCCACTCAAGCCACATTATTCCCGGCTGCTTTCCGTATCCGGTGGCCAAGCACGGTTTGCTCGGCCTGACCCGTGCCCTCGGCATCGAGTACGCCGCGAAGGGCATCCGCGTGAACGCCATCGCACCCGGCTATATCGAAACGCAACTGAACGTCGATTACTGGAACGGTTTCGCCGATCCGCACGCTGAACGTCAGCGCGCGTTTGATCTGCACCCGCCGAAACGTATCGGCCAGCCGCTTGAAGTGGCGATGACCGCGGTGTTCCTGGCCAGCGACGAAGCGCCGTTCATCAACGCGTCATGCATCACCATCGATGGTGGGCGCTCGGTGATGTACCACGACTGATTGATCGGGTTTTATGCGGATGAGTCCGCTTGAAATTCAATCATCATACGATATGACTATTTTCAACAGGCTTTGCAGGAACACGCTTTAACGCTTTTCAAAATTTGCTCAAAAAAATAACAAGGAGTCAGCTTATGAAACGTCGTTTCGGGATTCGTACCCTGTGCAGTACCGCCCTGGCGGTTACCGCGTTCAGCCTGAGCAGTGCGCTGCTCGCTGCCGACACCGTGAAAATCGGTTTCCTGGTCAAACAGGCGGAAGAACCGTGGTTCCAGACCGAGTGGGCCTTCGCCGAGAAAGCCGCCAAGGACAAGGGTTTTGAACTGATCAAGATCGCCGTGCCGGATGGCGAGAAAACCCTGTCGGCCATCGACAGCCTCGCCGCCAACGGCGCCAAGGGTTTTGTGATTTGCCCGCCGGATGTATCGCTCGGCCCGGCGATCATGGCCAAAGCCAAACTCAATGACCTGAAAGTGATTGCCGTCGACGACCGTTTCGTCGACGCCAACGGCAAGTTCATGGAAGACGTGCCGTACCTCGGCATGGCGGCATTCGAAGTCGGCCAGAAGCAGGGCAACGCGATGGTTGCCGAAGCGAAAAAACGCAACTGGGACTGGAAGGACACCTATGCGGTGGTCAACACCTATAACGAACTCGACACCGGCAAGAAGCGCACCGACGGTTCGGTGAAGTCCCTCGAAGACGCTGGGATGCCGAAAGACCACATCCTCTTTGCCGCGCTGAAAACCCTCGATGTACCGGGCAGCATGGACGCCACCAACTCGGCGCTGGTGAAACTGCCGAGCGCGGCGAAAAACCTGATCATCGGCGGCATGAACGACAACACCGTGCTCGGCGGCGTGCGCGCCACCGAAGCCGCCGGGTTTGCTGCGGCCAACGTGATCGGCATCGGCATCAACGGCACCGACGCCATCGGCGAACTGAAAAAGCCCAACAGTGGCTTCTTCGGTTCGATGCTGCCAAGCCCGCACATCGAAGGCTACAAAACCGCCGAGATGATGTACGAGTGGGTCACCACCGGTAAAGAGCCACCGAAGTACACCGCGATGGACGACGTCACCCTGATCACCCGCGAGAACTTCAAGCAAGAGCTGGAAAAAATCGGCTTGTGGAACTGACGTAGCGACGGCCCGGGCAGCCGGGCCGTTTTTCGGTGTGAAGAGGTGGCTTTATGCACGCGCAAGTACAGACACAAGCACAACACAGCGCCAGCGGCAGCCTGCGTTTCAGCGGGATCGGCAAAACCTTTCCCGGCGTGAAAGCGCTGGACGCTATCAGTTTCGTCGCGCATCCGGGGCAGGTTCATGCCTTGATGGGCGAGAACGGCGCCGGCAAATCGACCCTGCTGAAAATCCTCGGCGGCGCCTACATCCCGAGCAGCGGCGAGTTGCAGATCGGCGAACAGACCATGGCGTTCAAGTCGACCGCCGACAGCATCGGCAGTGGCGTCGCGGTGATTCACCAGGAATTGCATCTGGTGCCGGAAATGACTGTCGCCGAGAACCTTTTTCTTGGCCATCTGCCGGCCAGTTTCGGTTTGATCAATCGCGGCACGCTGCGCCAGCAAGCCTTGAATTGCCTGAAAGGCCTGGCCGACGAAATCGATCCGCAGACCAAGGTCGGACGCCTGTCCCTCGGCCAGCGGCAATTGGTCGAAATCGCCAAAGCGCTGTCACGCGGCGCCCATGTGATTGCCTTCGACGAACCGACCAGCAGCCTCTCGGCCCGCGAGATCGACCGTTTGATGGCGATCATCGGCCGTCTGCGTGACGAGGGCAAAGTCGTGCTCTACGTCTCGCACCGCATGGAAGAAGTGTTCCGCATTTGCGACGCGGTGACGGTATTCAAGGACGGTCGCTACGTGCGCACCTTCGACGACATGAGCCAGTTGAGCCACGATCAACTGGTGACCTGCATGGTCGGGCGCGACATTCAGGACATCTACGATTACCGCCATCGTCCGCGCGGCGCCGTCGCGCTGAAGGTCGACGGCTTGCTCGGCCCGGGCCTGCGCGAGCCGATCAGTTTCGACGCGCACAAAGGCGAAATTCTTGGCCTGTTCGGACTGGTCGGGGCAGGGCGCACCGAACTGTTCCGCCTGCTCAGTGGTCTTGAGCGCAACACCGCCGGACGCCTCGAACTGCGCGGTCACGAACTGAAGTTGCGCTCACCGCGTGATGCGATTGCGGCGGGCATTTTGCTCTGTCCGGAGGATCGCAAGAAGGAAGGCATCATCCCGCTGGCCAGCGTCGCCGAGAACATCAACATCAGCGCACGTGGTGCTCATTCGGGGCTCGGTTGCCTGATTCGCGGTCTGTGGGAAAAGGGCAATGCCGACAAACAGATCAAAGCCCTGAAAGTGAAAACCCCGCATGCCGGCCAGCAGATCAAATTCCTTTCCGGTGGCAATCAGCAGAAGGCCATTCTCGGTCGCTGGCTGTCGATGCCGATGAAGGTCTTGCTGCTCGACGAGCCGACGCGCGGTATCGACATCGGCGCCAAGGCCGAGATCTACCAGATCATCCATAACCTCGCCGCCGACGGCATTTCGGTGATCGTGGTGTCCAGCGATCTGATGGAAGTGATGGGTATTTCCGACCGCATTCTGGTGCTCTGCGAAGGCGCCCTGCGCGGCGAAATCAGCCGCGACCAGGCCAATGAATCCAACCTGCTGCAACTGGCTTTGCCGCGCCACCGCGCTGACGGCGTGGCGAACTGAGAGGTGACTATGATGACAACCCAAAACGAAACCCTGCCCAAAGAGCGCAAACCGCTGGACATGCGCCGCTTCCTCGACGACTGGGTCATGCTGCTGGCGGCTGTGGGCATTTTCGTTGCCTGTACGCTGCTGATCGACAACTTCCTTTCGCCGCTGAACATGCGTGGTCTGGGTCTGGCGATTTCCACCACCGGGATTGCCGCGTGCACCATGTTGTACTGCCTGGCATCGGGGCACTTCGACTTGTCGGTGGGCTCGGTGATTGCCTGCGCCGGCGTGGTCGCGGCGGTGGTGATGCGTGACACCAACAGCGTGTTTCTCGGTGTCAGTGCAGCGTTGGTGATGGGCCTGATTGTCGGGCTGATCAACGGGATTGTGATTGCCAAGTTGCGCGTCAATGCATTGATCACCACGTTGGCGACCATGCAGATTGTTCGCGGTCTGGCGTACATTTTTGCCAACGGCAAAGCGGTGGGCGTGTCGCAGGAATCGTTCTTCGTTTTCGGCAATGGCCAGTTGTTCGGCGTGCCGGTGCCGATTCTGATCACCATCGTCTGCTTTCTGTTTTTTGGCTGGCTGCTGAATTACACCACCTACGGGCGTAACACCATGGCCATCGGTGGCAACCAGGAAGCGGCGTTGCTCGCGGGCGTCAACGTTGACCGGACCAAGATCATTATCTTTGCCGTGCACGGTGTGATCGGTGCGCTGGCGGGTGTGATTCTGGCGTCGCGGATGACCTCCGGGCAGCCGATGATTGGTCAGGGTTTTGAACTGACGGTGATCTCGGCTTGCGTGCTGGGCGGGGTGTCGTTGAGCGGCGGGATCGGCATGATTCGGCATGTGATTGCCGGGGTGTTGATTTTGGCGATCATTGAGAATGCGATGAACCTGAAGAATATCGACACGTTTTATCAGTATGTGATTCGTGGTTCGATCCTTCTGTTGGCTGTGGTGATTGACCGACTGAAGCAACGCTAGAATCAAGAGCCCCTCACCCCAGCCCTCTCCCTGGGGGAGAGGGGGCCGACCGAGTGGTCTTGCGTGATACATCGACCTGAAAGATTGTGTCGATTATGGATTCAGCAAGGCGCTTTCAGGTCGATTGTGGATTCGGTGAAGCACTTTCAGGTCGATGTATCTCCCAAATATCCCCCATTCAGTCCCCTCTCCCTTTGGGAGAGGGCTAGGGTGAGGGGAAGGGCCGACCGAGGTGATCCGTCGACCTGAAAGACCTCGTCGATTGTGGATTCGGTAAAGCACTTTCAGGTCGATGTATATCCCAAATATCCCCCATTCAGTCCCCTCTCCCTCTGGGAGAGGGCTAGGGTGAGGGGCTTTTGATTCTCCCGCCTTTCGTCACTCTCCCTAAATATCCCTTGCCCGCCCACGCTTGTTTCGGGTATCAATTTGTACATGATTAGACAGGTACGATTTGACAAGAAACAACGGGTGGTCGACGAACTCGTCCGGCGCATCGAAAGCGGCCTCATGGAGGACGGCTTTCTGTTGCCCGGCGAGCATCAGTTGGCTCAAGAATTCCAGGTCAGCCGAGGCACGCTGCGCGAAGCGCTGGCCGAACTGAAACGGCGGAACTACATCGCCACGCAAAGCGGCGTCGGCTCGATCGTCACCTTCGATGGTGTCGCCCTCGACCAACGCAGTGGCTGGGCGCAGGCGCTGGCCGACAGCGGGGCGCTGATCAATACCGAAGTGTTGCGTCTGGAAGCCGTGACCCGGCCCGATCTCATGGCGCGTTTCGGCACCGATCAATTCATCACCCTCGACCGTCGTCGCCGTTCCACCGAAGGCACGCTGGTGTCCCTTGAACGTTCTTTGATGCCGGCTACCGGCGGCCTGGAGAGCCTGCCGCGCGTCGGTCTGATCGACAATTCCCTGACCATCACCCTGGCCGCTTACGGCTACATCGGCGAGCGCGGTGATCAATGGATCGGCGCCGAACCGTTGAATGCCGTCGACGCTGAACTGCTCGGACGCCCGGAAGGCACGGTGTTCCTCAAAGCCCTGCGCACCACCTACGACCGCCAGAACCGTTTCATGGAGCTGGTCGAAAGCCTGCTCGACCCGGTGCATTTTCGTCTGCACCTGCAATTTGGAGAATCGAAATGACCGCGCTCAACCGTGCCCTCGGTGCGTTTTATGGCCTGGCCCTCGGTGATGCGCTGGGCATGCCGACGCAATCGCTGAACCGCGAAACCATCCAGACCCGCTTCGGCAAGATCACTGATTTGCAGGACGCCGGTCCGTTGCAACCGATTGCCGCGAACATGCCCAAAGGCTCGATCACCGATGACACCGAACAGGCAATCCTGGTCGGCGAGTTGCTGGTCGAAGGCAAGGGTCGCATCGAGCCGGCGATCCTCGCGCAACGTTTGATCGAGTGGGAAGCCGAGATGCAGGCCAAGGGCTCGCAGGATTTGCTTGGGCCGTCGACCAAGCGCGCGATCGAAATGATCCTTGCCGGGCATTCGCCGGAAGAGGCCGGACGCTATGGCACCACCAACGGCGCGGCGATGCGTATTACCCCGGTGGGAATTGCGTCAGACGTGACCGACTCTGAGCGTTTTATTGCGGCGGTAGTGCAGGCCTGCCAAGTGACTCACAACACCACGCTGGGGATTTCCAGCGCGGCGGCAGTGGCGGCGGTGGTGTCTGCGGGCATCAACGGCATGGATCTGGGCGAGGCGTTGAACCTCGGTCAGCAAATCGCTCAGCAAGCGGAAAAGCACGGCCACTGGGTTGCCGGTGGACGTATCGCGTCACGCATCAGTTGGGCACGCAGCATCAGCGTCGATAGCGACAAGGCCCTGCTCGCCGATTTGCTTTACGACGTGATCGGCACATCGGTGGCGTCGCAGGAATCGGTGGTGGTCTCGTTTGCACTGGCGCAGCAAGTCGCGGTCGGTGAAATGAGCGCGTTTGATGCGCTGTGCATGGCTGCCAGTCTGGGCGGCGACACTGACACCATTGCGGCGATTCTCGGTGCAATGCTTGGGGCCTGCCTGGGCCTTGAGAGTTGGCCTGCCGAGATGATTGATACGGTGAAGGCCGTTAATCATCTGCAGCTTGAACCGTTGGTGCAGGGGCTGTTGGCCTTGCGCTGAGTGAACTGACGCCATCGCTGGCAAGCCAGCTCCCACAGGTTTTTGCTGTGAACACACATTTGTGTACACCCTGATCCCTGTGGGAGCTGGCTTGCCAGCGATAGGCGCACCGCATAATCGAATATTCACCCGCAATGGATCGCACAGACAGGCCGAGGACGGCCGCGATGTCTTGTCGTTTTGCATCAATTGCCACAACCACAAAAAAGGCAAACAGGAGCACCTTCATGAGTTCATCAAACGCCGGGCAAAGCGCCGGGCAACTGGAAACCCGCGGCATCGAACCGGTGCCGGAAGCCGAGTGCAACGGCCACCCGCTGCAGCTGTTCTGGGTCTGGTTCGCCGCCAACATTTCCATCCTCGGTCTGCCGCTGGGCGCCACGCTGGTGGCGTTTCGCGGGCTGGCGATCTGGCAGGCAATCATCGTCGCGATCATCGGCGCTGCCGGTTCGTTTGCGGTAGTCGGAATCATCTCGATTGCCGGTCGCCGTGGTCGTGCGCCGAGCCTGACCTTGTCGCGAGCGATCTTCGGCGTGCGCGGCAATATCGGCCCGACGCTGGTCTCGCTGATGTCGCGTCTCGGTTGGGAAACCGTCAATACAACCACCGCCGCGTTCGTGCTGCTGTCGTTGTGTTCGATCCTGTTCGGCTCACCGGTCGAAGCGAAAAGCGCACCGGTATTGACGCTGATCTTCATCGCGATTTTTGTGCTGCTGACCCTGTCGGTGTCCGGCCTCGGCCACGCGACCTTGCTGGTGATCCAGAAGTGGGCGACCTACGTGTTCGGCGCGCTGAACATACTTGTTGGTGGCTTCCTCTGCGCAACCATCGACTGGAGCGCGGTGTTCAACGCCACGCCCGCACCGATGAGCGCAATGATCATCGGCATCGGCACCATGGCCGCCGGTACCGGTATCGGTTGGGCCAACGCTGGCGCCGACATGTCGCGCTACCAGCATCGCAGCGTCAAGGCTGTGCGTCTGGTCGCGTCTGCCGCGTTTGGTGCGGGTATTCCGCTGGTGCTGTTGATCACCCTCGGCGGTTTGCTCTCGGTGGGCAACAACGACCTGGCGTCGGCGACTGACCCGATCGTGGCGATCCGCGACATGCTGCCAACCTGGATGGCGGTGCCTTATCTGATCACCGCATTCGGTGGCCTGCTGCTGTCGAACAACCTGTCGGTGTACTCCGCCGGTCTGACCACGCTGACCCTCGGCCTGAAGGTCAAGCGCGTCTACGCGGTAGTGGTCGATATCGTCGCGATCTTCGCCGGCTCGATCTACTTCATGCTGATTGCGGACAGCTTCTACGGGCCGTTCATTACTTTCATTTCGCTGCTGGCGGTGCCGATCACCGCATGGGTCGGGATCTTTGTGGTCGACCTGATTCACCGTCACTACTACAGCCCGACAGACCTGCTCGACGTCAGCCCGAGCAGTGCCTACTGGTATCGCGGCGGCATCGAATGGCGCGCATTCGGCGCGTGGGCGATTGCCATCGTCCTCGGCTTCAGTTTCACCACCATCGGCACCACTGCCGAGAACGTCTGGTTCAAGGGCTTCCTGTCCGACTCGTGGCTGGGCCACAACGGCCTCGGCTGGATCGTGACCTTCGTCGTCGCTGGTGGCATTTACTTCGTCCTCGGCGGGGCGAAAGATCGCCGCGCCGCGCAAACCGAGAATGCTCATGCCTAAGATGTTGCACACCGGCCAGGTCATCATCGACCTGGTCATGGCCGTGGATAAGCTGCCGCAGATTGGCGGTGACGTGCTGGCGCAGTCGGCCGGTTTTGAAGCGGGCGGCGGGTTCAATGTGATGGCGGCGGCGGTGCGTAATGGTTTGCCGGTGGTTTATCTTGGCCGGCATGGCACCGGACGTTTCGGCGATCTGGCGCGCCAGGCGATGAACGCCGAGGGGATTCACATCGGCATCACCGAACCCGCGCAGAAAGACACCGGTTTGTGTGTGGCGCTGACCGATGCGTCGGCGGAGCGCAGTTTCATTTCCTATATCGGCGCTGAAGGTGAGGTGACCGAAGAGGATCTGAACAGCGTCGCGGTTGAGGCGGGCGATTATGTTTATCTCAGCGGCTACAGCCTGTTGCACGAGGGTAAAGCGCAAGCGTTGCTCGACTGGACACTGGCGTTGCCGGACTCGATCAACGTGGTTTTCGATCCGGGCCCGTTGGTGGAATCGCCCGACTCGCCGATGATGCAAGCGCTGCTGCCACGCATTGATGTGTGGACCAGCAACGGTGTTGAAGCGCTGCGGTTTACCGGTGCTGAAGACATCGCGGTCGCGCTTGATCGTCTCGCTGAGCATCTGCCCAGCGACGTGCTGATGGTTGTGCGTGACGGGCCGCAAGGCTGCTGGATTCAACAGGCCAACGAGCGTCGGCATGTGCCGGGGTTTGCCGTGAAAGCCGTGGACAGCAATGGCGCCGGTGATGCCCATGCCGGGGTGTTTATTGCCGGATTGGCGCAGGGTTTGTCTGCCCATGAAGCGGCGCGTCGGGCGAATGCGGCAGCGGCTATTGCGGTGACGCGCTGGGGGCCGGCGACCTCGCCGGGAGCGGCTGAGGTGGATGCGTTTATCCTCGATTCCGGCGGCGCCTGATCTACCGCTTTCGCGAGCAGGCTCGCTCCCACAGGGGATTTATGTTCGCCTCAGATCCAATGTAGGAGCTGCCGAAGGCTGCGACCTTTTGATCTTCTAAAAGCAAAGATCGCAGCCAATTGCAGCTCCTGCATGATTAGCGATCACACGATCACACGATCACACGATCACACGATCATATCGCTCAGCTATCCAGCTTGCGCGCCGCCTCAACGCCGGCTGCACTGAGCTTGATCGGCAGGTTCAACGAATGTTCGCCAGCCTCGTTGCAGGTCACATGCCCGTGGTGAATCAGTCCACGATCCTGCAAAGCGGCGAGGGCGCTGGCCACAACCTTCTCGCCCCGGTAATTGTCCAGCACCTCCTTGCCCAGACCACTCGGATGAGCATGCAGCAGGCGGGTGAGGACTTCTTTTTCCAGGTTTTTATCGACGTTCATGGTTACCTCTTCGTGGATGTGAACAGGACGCTCGCGTCGGCGAACTACTGACCGGAGCCTTCGGAACCGGAGCCACCGGTGGTGGTTTTGGAACCGACGCCGGGGCCCGCGTTGTCTGGCGTGGCGGGGGCATCGGGAGTGTTCATGCCGCCCTGACGACCCGGGTCACTGCCCTGAGTGCGCGGATCGGTGCCGGTGGCGGGAGGCTGATTGATCAGGGGTACACCGGAACCATCGGTATTCATGCCGGGGGCACTGTTGATGGCGGGCGCGCGTGGCGGGGTCGGATCGGTAGGGCCGGTGCCCGCAGCGGTGGCGGATGCGGCGAAAACCGCAGGGCAGAGCAGGGCGCTGAATACGAAAGCGGTCAACCTTGACGGGATCATAGGGCTTCTCCAGTGATTGGAATCCTTACCTGTCGTTGGTCTGCCCTCGGATTGGATTGGTGCCTGATGAACGACGAACGGTCTAGATCGTCGCTGCGGTTTTGGCGTTGATTCGGCGCCAGAGCAAGCGACCAAGGGTGATCAGCCAGTTGGCCAGCGCCACTGCCAATACCGTGAGCAGCAATCTTGCCATCCCATGCTCGACGATGATTTTCCCGGCCAATAGCGGGAAACCAAATACACCGATGAAGTACGAAAGACTGAACAGCAACAACGCCTGCGATGTGGTGCCGGCCGGTGCTTCGTTGGCGGCGAGGCCGTTGATCACCGAATAGGTCAGGCCATAACCGACACCGAGCATCAGCGCCGCCAACAGATAGCTGAATCCGCTGTGCACACCGAACGCGAACAGCACAATCGAACCCAGCATCAGTCCCGACAGCAGGCACGATGCGCGTAATGGATCACGCTTGACGACATATCCCGAGATCAGCATCCGACTGCTGATCGCGGCACTCATGAAGCCGAGAAAGAACAACGAATAATCCAGCGAAAGGGCGGCGGCATAACTTGTCTGAAAACTCGACAGGCCACCGAATACGCAGCCGCCGAGACCGACCATGATGATCGGAAACAGGGCGCGTGAACCGAGCACTTGAGTGGTCGTCTGCCAGGTGATTCTTGCAGCGGTTGTGGCTTGGGTACTTTTCAGTTTTGCGCCAAGCTGCCAGAACAGCAGCACCCCGATCAGGCTTGCCAGCGCCGCCAGATAAAATGCCGAGGTCACCGGCAACCCCAATGCACTCGCCGCACGACCCAGTAATGGCCCGCTGCCGATGCCGGTCATCATGCTGCCGGACAGCAAGGCGAAATATTTGGCCCGCTGCGCCGGCGTCACCAGACTGGCAACGATAATCGGCCCCAAGGTGTAAAAAACGCCCCAGCCCAATCCCAACAACAAACCGAAAAACAGCAGTAAATGACCGAACCCCGGCGTCAGCGCAAAACCTAGGCTCGCCACCACCAGCAACAGCCCGAACACTGCAATCGAACGCGCCGCCCCGAGCCAGTCCGACAAATGCCCGGACACCAGCACCGCGACAAACGTACTGAGCATCGCCGCCGAAATCACACTGCCGGCATCGTGTTCATTGCCGCCGCGTGAACCGATCAGCAGCGACAGCAAAAATGTCGAACCGTAGGACAACGACAACAGATAACTGGCGAGGCAGAACAGGCCGAACAGCTTGCTCGATACCGTGGGTGTTGCTTGCGACATGACGCGGTTCCTTGACCGGAAAAAATTAAGCGTCATCTGTTTACCACGCCAAGTGAGCGGATTAGGTCTGAGCTTGGCGACGTCAGGATCGCTGTGCGCCGGAGTAACCCTCAGGCGATGCCGATCTCTTCCTTGAATTGTTCCATGAAACCTTTCAGGCGTTGATGACGGACTTGCGCCAGACGCCGGCCGGCTGCGGTCTGGAAACCGTTGGCGAGGTGCAGCAGTTTGGTCTGGAAGTGATCGAGGCAAAAACGTTTGTCGTCGTAGTCGCGCTGTTTCGCTTCGGGATCCTGCGGGTCGTACAGCGCCGAACCCATGCGCCCGGCGATGTAGAACGTACGGGCGACGCCGAGCATGCCCAGCGAGTCGAGGCGGTCGGCGTCCTGGACGATTTTCGCTTCGAGGGTGCGCGGAGTGATGTTGGCGGAGAAACTGTGGGCTTCGATGGCGTGGGCGACGGCCGTGATTTTTTCGCTGGGCCAATTCATTTCGGCGAGCACCGATGAAGCCTTTTCTGCCGCCAGACGCGAGGCTTGCGCGCGCAGTGGCGAGTTTTTCTCGACAGCCACGCAATCGTGCAGGAGCACCGCAGCGAGCAGAACCTCCAGATCACCGCCTTCTTCTGTATGCAGCGTACGCACGTTGTGCCAGACCCGCTGAAGGTGCGCGAGGTCGTGGGCGCCGTCGTCGGACGGTTCCAGAGCGTGGGGCAGCAACTCTGCTGCCAGTGCCTCCACGGGTGTAAAAAGCTCAAGGTTCATAAGCATCCTTTCAGATTGTCCCAGTTCTTGTGGGAGCGAGCCTGCTCGCGAAGAGGCAGTATCATTCACCGCAATGTCACTGACAGTCCGCATTCGCGAGCAGGCTCGCTCCCACAGGTAACTGCAGTGTTTGCAACATTGCGCAGGGTAGTGTGTGTTTTGCCATGTGACGAGCGCCGCTCACCGCCTTAGTATGGCGTTTTCCTTTTCTGACAAGGCCCGTCCATGACGATCGACATCCGCCCGGCGACCCCCAGCGATGCCCCGCAAATCCTCGCCTTCATCACTGAACTCGCCGATTTCGAAAAGGCCCGCCACGAAGTCATCGCCAGCGTTGCCGACATCGAACGCAGCCTGTTCGGCGAAGGCGCCACCGCCCACGGTTTGATCTGCCTGCGCGATGGTCTGCCCATCGGTTTCGCGGTGTTCTTCTTCAGCTACTCGACCTGGCTCGGCAGCAACTGCCTGTACCTCGAAGACCTCTACATCACCCCCGAGCAACGCGGTGGCGGCGCCGGCAAAACCTTGCTGCGGCACTTGGCGAAAATCGCCTGCGACAACGACTGCGGCCGCTTCGAATGGAGTGTGCTGGACTGGAACACGCCGGCGATCGAATTCTACAAATCCCTCGGCGCGCAACCGCAGGAAGAGTGGGTGCGCTACCGCATGGATGGCCAGGTCCTGCGCGAGTTTGCCGAGGGCTGAAAACAATGATGGCAATCCAGTACTAATTCGATTGTCGCCAGCGCTCTAGTCCGGCATTCTACGCGCCATTTTTGCGCGCTCACGGACGACACCTGCAATGCCTCTGGCACAACTTCTCCACGCCCGTGGAGCCTTCGCTGCGTCAACGAGTGACCGGCGATGAGCGGACTACGGGCGACAATGCGTCTGTATGGCCTGGTGAAAAACTCAGGCTCGAGCGACAACCCCCAGCGCCAACCGGTCGACATTCTCTGTACGACGAACAGCACGGGCGGCACTGCCATTCGTGCGTTCGTGTCACGCCTTGATGCCGAGTTGATGACGCGCAGTACCGGGCTCGCCGATTACCGCGTGATAGCGCTGCGCACCTTCGATCCGACGGCGTTTATCGACGCCCATCAAGGCTGGCTGACACTACATGTCTGTTGCGGTTTTGTCGCCCCCGCCGGGCATTCGCTGCTCAAGGACGGCGGGTTGATGCCGATGGGCTGGTACGTCTATTCCGAGATCGGCCAGTGGACGGCCCAGCATCATCTCGACCTCGGCACACAAATGGCCGATTTGCTGCAATCGACTTACGAGCGCAATCACTTGCGCCACTACAACGCCTGGCTCAACGAACTCGACGATGCGACGCCTGCCGAGCTGGCATGGCAGGTCAACGAAGCCTGGCAACATCTGCAATTCGCTAGCCCCCCCGACAGCCGTGAGCATTGCCACGCCCTGTTCGACCCCGTCGACAACCGCTGGCGCTTCGCCGCGACCGATGTCGATATTCATCAGCCGCCCCCGGAACCTCTGAAGCAAGGAGCTTTGAATTGAGTGGTAAACCCGCTGCACGCGTCACCGACCCGACCGCCTGCCCATTACCTGGTCATGGCACCAACCCGATTGTTTCCGGTTCGCCGAACGTCTTCTTCGACGGCCTCGCCGCCGCGCGCATGACCGATAAATCGGCGTGCGGCAGCCCGATTACCGGGGCCGTTTCCGGCACCGTTTTCATCAACGGCTTGAATGCCGCGACGCTCGACAGCACCGGCGGCCACGGCAATGTCGTGGTGGGTGGTTCGGGGACGGTGATCATTGGCCAGAGTGGTGGAGGGGCGGCGTTTAGCGGGTTGTTGCCGATGCCGGTGCATTTTACGGACAGGTTGCAAGTGGTGAATGAGGACACCGGAGAGCCGGTGCCCTATCACCCCTACACGATTCAGCGCGGCGATGGCAGTGAAGAACATGGCGTTACCGATGCGTCGGGATTTACCCATACCGTCAGCTCGCATTTACCTGAAACTATTAAATTATTTGTTGAGTGACTGATATGGCAGGAGAGAGTGCGGCGAGCCTGGAACCTTTGGCTAAAAGAGACGCGGGGAGCGTTGAATTAACCAAGCCAGAAGATAAGTGCGCCAAAATCATTGCGATCAGCATGAAGAAAGTCTTCATTTTGTTTGTCGGTGGTGCGGGAGACCAGGAAAGTTACTACCTCAGTGGGCCGAACTGGAACGTGAGTCATGTTCGAACTAAAGTAGAGGCTGATGCTGCAGCGCTGTGCTATTTGTCGAAGTGCGACATGAAAGCACTGGCTTATAATAAATTCCTGACCGATGAGGACCTGGCCAAAAATGTATTGGTTGAAGTTCCTGATAAATCCACGCCTGTTTATATCATAGGACACAGTTTGGGCGGTTGGAACGGCGCACACCTCTCCAGTGTTTTGACCGATAAGGGTTATAAGGTCAAAATGCTGATAACGATAGATCCCGTGGGGCAGGGAAAGATCGTATATGGTATTTCAACCATTTACAGGCGAAAACCTGAGCCAAAGGCGGGGTTCTGGGTAAATATCCGTGCGGATAAAATCAAGAATCGAGACATATCTGATACTGTCGCGGACTTTGGTGAACAATGGGAAATAACTTCAGGTCCTGATGTCAGTGGCCGAGTTGATGTCAATCACGCAGATGCCGATGTCATGTTCGATAAAAAACTGGATGGGGGTAAGTCCGCTCGCCAGCTGTTGGCAGACTCTATACTTGGCTATCTAAGGGAGAAATAGACTTTGAATAGATTTTTGTTGACGCTTGCCCTATTGTTTTGTTGCTCATGTTCCTCGAATCATGGCAGGCCAATTGCCACTCTTGATTACAGAGCGGTTTCACTTAGCTCGAGCGGAAGTTCGTTCTTCATTGGCTTCTCAAGTCATACCGATTTGTTGGGGTTGTTCCAGTCTAAAATTGGCGAGGAACTGGTTTGCACCTTGGGTGCTGATCTGGATTTTTCTATAGGTCATTATCAGAAGCTCTACGGCAACGGTATCGTTGAGGTGAGTGAAAAACCGTCGAAAGGAAAGTATATCGCCAGAGTTATTTTTAAAGAGACCGGAGAAGTGCAGGGTAAGGAGCGTATTCTTGATGGTAATGGGCTGCGCGGAGCTTTAATGGCGAATGATTTTGTTGTGTGTACATTCAGAGTGCATACGACAAAATATAAAACCTACTTTTCGAAATTTATGCGTATTCCTTCCGCAGATTTTTTAAAAGAAATCGATGGCTTGGAGTGATGAGTCAGTTGTTTTGTTCTTTGGATAAATAAGCCGAGTTATTGTTTCGGGATCAAGCTTTATATTGGGCGGGTGATCTTGAATATTCATTTCAACAGTTGCAACCGTGTGTGATTCAGGAGGAACACCGCTAATGAATCGAAAAATCTACAAGGTTTTATTGATTGCCGGTTTTTTATTGTGTTCATCTTGCCTGCACCTCAATGTCCCACCCGCCAGGCTTGAGTTTGTCTCGATCAATCACAAGATATCTTCCTCTTACGACCTGCGTTTCACCTCAGACCGAAACCTCATTGACCTGTATGAGGATCATGGGCGACGAGGGCAGATTGGCACCTGGATCCATTGCTCGTTGAATGGCGATGCGGATTTTTCCATCGAACATGAAATCGTCCTGGAAGCCTCGGGAATCGTCAGCGGCATGCGCTTGATCGAAGGCGATCGTCGCTATGAGATGTTCGCGAATATCAGTGTCGAGAATCACGCTGTCAATGACGGCCGTAACCACATCCGACCGGTTGAGTTGGTGCAGATCCTCAAACCGCAGGAATACATTTCGTGCAAGGTGGTAATAACCGCGTTCCCGTTCGTGGCGTATTACTCGAAAGTCATGTACATGCCCACATCGCGGTTCATTGCCGCAATAGAACATCCGCGCGTGGCACCCGCGCGTATTTCGCTCAAACAGCCCGACCAACCAAGGTCGTTGCTGCCTTTTGCCTCAGTGTGCATCGTGCGCTGGCGCTATGACCTGACGCTCGGCTATGACCAGATTGACAGCCTCGGACTCTGTAGCGACGTGCCCTATACCGGCATGCTGGCCTCGTTTGCGCCGAACAACACGAAGCTGAAGGTTGTTTCAGGTTCAGAGGAAAACCCGGCGCCCTTCGCGGCGTACACCATTATTCGCGCTGACGGACGCCGGGAGCCCGGAGTAACTGACGACAAGGGCCGCACACATGAGGTGGGATCCAGCGAGTACGAAACAGTGAGGATCCTGATCGACAACAATCTGGATGTCGTTCAGCGCTGGACAAAATGGACTGATTCCGTCCCATAATATGGGATGTAAAATTACATATTGAGATTTCCCTTCCGGGAGGGCTATAGTCCGTCGCACTCACTGCCAAAAACAAAACAGGTGAAGCGATGCTGGCGCAATTGATCGCGCTCGACTGGGGGACGACCTCATTACGTGCTTACAAACTCGCGGCGGGTGGTGTGGTGCTGGAGCAGCGCGCGCTGTCGTCCGGGATCATGCAGTTGCCCAAGACCCCGCGAATCATCAACGGTCGCGAATGCGCCGATGGTTTTGAACTGGCCTTCGACGAGGCGTGCGGCGACTGGCTCGACGTGCAACCGGATCTGCCGGTGATTGCCTGCGGCATGGTTGGCAGCGCACAGGGCTGGCGTGAAGCGGCCTACTGCGAGACGCCGGCGAACGTCGCCAATCTCGGAAACTCCCTACGAACAGTTGTCAGTCTGCGCGGCACTCTCGTGCATATCGTGCCGGGTGTGATTCAGCGTTCGCGTCTGCCGAATGTGATGCGTGGCGAAGAAACCCAAGTGCTCGGTGTGCTGCAGAATCTGCCGATTGAGGCGGGTGCCGATCTGTTGATCGGCCTGCCGGGCAGCCACTCGAAATGGGTCGACGTGGTCGATGGCTGCATCACTCATTTCGACACGTTCATGACTGGCGAAGTGTTCGCCGTGCTCAGCGAGCACAGCATTCTCGGCCGGACCCTGAAGCAAGGCGCGGCGTTCGATGCTCAGGCGTTTGACCGTGGTGTGCAGATTGCTCTGTCGGCGGATGGCGAACTCGGCGTGCTGTCGACGTTGTTCAGTGCCCGAACCCTGGGTCTGACCGGCGAACTCAGCCCGACCGCGCAGGCGGATTATCTGTCCGGCCTGATGATCGGTCATGAACTGGCGGCGCTGGCCACGATTCAGCGGCGTCGCCGCAACAATCCGAATCTCCCTTCGATCATCCTCATCGGTAACGCGCAACTCTGTGCGCGCTACAGCCGCGCGCTCGATGCCTGCGGTTTCGCCAACGTAACGCTGGCCGAACAGGCCACCGAGCGTGGTTTGTGGCAACTGGCGCTGGCCGCCGGACTGATCGATTCCTCATCCCGTTAACCCTGACTGGAGGCCTGACATGCTCAAGCAAGCATTGGCGCAAAACGGTCTGATCGCGATTCTGCGTGGCCTGCATCCGCAGGAAGCCGCCGCTGTCGGAGAAGTCCTTTATACAGCCGGATTTCGCGTCATCGAAGTACCGCTCAATTCCCCTTCGCCGTACGAAAGTATCCGCATCCTGCGCAATACCTTGCCCGCCGATTGCCTGATCGGTGCCGGCACGGTGTTGACGCCGGAACAGGTCGGTTTGGTGAAGGAAGCCGGTGGCCAAGTGATCGTCATGCCGCACAGCGACGCCAAGGTCTTGCGCGCAGCGAAAGCGGCGGGGCTGTTTCTGTCGCCGGGTGTCGCCACGCCCACGGAAGCGTTCGCGGCGCTGGAGGAGGGCGCGGACATTCTCAAGCTGTTCCCGGCCGAGCAGATGGGCCCGGCCGTCGTCAAAGCCTGGCTCGCGGTGTTGCCGGCCGGGACGGTGCTGGCGCCGGTCGGCGGCATCACTCCGGACAACATGCAGGCGTTTATCGACGCTGGCGTGAAAGGTTTCGGTCTCGGTTCCGGCCTGTTCAAACCGGGCATGACGCCGCAGCAAGTGGCGTTGAATGCCAAGGCCTACGTGGCCGCGTGGAAGGCCCTTCGCTAAGACTTTTTGGCGCTGCGTGCGCTGCATCTATAAGAGAGACAAAAAGATGAAAATCACCAAACTCACCACCTTCATCGTCCCGCCGCGCTGGTGCTTCCTCAAGGTCGAAACCGACGAGGGCGTGACCGGTTGGGGCGAGCCTGTGGTTGAAGGGCGCGCGCACACCGTTGCCGCTGCCGTCGAAGAATTGTCCGACTACCTGATCGGCAAAGACCCACGCAACATCGAGGACATCTGGACGGTGCTGTATCGCGGCGGTTTCTACCGTGGCGGCGCGATCCACATGAGCGCGCTGGCCGGTATCGATCAGGCACTGTGGGACATCAAGGGCAAGGCCCTCGGGGTGTCGGTGAGCGATCTGCTCGGTGGTCAGGTGCGCGACAAGATTCGCGTGTATTCGTGGATCGGCGGCGACCGTCCGGCCGACACTGCGCGTGCGGCGCAAGAGGCGGTGAGCCGTGGCTTCACCGCGGTGAAAATGAACGGCACCGAAGAGCTGCAATTCCTCGATACCTTTGAAAAAGTCGATCTGGCGCTGGCCAACGTTGCCGCCGTGCGTGATGCGGTTGGGCCGAACGTCGGCATCGGCGTCGACTTCCATGGCCGCGTGCACAAGCCGATGGCCAAGGTGCTGATGAAGGAGCTCGACCCGTACAAACTGATGTTCATCGAAGAACCGGTGTTGAGCGAAAACTACGAAGCGTTGAAAGAGTTGGCGCCGTTGACCAGCACGCCGATTGCCCTCGGCGAGCGACTGTTTTCGCGTTGGGACTTTAAACGGGTGTTGAGCGAAGGCTACGTCGACATCATTCAGCCGGACGCTTCCCACGCCGGTGGTATCACCGAAACCCGCAAGATCGCCAACATGGCCGAAGCCTACGACGTCGCGCTGGCGCTGCATTGCCCGCTGGGGCCGATTGCGCTGGCGGCGTGTTTGCAACTGGATGCCGTTTGCTACAACGCGTTTATCCAGGAGCAAAGCCTGGGCATCCATTACAACGAGAGCAACGACTTGCTCGACTATGTGAAAGATCCACGGGTGTTCGATTACGACAAAGGCTTCGTGAAGATTCCGAACGGGCCGGGGTTGGGCATCGAGATCAACGAGGAATACGTGATCGAGCGTGCGGCAGTCGGGCATCGCTGGCGCAACCCGATCTGGCGCCATGCCGATGGCAGCTTTGCCGAGTGGTGAGTCCTGCCTGACACACCCGATGAGATCGTTCCCACGCTCTGCGTGGGAACGCCTCAATGGACGCTCTGCGTCCGCTTTTGGGACGCGGAGCGTCCTTGGCTGCATTCCCACGCGGAGCGTGGGAACGATCAGGCCTCAGGCCGACCTCAATAAACATAAAAAGAGGCTCTCCCCATGCAACCGCAAACCCTCACCGGGCAGGCGTCTTTAGTCACGCCCAGCCGCAAGCGGTTTTTCATCATGGTGTTGCTGTTTATCACCGTGGTCATCAACTACCTCGACCGCAGCAACCTGTCGATTGCCGCGCCAGCGCTGACCAGTGAGCTGGGCATCGATCCGATTCACGTCGGCCTGATTTTCTCTGCGTTCGGCTGGACCTACGCCGCCATGCAGATCCCCGGTGGCTGGCTGGTCGACCGCGTGCCGCCGCGCATTCTTTACAGCGTCGCTTTGTTGTTGTGGTCTGTGGCCACGGTGATGCTCGGTTTCGCTGCCAGTTTCATCGCGTTGTTTGTGCTGCGGATGGCGGTCGGTGCGCTGGAAGCCCCGGCTTACCCGATCAACAGCCGCGTGGTGACAACCTGGTTTCCCGAGCGCGAGCGCGCCACGGCCATCGGTTTCTACACGTCAGGGCAGTTCGTCGGTCTGGCATTCCTCACCCCGGTTCTGGCTTGGCTGCAACACGAATTCGGCTGGCACATGGTGTTCGTCGCGACCGGCGCGGTGGGCATCATCTGGGCGGCGATCTGGTACGCGGTGTATCGCGAACCACGGGATTTCAAAGGCGCCAACGAAGCGGAAATCGATCTGATCCGCGAGGGCGGTGGTCTGGTTGATATTCAGCAGGAAACGGCCAAGGTCAAAGCCAAATTCAGCTGGACCGACTTGGGCATCGTGCTGACCAAACGCAAGTTGTGGGGCATCTACCTCGGCCAGTTCTGCCTGAACTCGACGCTGTGGTTTTTCCTCACGTGGTTCCCGACGTATCTGGTGAAATATCGTGGCATGGACTTCATCAAGTCCGGCCTGCTGGCGTCGCTGCCGTTCCTCGCCGCGTTCGTCGGCGTGCTGTGTTCGGGGTTCTTTTCAGACTTCCTGATTCGGCGCGGCTACACGGTCGGTTTTGCGCGCAAGTTGCCGATCATTGGCGGGCTGCTGATTTCCACCTCGATCATCGGCGCCAACTTCGTTGAGTCGACGCCGCTGGTGATTGCCTTTCTGGCGCTGGCGTTTTTCGGCAACGGGCTGGCTTCGATCACTTGGTCGCTGGTCTCGACGTTGGCGCCGGCACGCTTGCTTGGCCTGACCGGCGGGGTGTTCAACTTCATCGGCAACCTGTCGGCAATTGCCACGCCGATCGTGATCGGTTTCCTTGCCAGCGGCGATTCGTTCGCGCCGGCGATCACCTATATCGCGGTGCTCGCCTTGATCGGTGCACTGTCCTACGTGCTGCTGGTCGGCAAGGTCGAGCGTATCGAGTTGTAGTGGTCTGCGTCGGGCGACCATAATGCCGCCCGTTCCTTCGCTCAACGGTAAAAGGCTGGATATGCAGGAAGACGCCCCGGAAAAAACCAAGGACGCCGCACCCACCGGCACGCAGACGCTGTTGCGTGGCTTGGGTGTGGTGCAAGCGGTGGCCAGTGGCGCCCGTGATCTCAAGGAGATTGCCCGGCTGATCGGCACCACTCGCAGCACCACCCATCGTCTGGCCAGTTGTCTGGTCGATGAACGCTACCTGCGCGTGGTGCCGCAAGTCGGTTACCTGCTCGGGCCGAAGCTGATCGAACTGGGTTTCCAGGCGCGCGAAGAGTTGCCGCTGGTGACCCTGGCCGGGCCGTATCTGGACGAATTGTCGGCATTGACCGGCGACACCGTGCACTTAGGGATTCGTGAAGGCGATGAAGTGCTGTATCTGCTGAAGAACCCGGGGCGCAATGGCCCGGAAATGCGCTCGCGGGTCGGCCATCGCATGCCGTTGGCGCGCACCGGGATCGGTAAGGCGTTGATGCTCGATGACTCGCCGAAAGATTGGCAGCGTCTGTACGACATCAGTCTGCCGGCCGGTGGGAAAAGTCAGTTCTGGCCGCAGCATCCCCAGCAATCGTGGGAACAGCTTGAGCAGCGCATGACCGAGTACGTCGCAGGTGGCTACGCCTTCGATCTGGAAGACAACGAACCGTCGATCCGCTGTGTGGCGGCGCCGATTCGCGATGCGAGCAAGGGCATCGTGGCGGCGATCAGTATCGCCAGCACCGTGCCATACATGCCGCTGGAAAAAATGGCCGAGCTGATTCCCCTGATCAAAGGGGTCACAGCCCGGCTCTCGGCGGAGCTCGGTCTGAAGATTTAAACCTTGAGCGTCGCCATGTCGATCACGAAACGGTACTTCACGTCGCCGGCGATCATGCGCGCATAAGCCTCGTTGATCTGGCGGATGTCGAGCATTTCGATGTCGCAGGTGATGTTGTGCTCGGCGCAGAAGTCCAGCACTTCCTGGGTTTCAGCGACGCCACCGATCAATGAACCGGCCAATACGCGACGGCTCATCACCAGTTTGCCGGCGTGCACTGGCGGATCGATCGGTTCGATCAGGCCAACCAGAATGTGCACTCCATCGAAGCGCAGGGTGTCGAGGTACGGGTTGAGATCGTGCTGCACTGGAATGGTGTCGAGCAGGAAGTCGAAGTAACCCGCGGCAGCTTTCATCTGCTCGGCGTCGGTGGAAACGATCACGTGATCGGCACCCTGACGACGACCTTCTTCAGCTTTGCTCGCTGAGCGGGTAAACAACGTCACTTCAGCGCCCATGGCTTTGGCAAACTTGATGCCCATGTGGCCGAGGCCACCCATGCCGAGGATTCCGACCTTGTCGCCGGCCTTGACGCCGTAGTGCTTGAGCGGCGAGTAGGTGGTGATGCCAGCGCAGAGAATCGGTGCCGCGCTGGCCAACGCGAGTCTTTCCGGGATGCGCACGACAAAGTGTTCGCTGACCACGATGCTGTCCGAATAACCGCCCATGGTGTTGCTGCCATCGACCCGATCCGGGGTGGCGTACGTCATGGTCGGGCCTTCGAGGCAGTATTGCTCAAGGTTCGACTGGCAGGCTTCGCAGGTGCGGCAGGAGTCGACCATGCAGCCAACCCCGACCAGATCGCCTACTTTGTGTTTAGTGACATTCGCACCGATCGCGGTGACTTTTCCGACGATCTCGTGGCCGGGCATCAGCGGGTAAACAGCGATGCCCCATTCGTTACGGGCCTGGTGGATATCGGAGTGGCAGACGCCGCAGTAGAGGATTTCGATGGCGACGTCGTCGGCGCGCGGGCTGCGACGTTCGAACTTCATCGGGGCGAGGGGGGTGGTGGCCGATTGGGCGGCATAGCCGATGGCGGTGTACATGTGAAACCTCGCAAAAGCAGGAACAAGTGAGGCGGCGCATTCTGGGCGCCGACTGACCGGTCGGCCATGACGATTCCTCCGGGTCTCATGCCTAATCCTCCGGGATGCGGGTTTGATCGGTCGTATTGGCAAAAGGATCTGCGATGATGCTTTTATCCCTTTCTCCGCCACATTTTTAGTGAAGAGTTTTGATGCAATTAACCCGTCATCTTGATGCCAATGCCCGGCTGGTTTCGTTGATCGAGCCGTTGGCGCTGCGCGATGGTTATTCCCCGACCGGGTTGCCCGGTGTGCAAGTGTTGCGCGCCAGTTGCGACGTTGCCCGTGGCCCGCACATTTATGAACCGAGCCTGATGATCATCGCCCAGGGCAGTAAACTGGCATTCCTTGGGCCGCGCACGATGGAGTATGGCGCTGGGCATTACCTGATTCAGGCGCTGCCGGTGCCGTTCGAGTGCGAGACGTTTGCCTTGCCGGATGCGCCGTTGCTCGGGGTGTCGGTGGCGATAGATCGGGTGTTGCTCGGTGAGTTGGTGCTGGCCATGGGCCTGGCGCCGGGGCGGCATATTCCGGCGCAGACGCCGGAGTCGATGACTTCGGTGGTGCTCGACGATGACATGCGCGGTTGTGTCGAGCGCTTGCTGAGCTGCCTGCACGATCCGCTGGAATGCCAGATTCTCGGGCCGGCGCGGGTAAGGGAATTGTTGTTTGTCGCGTTGCGCGGGCCGCAGGCCGACGTGTTGCGCGCGTTGGTCGAGCAGCAGGGGCAGTTTGCGCGGGTGGCGGCGTCGATCAGTCATCTGCATGCGCATTACACCGAGCCATTGAATGTCGAGACGCTCGCCGGTTGCGCGAACATGAGCGTGTCGACCTTTCATGAGCATTTCAAGCGCAGTACGTTGTTGTCGCCGGTGCAGTATCTGAAGCGTTTGCGGTTGTTGAAGGCGCAGACGTTGCTGGTGGCGGAGGGCTTGGGCGTGGCGCAGGTGGCGCATCGGGTCGGGTATCAGAGTACGTCGCAGTTCAGCCGCGAATACAAGCGCTACTTCGAGCGCAGCCCGGGTGATGAGCGCGCTGCCTGATGCGACGATAATCTCCTGTAGGAGTGAGCCTGCTCGCGACAGCGGTGTGTCAGATGACGATGATGCTGACTGAAACACCGCTATCGCGAGCAGGCGAAGGCCTACATTGGTTCGGTGGTGTTGCAGGAATCGTGGGCAACAAAAAGGCCCCCGTTTCGGGAGCCTTGGTGTTCAGCGTTTCGATTTACATATTCGGATAAGTCGGGCCGCCGGCGCCTTCCGGCGTGACCCAGGTGATGTTCTGCGAAGGGTCCTTGATGTCACAGGTCTTGCAGTGCACGCAGTTCTGGGCGTTGATCTGGAAGCGCTTCTCGCCGTCTTCCTTGGTAATCACTTCGTACACGCCGGCCGGGCAGTAGCGCTGCGCCGGTTCGTCGTACAACGGCAGGTTTTTGCTGATCGGGATGCTTGGGTCGGTCAGCTTCAGGTGGCACGGCTGTTCTTCTTCGTGGTTGGTACCGGAGATGAACACCGAGCTGAGTTTGTCGAAACTGAGTTTGCCGTCCGGTTTCGGGTAGTCGATCTTCTTGCAGTCGGCCGCGAGCTTGAGGCAAGCGTAATCCGGCTTGGTGTCGTGCAGAGTGAACGGCAGTTTGCCGCCGAAGATGTTCTGGTCCAGCCAGTTGAAACCGCCGCCGACGATGGCGCCGAACTTGTGGATCGCCGGGCCGAAGTTGCGGCTGGCGAAGAGTTCGTCGTAGAGCCAGCTCTTCTTGAACGCGTCCACATAAGTGGTCAGTTCTTCAGTGCCGTCCTTTTCAGCGAACAGTGCGTCAGCTACCGATTCAGCGGCGAGCATGCCGGACTTCATCGCGGTGTGGCTGCCTTTGATCTTGGCGAAGTTCAGGGTGCCGAGGTCGCAACCGATCAGTGCGCCGCCCTTGAAGACCATTTTCGGCAGCGAGTTCAGGCCACCTTTGCAGATTGCGCGGGCGCCGTAGCTGATGCGTTTGCCGCCTTCCAGGTACTGAGCCAGCACCGGGTGGTGCTTGAGGCGCTGGAATTCGTCGAACGGCGACAGGTAAGTGTTGCTGTAGGACAGGTCAACGATCAGACCGACCACCACTTGGTTGTTTTCCAGGTGATAGAGGAACGAGCCGCCGGTGTTCTCGGTGCCCATGATGTCCAGCGGCCAACCGGCAGTGTGCACCACCAGGCCTGGCTGGTGTTTGGCCGGGTCGATTTCCCAGATTTCTTTCAGGCCGATGCCGTAGTGCTGAGCGTCGGCATCGCTGTCGAGGTTGTAGCGCTTGATCAGTTGCTTGCCGATGTGGCCACGGCAGCCTTCGGCGAACAGCGTGTACTTGCCACGCAGCTCCATGCCGGGGGTGTACAGGCCTTCTTTCGGGTTGCCTTCGCGGTCGACGCCCAGATCACCGGTGATGATCCCGCGCACCACGCCTTGCTCGTCGATCAGCGCTTCCTGAGCGGCGAAGCCCGGGTAGATTTCTACACCGAGGTTTTCGGCTTGCTGGGCCAGCCAGCGGCACAGGTTGCCGAGGGAGATGATGTAGTTGCCTTCGTTGTGCATGGTTTTGGGCACAAAGAGGTCAGGAATCTTCTGCGCGCTGTCGGCGTTTTTCAGCACGAAAATATCGTCGCGGGTGACAGGCGTGTTCAGTGGCGCGCCAAGTTCTTTCCAGTCCGGGAACAGTTCATTCAGAGCGCGTGGTTCGAACACGGCGCCGGAGAGGATGTGTGCGCCGACTTCGGAGCCTTTTTCGACCACGCAGACGCTGATTTCCTTACCGGCTTCGGCGGCCTTCTGCTTCAGACGGCAGGCGGCGGACAGGCCAGCGGGGCCGGCACCGACGATGACCACGTCGAATTCCATGTATTCGCGTTCCACAGGCTATCTCCTACTCAAGGCTCAACAGTTTTTTTTCTAATTTGGAGGTTCGGTGTCGATCCGTTATTGCCTTTACGTTAACGTCAAGGGTAATAATGGGCAAACCACCTTTCTCTCTAGGCGGCGCATTATATCTACACCACTCCTAGCGTCCAATACAAACGTTTGTTTGAATCGGCTCCAGACCAGAGAAATCAAAGAAGCGCGGCTTATGAATGGTCATTTTGCTGTATTGACCGGAATAGGCGTTCCGGTCAAGATACGGGCGGTTTTGCGCTCGTCGTAGGCAGACTGGTGGTTTCAAGAGCACGTCTAAAGACAGGGCACAGGCAGTAAAAGGTGATGCGCAGCGCAGTCTGGCGCGCAGTTTACACAGCGTGAGGATCAATGACTTGTCGGTCACCACTGACGAACGGTCGCACCCCCTTCACATCGTGGAATCACTTCGCACCCCGGTCGGCGTTTTTAGAGGTGCCCTTTTAGCCTGATGAGCATCAACCGCCAGGTTCGCCTAGGCGACTTTCTTTTCACCGGAGAGTAACGAGGAATCCATGAAGGTTCTTGTAGCTGTCAAACGCGTTGTGGATTACAACGTCAAGGTTCGCGTCAAGGCGGACAATTCCGGCGTCGATCTCGCCAACGTCAAGATGTCGATGAACCCGTTCTGCGAAATCGCAGTGGAAGAAGCCGTACGCCTGAAAGAGAAAGGTGTTGCGACTGAAATCGTCGTCGTCTCCATCGGCCCGACCACCGCTCAGGAGCAGCTGCGTACCGCACTGGCTCTGGGTGCCGACCGTGCCATCCTCGTCGAATCCGCTGAAGATCTGACCTCGCTCGCCGTGGCCAAGCTGCTCAAGACTGTGGTCGACAAGGAACAGCCGCAGCTGGTGATCCTTGGCAAACAGGCCATCGACAGCGACAACAACCAGACCGGCCAGATGCTCGCGGCACTGAGCGGCTACGGTCAGGGCACGTTCGCTTCGAAAGTCGAAGTCTCCGGTGACAGCGTTGCCGTGACTCGCGAAATCGACGGCGGCGCGCAGACCGTTTCGCTGAAACTGCCTGCAATCGTCACCACCGACCTGCGTTTGAACGAGCCACGCTACGCGTCTCTGCCAAACATCATGAAAGCCAAGAAGAAGCCTCTCGAAGTGCTGACTCCGGACGCTTTGGGCGTTTCCACCGCCTCCACCAACAAGACCCTGAAAGTCGAAGCGCCGGCGGCACGCAGCGCAGGCATCAAGGTCAAGTCCGTGGCTGAACTGGTTGAAAAACTCAAGAACGAAGCGAAGGTAATCTAAATGACTATCTTGGTTATTGCTGAACACGACAACAAAGTGCTGGCCCCGGCCACACTGAACACCGTGGCTGCTGCGGCCAAAATCGGCGGCGACATCCACGTTCTGGTTGCAGGCCAAGGCGCTGGCGCCGTGGCTGAAGCCGCAGCGAAAATCGCTGGCGTGAGCAAAGTCCTGAACGCTGATAACGCGGCTTACGCGCATCAGCTGCCGGAAAACGTTGCGCCGCTGGTCGCAGAGCTTGGCGCTGGCTACAGCCACATCCTGGCTGCTGCCACCTCCAACGGCAAAAACATCCTGCCGCGCGTTGCTGCGCAGCTGGACGTTGACCAGATCTCCGAGATCATCTCGGTCGAAAGCGCTGACACCTTCAAGCGCCCGATCTACGCCGGTAACGCTATCGCTACCGTGCAATCGACCGCCGCGATCAAAGTGATCACCGTGCGTGCCACCGGTTTCGACCCGGTTGCTGCTGAAGGCGGTTCGGCTGCCGTTGAAGCAGTCGCTGCTGCGCACAACGCTGGCACTTCGAGCTTCGTTGGCGAAGAGCTGGCCAAGTCCGATCGTCCAGAGCTGACCGCTGCCAAGATCGTCGTTTCCGGCGGCCGTGGCATGCAGAACGGCGACAACTTCAAACACCTGTACGCCCTGGCCGACAAGCTGGGCGCAGCCGTCGGTGCTTCGCGCGCTGCGGTTGACGCAGGTTTCGTACCGAACGACATGCAGGTCGGTCAGACCGGCAAGATCGTTGCGCCACAGCTGTACATCGCCGTTGGTATCTCCGGCGCGATCCAGCACCTGGCCGGTATGAAAGACTCCAAAGTGATCGTTGCGATCAACAAGGACGAAGAGGCGCCGATCTTCCAGGTGGCCGATTACGGTCTCGTGGCGGATCTGTTCGAAGCAGTCCCTGAGCTGGAGAAGCTGGTCTAATCCAGCGGCTTCACTTATAAAGAGCCCGGCCTGTTGGCCGGGCTTTTTTTTGTCTCGGATTTGAGTGGGAGCGTTTCGCCATGGATTTGCGCTGCGGATGGTTGTTGGGATTGGCCCTGTTGCCAGGTTTGGCCGCGGCCGCCGGCAAGTGCGAGCGCCTCATCGTCACTGGTAGCCCGGATGCGCCACCGTATCTGTGGCAGGATCCGCAAAATCCCAAGCAGTTGATCGGCGCCAGTGCCGACCTGTTGCAACAAATCGGCAAAGACCTCGGCATCAAAGTCGAGTTGCTCTACGCCGGTAAACGCTCGCAAGCCCTCGATGAAGTGCGCAGCGGGCGTATGGACATGCTGGCTGACGCACCGCTGACCCTCAACGAGTTGGAAACCCTCGACTACATCCATCCACCGTTGCTGGAAAACGACTATCTGGTGTGGACGCGCAAAGGCTCGACACTGGTCTACAGCGAAGCCAAAGACCTGCACGGCCATGCCGGAGCCTTGTCGGAAAAGTCTCGCATGACCCAGGCATTTGGCACGTTCGCCGAGCAGAATCTGACCCTGACCAAGACAGCCAACCTCACCCAAGCGCTACAGAAATTGCTCCTTGGTGAAGTGGAATATGTACTCGCCGGCCGCTATTCGGGCATGGCCGCCGCGCAGGCGTTGGGTATGGCCAATGACCTGTTGGCGTTCGAACAACCCGTCGACCGGCCGGGGCTGTTTCTTGCGGTTTCTCACAACTCGGCCTGCAACGATCCGTGGTTGCGCGGACAGCTAGCCAAAAAGATGACAGAATTGCCCGCGTCCGGACTGACGGAAGCCGCGCTGCAACGCAATATCGAGCGCTGGAAGGCGCAGCAGCAACAGCCGCAACAACCTGTCAGTGCCCCAAAACAGTAGGGATTCTTAGTGAGTATTCGACCTCTTTTCGCGGCTGTGGCCGTTCTGGCCCTGGCCGGTTGCGCGACCGATCCGGCACCCGTTGAACAAATGCGCCTGACCGAGCAGGCCATTACCCAGGCCAAGGCTGTCGGCGCCACCGCTGATGAAGTGCCGGAAATGAAACTGGCCGAAACCAAATACGACCGTGCCAAAGGCAACATGGCCGACGAGTCCTACCGCAATGCGCGTATGCGTGCCGAACAGGCTGAGCTGGATGCGCGTCTGGCTGAAGCCAAAGTGCTGACGCAAAAAAGCGAAGAACAGGTGAACGTGCTCAACACCCGCATCGTCCGACTGCGCAAGCAACTGGGAGATGCCCAATGAGCCTCAAATCCAAAGTCGTTGGCGCGCTGATTCTCGCCGGTTGCGCCAGCCTGTACGGCTGCGCCGGACAGCACAGCGAATCCGCTCTGCAAGAAGCCGGCGCCGACTTCCAGAAAGTCAAAGAAGACTCCAACGTGCTGCGCATCGCGCCGAAAGACGTGATTCGTGCAGGAGAATCGCTGGCTCGCGCCGATCGCCTGTCGACCTATTGGGGCAGCGGTTCGGACGTGGTGCACTACGCCTATCTGAGCCAGCGCTACAGCGAAATCGCCCGCGAACACACCAATCAGGTGCTCAACGAAGAGCGCGCGGCCAAGCTCGAACTGGAACGCCAGCGTCTGCAATTGGCTTTGCGTGAGTCCAAGCTGCTCAGCGTGCAGCAGCAGGGCAAGTGGCTGGAAGAACAGATCGTCGCACTGGCCACCACGCAGACCGACCGGGGCCTGGTGATGACCCTCGGCGACGTGTTGTTCGACACCGGTGAAGCGGAGCTGAAAAACTCGGCCAACCGTGTCGTGCTGAAGATCGTTCAGTTCCTGCAACTGAATCCGAAACGCGTGGTGCGCATCGAGGGCTACACCGACAGCACCGGCGGCAAGCAGGAAAACCTCAAACTGTCCCGCGACCGCGCACAAGCCGTGGCGGACGTGCTGATGGATCTCGGGATCGACGACAAACGCATTCAGGTCGAAGGTTACGGCGATGAATACCCGGTAGACGTCAATGCTTCCGAGCGTGGGCGCGCACAGAACCGTCGGGTGGAAATTGTCTTCTCCGACGAAAAAGGCCAGCTCGGCGCCGCCCGCTAAGCAAGGCAAAACCCTGTAGGAGCTGCCGAAGGCTGCGATCTTTTGACTTTTCTTTTTGAAGATCAAAAGATCGCAGCCTTCGGCAGCTCCTACACAGCTCCTACAAAGCCCGGACTGTCATGCAGTGCCGGCTTTTTTACGTCTGTCGATTAGCTCGCAAATCAGTACAGTCAGGGGCAGACACCGCACTGTATGGTCGACTAAAGTGGTAACTGTCCCAGTACACTTCTAAACTGTTCCGGTATTGTTTCACACAAGAATAAAATGCCCGTGAAATCGAGTGCTGCGTCATGACCAATCTCTTGCTCTACCAACGTATTGCTCAGCAACTGGCCGAAGACATTCGCCGTGGTGTCTATCAACCGGGGGAGCGCGTGCCTTCGGTGCGCAAGATGAGTTCGCAGCTCAACGTCAGCCATGCGACGGTGTTGCAGGCGTACGCCAATCTTGAAGATCAGGGGCTGATTCGCGCGCGTCCGCAGTCCGGTTATTACGTGCACCAGACACCCGCGTTGACTGCGCCGACGCCCGACATCGCCCGGGTTGAGCGTCCCGGTCTGGTGACCCGCAGCAGCATCATTCAACAGGTTCTGGTCGAATCACGCCGCGAAGGTGTATTCCCGTTGGGCGCTGCGGTGCCGAGCGTCGATTACCTGCCGGTTCGGGCGCTGCATCAGCAACTGGCCAAAGTTACCCGTTTCCATAGCCCGCGCGCCTTCAGCTACATGTTCAGCCCCGGTTTTGAACCGCTGCGCCGGCAAGTGGCGATCCGCATGCGCGATGCCGGCGTAGTCGTCGACCCGTCGGAGGTAGTGATCACCCACGGTTGCGTCGACGCCTTGCAGATGTCGTTGCGGGTACTGACCCGGCCCGGCGATCTGATCGCGGCTGAATCACCGACTTATTATGGTCTGTTGCAACTGGCTGACCTGCTCGGCCTGAAAGTCATCGAAATCCCCAGCGATCCCGCCACCGGCATGAGCCTGGAGGCGCTGCAACTGGCGGCCAATCAATGGTCAATCAAAGCGTTGGTGCTGACCACGCGCCTGAGCAATCCCTTGGGCGGCACCATGCCCGAAGAGCGCCAGAAGCAATTGCTGCGCCTGGCCTCGGACTTCGATATCCAGATCGTCGAAGACGACATCTATGGCGAGTTGATGTTCGAGCAGGGTCGCACCAAAGCGCTCAAGGCGTATGACCGACTGGATCGGGTTATCTACTGCTCGAGTTTTTCCAAAACGTTATCGCCAGGGGTGCGCATCGGCTGGATGATCGCCGGCAAATACCAGCAGGAAATCCAGCGCTTGCAGACCTTCAGTACGCATTCGGCGTGCAGCGTGACGCAAATGGCCATTGCCGCCTATCTGGAAAACGGTGGTTATGACCGGCATTTACGGTACATCCGCCAGGAATACCGGAAAAACCTCAGTGCCTTTCAATTGGCGGTGCAGCAGTACTTCCCCGAAGGCACGCAAATGTCCCGGCCCACGGGCGGTTTCATCCTCTGGGTGAGTCTGCCTGGGCGGGTCAATACGCAGGAATTGCATGTTCGCGCCTTGCAGCAGGGCATCAGCATTGCGCCGGGGCTTATCTTCAGTAATACCGAGCAGTTCAACCACTGTATACGCCTCAATTGCGGGATTCCGTGGAATCGCGAAGCGGAGAGGGCGCTGATGACCCTGGGTCTGTTGGCCACTCAACTGTGTCAGGAAACAGCAGGCGGATTCTGAACGAGAGGCGGCTGATGCTTGTCTTGTGACGCTCAACAAGCGAGCATATGGCCCTCTGCCGTTAGTGTCGTTGGGTCCATGAAAGCGATTTTTCCTGCCGCCGGAGTTCTGCTGTGCCTGCTGATGATCGGCCATGCGCCTGCTGTGGCGGCCGCAGTGCAGGAAAAGCCCGCCGTCACGAGTACAGCCAAGAAGCAGGCAACCAGCCAGAAAAAGACGCCGGTCAACAAGGCCCAGAAGAAAAAAGCCGCTGCGGTGAAGAAGCGAGCACCGATCGCTTCCAAGTCAAAACCCGCCAGCGAAGTGGCGAAAACCAGATTGCCAGCGGCCAGGCTCGACTTGAGCCTGCCCAAGGATATGGTTCAGGAATTGAAACCCAAGGGCACTGTTGAATTGCCCAAGCGCGAGCCGATCCTGCCGCAGATGTTTGGCGAGAAAAACAGCGGTTTCCAACTCAACGGTCGCTTGCTCAGCAACGAAATGCAGTTGCAACTGCGCAACGAAGAGCGTCGCGAAGTCGAAGGCGCGGCACTCGATTTCGAATTCAAGCAGTAAATTCCACCGGTCTGTGACCCGCACAGCAGACGCTTTGTCGCAGACTGGTCAGTCACATTCGCTTATCGCTAAAAACCCCGGTACCGGCAATTTAAAACAGCCGTTTTAGCGGTTACTCTGTTCGGCGTCTCTTTAACACATCGCCCGTCGCGAGGATTTTTCCGTCATGAAATGCCGTGAAGGCTGTGGCGCTTGCTGCATTGCCCCTTCCATCAGTTCGCCGATTCCCGGCATGCCCGATGGCAAACCTGCCGGCGAACGTTGCGTGCAACTCTCGGTCGAAAACCTGTGCAGCATTTTCGGCCGCCCCGAGCGCCCGACAGTTTGCTCGGGTTTTACCGCGGATGTCGAAACCTGCGGCAGCAGCTCGGAAGAGGCGATCAGGCTGATCGGCTGGTGGGAGCAAATGACGGCGGCGTGATGTGTCAAACGAACGGAACTTCAACAATAAGGAATAAGACTATGGGTTCGCTGCATCGTATCGCTGTGTTGTGTGGTTTGACCGCTGTGCTGGCCACGTCCGTCGCTCAGGCTGAAGACTGGAAAGTCGCCAAGAACGAGGACGGCATCAAAGTCTCCCTGAGCGAAGTACCGGGTTCGGACTACAAGTCCTATCAGGGCGTTGCACTGATGAAGACCACCGTTGCCAAACTGCGCGCACTGCAGGAAGACGTGTCCGGTGCCTGCGCCTGGATTCACGAGTGCAAGACCCAGAAACTGCTCAAACACGAAGGCGATCAGAGCTGGACCTACACCCAGTTCAACACGCCTTGGCCGGTAACTCCACGTGACTCGGTGATCGAAGTCACCACCGTCGAAGGCGCCGACGGCAGCCTGACCCGCAACCTCAAAGGTCTGCCGACGTACGTTCCTGAAGAAAAAGGCTTTGTCCGCGTGCAGCAGGTCAAAGGCTTCTGGAAGTTCGTACCCAAGGGCGACCAGGTTGAAGTGACCTACCAGGTGCACACCGAGCCCGGTGGCAGCGTGCCGGCGATGGTTGCCAACAAGTTCGTGGTCGACGCACCGTTCAACACCCTCAAAGCCCTGAAAGAACGCGCCGAGAAGTAATCAAACGCGCTCTAAGAAACGCCCCGACCGATACGGGGCGTTTTGTTTTGTATCTATATTGTGTTTCCAGATATGCGTTGAACGAAATTTTCACAAAGCGTTCAAGACAATTCGCCCGCGCTGTTTTCCGGCTGTCATCGCTTTAAATGAAAGTGTCTGGCAGCGCGGCAGTAATCAATGGCAATGGCGCGGGTGATCGTGCAACATTTGCGCACCGCGCAAGCCCCGGGGTCTGGAATGACCAATAGAGGGCATGGCGCCGCTGTATTTTGCAACTTCAACTTCCAATGGGTCCTAAAACGACATGGCAAACCCGGACGCCCTGAATCAGCAGCGATCTTCTGCTCGCCTGCTGCAACCGACCGTCAAATCGCATCTGGCCTACACGCTGCTTTGTGCGCTGGTCATGATGGTGATGTTTTCCGTGCTGCGCCTCGCGCTGCTGGTCTACAACCGCGAGATGATCCTCGACACCCCGGCTTCGACCTTCCTCGAAGCCTTCGCCAACGGCCTGCGTTTCGACCTGCGCCTGGTGGTCTATGTGTGCATTCCGCTGGTGCTGGCGCTGTTCAGTGCCCGCGCCATGGCCGCACGCGGTTTCTTTCGCCTGTGGCTGACCATCGCCTCGAGCATCGCGCTGTTCCTCGGCCTGATGGAGATGGACTTCTACCGCGAGTTCCACCAGCGCCTCAACGGTCTGGTGTTCCAGTACGTGAAGGAAGACCCGAAAACCGTGATGAGCATGCTCTGGTACGGTTTTCCGGTGGTGCGTTACCTGCTGGCGTGGGTCATCGGCACTGTCATTCTGACCCTGGCGTTCAAAGGTGCCGACCGCGCCACACGTCCGCGCGGACCTTTCAGCGGTGGTAGCGTCAGCAGCCGTCAGGTTGCGCCGTGGTACACCCGTCTGGCGGTGTTCGTGGTCTGCCTGCTGATCTGCGTGGTCGCCGCCCGTGGCACCCTGCGTCAAGGCCCGCCGATGCGTTGGGGTGACGTGTACACCACCGATTCCAACTTCGCCAACCAGCTCGGCCTCAACGCTACGCTGTCGCTGATCGAGGCTGCCAAGTCGCGCATGGGCGAGGATCGCGACAATATCTGGAAAGCGACGTTGCCGCAGGAGCAAGCGCAGAAAGTCGTGCGTGACATGTTGCTGATGCCGGACGACAAACTGGTGGATGCCGATATTGCCGCCGTGCGCCGTGATTACACGCCGCCGGCCGACAAGACCCTGCCGATCAAGAACGTCGTGGTGATCCTGATGGAAAGCATGGCCGGTCACTCGGTCGGTGCATTGGGCGCGCCAGGCAACATCACGCCATACCTGGACAAGCTGTCCAAGGAAGGCCTGCTGTTCGACCGCTTCTTCTCCAACGGTACGCACACTCACCAGGGCATGTTCGCGACCATGGCCTGCTTCCCGAACCTGCCAGGTTTCGAATACCTGATGCAGACCCCGGAAGGCAGCCACAAGCTATCCGGCCTGCCGCAGGTGCTCAGCGCCCGTGACTACGACGACGTGTACGTCTACAACGGCGACTTCGCCTGGGACAACCAGTCAGGCTTCTTCAGCAACCAGGGCATGACCAACTTTGTTGGCCGTAACGACTTCGTCAACCCGGTGTTCTCCGATCCGACCTGGGGCGTGTCTGACCAAGACATGTTCGACCGTGGCCTGCAGGAGCTCAAGGCGCGCGAAAACGGCAAGCCGTTCTACGCGCTGCTGCAAACCCTGTCCAACCACACGCCATACGCCTTGCCGACGCCATTGCCGGTTGAGCGCGTCACCGACCGTGGCAGCCTCAACGAACACTTGACCGCCATGCGCTACTCCGACTGGGCGCTGGGTCAGTTCTTCGAGAAGGCACGCAAAGAGCCGTACTTCAAGGAAACCCTGTTCGTCATCGTCGGCGACCACGGCTTCGGCAACGAGCGCCAGATCACCGAAATGGACCTGGGCCGCTTCAACGTGCCGATGCTGATGATCGCTCCGGGCATCCAGGAGAAGTTCGGTACCCGCGACCACACCGTCGGTACGCAGATCGACATCGTGCCGACTATCATGGGCCGCCTGGGTGGCGAAGTGCGTCATCAGTGCTGGGGCCGCGATTTGCTCAATCTGCCGGAAGGCGACACCGGTTTCGGTGTGATCAAACCGTCGGGCAGCGAGCAGACCACCGCCATCGTCACGGCCGACCAGATTCTGGTATTGCCGAGAGACAAGGACATGGGGCCGAAGATGTGGCAGTACCAGTTGGGCGCCAATCCGCACGCCGAAGTGGTACCGAATGCACCGCGCACCGCCGAGTTGAAACTCAAGCTTGAAGCGTTTCTGCAAACGGCGACCAAGAGCCTGATGGATAACACCGCTGGTGTGATCCACGGCAAGCCGGATTGATCGCCTGGCGACAGTAAAACCCACGCAATAAAAAAGAGGCCCTGAACAGGGCCTCTTTTTTTTGCGCTTGAATCGTTATATCCGACCGAGTAACAGCAGCACTAGCAGCACTACTAATACCACGCCGATAATGCCCGAAGGACCATAACCCCAACTTCTGGAGTGCGGGAAGACCGGCAGACCACCGATCAGCAACAGGATCAGGATAATGATTAGAATTGTGCCCATGTCGATTTCCTTGTTGAGAGAGTTCGAGAAGTCTTGGTGTTCAAGGGGCGACTGGAGACTAAGTAATTCCAGACGGCTTACAAATTCCGACTGGTGCGAGTGAAAGAAAATTCAATGTTTTTTTAATGTATTTGGATCACTCGCTTATTTCCTTTGTAGCGAAAAGATCGCAGCCTCGTTTCACTCGACAGCACCTACACGAATCCATGTAGGAGCTGCCGAAGGCGGCGATCTTTTGATCTTGCATTCAGCAACTTGATGGAGCGTGGGCGCGCGCACAACCTTCGCTACACTCCGCGCATCTTCCCCGGAACAACAAGGCTCTCTGCTATGCAAAATCGCATGATGATCACTGGCGCGGGCTCAGGCCTGGGTCGCGAAATCGCGCTGCGCTGGGCGCGCGAAGGCTGGCAACTGGCGCTATCCGACGTCAGCGAGCCCGGTCTGCAGGAAACCCTCAAATCAGTTCGTGAGGCTGGTGGCGACGGCTTCATCCAGCGTTGCGATGTGCGTGATTACAGCCAACTGACTGCGTTCGCTCAGGCCTGCGAAGAGAAACTCGGTGGCATCGACATCATCGTCAACAACGCCGGTGTGGCGTCGGGCGGGTTCTTCAGTGAACTGTCGCTGGAAGACTGGGACTGGCAGATCGCGATCAACCTGATGGGCGTGGTCAAGGGCTGCAAAGCCTTCCTGCCGTTGCTGGAACAAAGCAAAGGCAAGATCATCAACATTGCCTCGATGGCGGCGCTGATGCAGGGCCCGGCGATGAGCAACTACAACGTGGCCAAGGCTGGCGTAGTGGCGCTTTCGGAAAGTCTGTTGATCGAACTGGCGCAACAGGAAGTCGGCGTGCATGTGGTGTGCCCGTCGTTCTTCCAGACCAACTTGCTCGACTCGTTCCGTGGCCCTACTCCGGCAATGAAAGCGGCGGTCGGCAAGTTGCTGGAAAGCTCGCCGATTACCGCAGCGGACATCGCTGACTACATCTACCAGCAAGTCGCTGCCGGCGAGTTCATGATCCTGCCGCACGAACAAGGACGCATGGCCTGGGCGATCAAGCAGAAGAACCCGCAACTGCTCTATAACGAGATGACTTCGATGGCGGAGAAAATGCGCGCCAAGGCCAAACAGAACAACGGCTGACCTTGCCCATTGCAGACGGCGTCGTTAGGGTGGCCGCAATGGTCACCCTGTCGAGACGCGTCAATGCTCAATTACTTGTGGTTTTTCCTCGCGGCGTTGTTTGAAATCGCCGGTTGTTTCGCTTTTTACATGTGGCTGCGCCAGGGCAAAAGTGCATTGTGGGTGATCCCGGCGCTGCTCAGTCTGACCTTGTTTGCGCTGTTGTTGACGCGTGTCGAAGCGGGCTATGCCGGTCGCGCCTATGCCGCTTACGGCGGCATCTACATTGTTGCTTCGGTTGGCTGGCTGGCGGTGGTCGAGCGCGTTCGGCCTCTGGGGTCAGACTGGATCGGCATGGCGTTGTGCGTGATCGGCGCCAGCGTGATTCTGTTCGGTCCACGGTTTTCCGCCGCTTGAGTCGAAGGTTGTTTAACGATTTGCAGGAAAGGTCTGAAGGATGTTGCGCAGGCCGGTGTAGGGCATTACTGATTTGCCCGGCGTGCATTGAACAGCCGCCGCAAGCCGCGCATCTTCAGGGTTCGCTAACCCTGGAGGATGACCCTCATGCTTGTACTCAGCCGTGTTGTCGGTGAGTTGATTTCAATCGGTGACGACATCACCCTGCGCGTACTGTCGGTGAACGGTGCCAGCGTGCGCTTTGGCGTCGAAGCGCCGCAAAAGGTCAATGTGCATCGCGCAGAAGTCTATGACCGGATCAAGCGCAAGCAGGCCACCGAGAAGGCCCGCTGAGGGTTTTCAGTCGAACAGATGCTTGGGTACGTCGTGCTTGAGCATCAGTTGGCACTGTTCGCTTTCCGGATCGAAGACGATCAACGCCTGCCCCTTGGTCAATGCCTGGCGCACGCGCAGCACGCGGGTTTCCAGCGGCGTGTCATCGCCGTTGTCGGTGCCGTCGCGGGTGACGAAATCTTCGATGAGGCGGGTGAGGGTGTCGACTTCAAGAGCGTCGTAGGGGATGAGCATGGGGCACCTCGGTCAAATCAATGTCGGGATGCTACGGCGATTGCTGTTTGCCTGCCAGTTTTGTGTTGGATGGGCCGGCCCATTCGCGAGCAGGTCGAATCGTCGCACCGTCGCTCCCACATGGGAACGCATTCCGAATGTGGGAGCGACGGTGCGACGATTCGACCTGCTCGCGAAGTCGATGCTTATGCCTACAAAAATTTAACTGTCGGAACGCTGCCCCACCAGACTGTCCACCGACGGCACCCGTGTATCGCTTTCCATCTGCGTGTCGTGTTCGATCTGATGACTGAAGCGATCCAGCGATGCATTCGCCGGCGCCGCATCGCTGGCAAACACCGGCGGACTCAAAATGTAAGCGCCCAACAGTCGACTCAACGCCGCCAGACTGTCGATGTGCGTGCGCTCATAACCATGGGTTGCATCGCAGCCAAAGGCGAGCAGCGCCGTACGAATATCGTGCCCGGCGGTCACAGCCGAATGCGCGTCGCTGAAGTAGTAGCGAAACAGATCGCGGCGCACCGGCAATTCATTTTCACTGGCCAGGCGCAGCAAATGCCGCGACAGGTGATAGTCATACGGCCCGCCGGAATCCTGCATCGCCACACTCACCGCGTGTTCGCTGGAGTGTTGCCCCGGCGCGACCGGCGCAATGTCGATGCCGACAAATTCGCTGACATCCCACGGCAATGCCGCCGCCGCGCCGCTGCCAGTTTCTTCAGTGATGGTGAACAGCGGATGGCAATCGATCATCAGTTCCTGGCCGCTGTCGACGATGGCTTTCAGTGAGGCCAGAAGCGCAGCAACGCCAGCCTTGTCATCGAGGTGTCGAGCGCTGATATGGCCGCTTTCGGTGAACTCCGGCAGCGGATCGAAGGCCACCACGTCACCGACGCTGATGCCCAGCGAATCACAATCGGCCTTGGTCGCGCAGTAGGCGTCCAGACGCAGTTCGACGTGATCCCAACTGATCGGCATTTCATCGACTGCAGTGTTGAAGGCATGCCCGGAGGCCATCAGTGGCAACACACTGCCGCGAATCACGCCGTTGTCGGTAAACAGGCTGACGCGGCTGCCCTCGGCAAAACGGCTCGACCAGCAACCGACGGGGGCGAGGGTCAGACGACCGTTGTCTTTCACCGCGCGCACGGCGGCGCCGATGGTATCCAGGTGCGCCGAAACCGCGCGGTCAGGGCTGTTCTTCTTGCCCTTGAGCGTGGCGCGAATGGTGCCGCGCCGGGTCATTTCGAACGGGATGCCGAGTTCTTCCAGACGCTCGGCGACGTAGCGCACGATGGTGTCGGTGAAGCCGGTAGGGCTGGGAATGGCGAGCATTTCCAGGAGGACTTTTTGCAGGTAGTTGAGATCCGGTTCGGGGATTTGCGTGGTCATGGAAACTCCTGATGGGTTGAGCACACCGATGGTTTCGATGAGAGATCGTTTTGTATTGCCTGATCGGGCCGCATCGCTGGCAAGCCAGCTCCCACAGGTGTTGTGTACACCGCGAAACCTGTGGGAGCTGGCTTGCCAGCGATGGCGTCAGCCCAGTCACTAGAGGATCAAGAAATGGCCGGCTGACTGTGCGGAAACAACAAATCGACAAACCGCTCCGCCGTTGGCTGCGGCTCATGGTTGGCCAGCCCGGCGCGTTCGTTGGCCTCGATGAATACGTACTCCGGTTGATCCGCCGCCGGCACCATCAAGTCGAGACCGACCATCGGTATGTCCAGCGCCCGCGCCGCACGCACCGCCGCATCGACCAGGGTCGGATGCAGAATTGCCGTGACATCCTCCAGTGTGCCGCCGGTGTGCAGATTCGCCGTACGGCGTACAAACAGATGCTCGCCCGCCGGCAAAACACTGCTGTAGTCATACCCGGCGGCATGCAAAGTGCGCTGGGTTTCGTGATCCAGCGGAATCTTGCTCTCACCGCTGGTGGCCGCTTGCCGTCGCCGACTCTGGGCTTCGATCAATGCGCCGATCGAATGCTGACCATCGCCGACCACTTCTGCTGGTTTGCGAATCGCTGCCGCGACCACTTCAAAACCGATCACCAGAATCCGCAGATCAAGGCCTTCGTGGAAGCTCTCCAACAGCACGCGGCTGTCGAATGACTTCGCCGCTTCGATCGCCTGCTGCACCTCTTCGATGCTCTGCAAATCCACCGCCACGCCTTGGCCCTGTTCACCGTCGAGCGGCTTGACCACCACGCGTTGATGCTCATCGAGAAAGGCCAGATTGTCGTCGGCATTGCCCGCCAATTGCTGAGACGGCAGATTCAGACCGGCCGCTTTCAGCACCTTGTGCGTCAGGCTTTTGTCCTGACACAGGCTCATGCTGATCGCGCTGGTCAGGTCGCTCAACGATTCGCGGCAACGCACGCGGCGGCCGCCATGGCTGAGGGTGAACAGCCCGGCATCGGCGTCATCGACCTGCACATCAATGCCACGCCGATGGGCTTCTTCAACGATGATCCGCGCATACGGATTGAACTGCGCCTCCGGGCCGGGGCCGAGAAACAGCGGCTGATTGATGCCGTTCTTGCGCTTGATCGCGAAGGTCGAGAGGTTGCGAAAACCAAGCTTGGCGTAGAGGCTTTTCGCCTGACGGTTGTCGTGCAGTACCGACAGATCCAGATAGCTCAAACCGCGACTCATGAAGTGTTCGACCAAGTGCCGCACCAACACTTCACCGACGCCCGGACGCGAGCACTGCGGATCGACCGCCAGGCACCAGAGGCTGCTGCCATTCTCCGGATCGTTGAATGCTTTGTGATGATTCAGGCCCATGACGCTGCCAATCACCGCGCCGCTGTCCTCGTCCTCGGCCAGCCAGTACACCGGGCCGCCCTGATGATGCGGGGTCAGCAGCGTGGCATCGATCGGCAACATGCCGCGTGCCGAATACAGCTGATTGATCGCCTGCCAGTCCGCCTCGCTCTGCGCGCGGCGAATACGGAAGCCGCGAAACACCCGGGTGGCTTGGCGGTAATCGCTGAACCACAGGCGCAAGGTATCGGATGGATCAAGGAACAGTTGCGTCGGTTCCAGCCCTAGAATCTGCTGCGGCGCGGCGACGTACAAAGCAATATCACGCTCGCCCGGTTGCTCGTTGAGCAACTCCTGCGCCAGCGAGGCCGGATCGGGAAAGGTGTGGCCGATCAGCAACCGGCCCCAGCCGCAATGCACGGCAATCGGGTCGGCAGCGAGGGTGCTGCCATCTTCGGCCAGGCGCGCCTGCAAGCGTTCGTAGGACGGCGTCTGGCCGCGTATCAGCCGTTGGTTAATGGCCGTGGCGTGGGGTTTCATCGATCAGATTCCTTGTTCACTGAGCCACAGGTTCAGGGCCGCCAGTTGCCACAGTTTCGAACCGCGCAACGGCGTCAGTTGGCCTTGCGGATCAGTCAGCAATTTGTCGAGCATGGCCGGGTTGAACAGGCCGCGATCCTGACTCGGATCGAGCAGCAGTTCGCGCACCCAGTTCAGCGTATCGCCCTGCAAGTGCTTGAGGCCGGGCACCGGGAAATAGCCTTTTTTGCGGTCGATCACTTCGCTCGGAATCACTCGGCGTGCAGCTTCTTTCAAGACTTGCTTGCCGCCATCGGGCAGCTTGAATTGGCCCGGTACACGTGCCGACAGTTCGACCAGTCGATAATCGAGAAACGGCGTACGCGCTTCCAAACCCCAGGCCATGGTCATGTTGTCGACACGTTTGACCGGGTCGTCGACCAGCATCACCGTGCTGTCCAGACGCAGCGCTTTGTCCACGGCGGCATCGGCGCCGGGCTGGGCGAAATGTTCCTTGACGAAGTCGCCGGCAGCATCATTCTCGGTCAGCCATTGCGGTTGCACGGTGGCGGCGTAGTCGTCGTAACTGCGGTCGAAAAACGCGTTGCGATAGGCCGCGTAAGGATCGGCCGCGCCGTCGACTTGCGGGTACCAGTGATAACCGGCGAACAGCTCATCCGCGCCTTGGCCGCTCTGCACCACCTTGCAGTGCTTGGCCACTTCACGGGACAGCAGATAGAAGGCGATGCAGTCATGGCTGACCATCGGCTCGCTCATCGCGCGGAACGCGGCGGGCAGTTGCTCGATGATTTCTTTTTCGTCGATGCGCAATTGATGGTGCTGGGTGCCGTAGTGTTTGGCGATCAGATCCGAATACTGGAACTCGTCGCCGCGCTCACCGCCGGCATCCTGGAAACCGATGGAAAAGGTCGAGAGGTTCTCGACGCCGACTTCACGCAACAGCCCGACCAGCATGCTCGAATCGACACCGCCGGACAGCAGCACGCCAACATCGACTGCCGCACGTTGACGAATCGCCACCGCCTCGCGGGTGCTGTCGAGGACGCGATCGACCCAGTCTTCCAGGGTCAGATTTTTCTCATCGTCGTGTGGGCCGTAGGGCAGGGTCCACCAGGTTTTCTGTTCGGTGGTGCCATCGGCTTCAACGCGCATCCAGGTGGCTGGCGGCAACTTTTCAATGCCCGCCAACAAAGTGCGTGGAGCAGGCACCACGGCGTGGAAATTCAGGTAATGGTTAAGCGCCACCGGATCGAGGATCGGGTTGATGTCGCCACCCTTGAGCAGCGCCGGCAGGGCCGAAGCAAAACGCAAGCGCTGACCGGTGCGCGACAGGTACAGCGGCTTGACGCCGAGACGGTCGCGGGCAATGAACAGACGCTTGGCGTCGCGCTCCCAAATGGCAAACGCAAACATGCCGTTGAGTTTCGGCAGCAGCGCTTCGCCCCAGGCGTGGTAACCCTTGAGCAGCACCTCGGTGTCGCCACCGGAGTAGAAGGCATAGCCCAGCGCTTCGAGCTCAGCGCGCAATTCCGGGAAGTTGTAGATCGCGCCGTTGAAGGCCAGCGACAGGCCCAGTTGGCTGTCGATCATCGGCTGCGCCGAGCCGTCCGACAGGTCCATGATTTTCAGGCGACGATGGCCCAGGGCAATCGGCCCTTGGGCATGAAAGCCCCACGCGTCGGGGCCGCGAGGCGCCAGGTGATGGGTGATTCGCTCGATGGCTGCAAGGTCTGCAGGTTGTTGATCAAAACGTAACTCGCCAGCTAATCCGCACATAAAGTCCTTACCGGTTTTTCCGTTGGGGAGGGTGTTTCTTCAGCGGCCGACATGGCCGCTACTCAGAAACTGACCCGGTGCGGTTGTGGGAGTTTTAGAACGATAAGTTATAAGTGACGGCGTCAGACCGGCGGGGCACCGTTGCGGCGCCCGTGGTATCCAGTCATTTGCCGCGAATCAGGCGGCGCAAGGCAAAGCGGTTCGGATGGCAGGCTTCGGCGACACTTCTTGGTAGCGGCAACGGTTCGTTATCGAGCCAGGCGGCTAGCAATTCACCCGACAGTGGCGCGGTGATCAGGCCGCGCGAGCCGTGACCGCTGTTGACGTACAGACCATCAAGCCATGGGCAGGCAATGTCCGGAACCAGACGGGCATCTTTGCTCAGTGCCGCGTACACCTCGAGAAACGCTTCGCGGTCAGCGAGAGGGCCAACGATCGGCAGATAATCCGGGCTGGTGCAACGGAAGGCTGCGCGGCCCTGAAGATCTTCGACCAGCTGTTCGCTGATGTGCAGGCGCGTGACGAGATCGGTAGAGATCTCTTCGAGCATCGCCAGATTGCCCACGTGTTCAGCAGTGGTCGGATTCAGATCATCGTTGTTGAAGTCAAAACTGGCACCGAGGGTATGTTCGCCCAAACGCGCAGGGGCGACGTAGCCTTCGGCGCAAACCACCGTAGTCAACGCCTGACTTTGCGGCGTTTCGGCGAGGCAGGTGATTTGCCCGCGAATGCGTTTGAGCGGCAATTCGGCACTTTGCGCAAAACGCTTGATCTCGGCAGCGCCGGCCAGCACCACCACAGCAGCGCTGGCGAGCAAGCGCTCGCCGTCGAACGCTTGCCACTGGTCATCGATCTTGCGTAGCTCCAGCGCTTCTTGATGGCTGAGCAGTTCGATATTCGCCTGCGCCGCTTGCGCCTGACACAACGCGGGCGGATGCACCCAGCCGCCTTCGGGGTAGTACAAACCACCGTGGGCCAGGCCGACCCCGGCGCGGTTTTGCGCCTCGGGTTGCTCCAGCCATTGCAGCAAATCCTCCGGGAATGCCGCCGCCAATTGCGCGTGACGCTCGGCTTCCTTTGCATTGAACGCCAGTTGCAGCACGCCGCAGTCGTCCCAGTCCGTGCCGCGTTGCAGGCTTTCCAGCAGACGGCGGGTGTAGCCGAAACCGCTGACGATCAACTGCGACAACGCCGTGCCATGCGCAGACAACTTCAGATACAGCACGCCCTGTGGATTGCCCGAGGCTTCTTGCGCCACGCGAGCGTGACGTTCAAGCAGACTCACCTGCCAACCGCGTGCGGCCAGGCTGGATGCCGTGGCGCAACCGGCCAGACCGGCGCCGATCACCAGCGCCCGACGTTCACCGTTGACGGCAGCAGGGCGGGCGAACCAGGGCTTTTCAGGGACGGGTGGGGCGACTTCCGGCGGCCAGCCAAGGAACTCGCCACGGAGGATTTCCCACTTGTGGCCGATGCCGGGCGTGCGTTTCATCTTGAACCCGGCAGCGTTGAGCAAGCGCCGTACCCACCCGGTACTGGTAAACGTGCTGATGGTCGAGCCGGGTGCCGCCAGGCGTGCCAGCTCGACGAACAGTTCAGCCGTCCACATATCCGGGTTTTTCGCCGGGGCGAAGCCATCGAGAAACCACGCGTCGATCTGCGCGTCGAGTTGCGGCAGTTGTTCCAGCGCATCGCCGATCAGCAGGGTCAGGGTGACGCGACCGTTGGCCAAGGTGATGCGCTGGAAACCCTGATGGATCGCTACATAATGCTTGAGCAACTGATCAGCCAGTGGCTTGAGCTCTGGCCACAGTGCCAATGCCCGTTGCAGATCGGCCGGGCTCAGCGGGTACTTTTCGACGCTGACGAAATGCAGCCGCGCACCGGCCACCGCGTGTTGCTCGAACAACTGCCAGGCGCAGAGAAAATTCAGCCCGGTGCCAAAACCGGTTTCGCCGATGACCAGGCGACCGCTTGCCGACAAGGCGGCAAACCGTTCGGCCAGACGGTTTTGTTCGAGGAACACGTAACGGGTTTCATCCAGACCTGACTGGTCGGAAAAATACACGTCATCGAACACGCGCGAACGCGGGCGTCCTTGGTCATCCCAATCGAGTTGGGCGTGGGGCAATACGGGCTTCATGGCAGGCTCGGCAACGACAAGGCGGCCATTCTAGCTGATCGGACGAGGGCTGCTTGATCCATGGCAAGGCTTGATTCGGGGGTGTCGTGGAAAATCTCAAAAGATCGCAGCCTGCGGCAACTCCTGCAGGGTGGATCGTATTCCAATGCAGGGACTGCCGCAGATTGCGATCTGTTCAGAGGTTGTCATCATCCGCTAGTCTTGCTGAACCCTGGAAGGAGCCGTCCCATGTTTGAATCCGCAGAAATCGGTCACGCCATCGACAAAGACACCTACGAGGCCGCCGTCCCCGCGCTGCGTGAAGCACTGTTGGAGGCGCAGTTCGAATTGCAGCAACAGAAGCGCTTCCCGGTGATCATCCTGATCAACGGCATCGAAGGAGCGGGCAAGGGCGAGACGGTCAAGTTGCTCAACGAATGGATGGACCCGCGCCTGATCGAGGTGCGCACCTTCGATCAGCAGACCGATGAAGAACTGTCGCGGCCACCGGCGTGGCGCTATTGGCGGATGCTTCCGGCGAAGGGGCGGATGGGGATTTTCTTCGGCAATTGGTACAGCCAGATGCTCCAGGGGCGGGTGCATGGGCTGTTCAAGGATCCGCGCCTGGATCAGGCGATCGCTGGTGCCGAACGCCTGGAAAAGATGCTCTGCGACGAAGGCGCGCTGATCTTCAAGTTCTGGTTTCACTTGTCCAAGAAACAGATGAAAGCGCGGCTCAAAGCACTGGCCGACGACCCTCTGCACAGCTGGCGCATCAGCCCGCTGGACTGGCAGCAGTCGCAGACCTACGACAAGTTCGTCAAATACGGCGAGCGCGTGCTGCGCCGTACCAGCCGTGATTACGCGCCGTGGCATGTGATCGAGGGCGCCGACGCCAACTACCGCAGCCTGGCAGTCGGCAAGATTCTCCTCGAGGGTTTGCAAAATGCGCTGAAGCGTCCAGACGTGCATCCCCACGATGTCAGCGCCGCGCCGTTGGGCACGCCGGTCGATCAGTTGAACCTGCTCGACAGCCTCGACCTGACCCAGCGTCTGGACAAGAAGGACTACGAGGAACAATTGATCACCGAGCAGGCGCGGTTGTCCGGGTTGATGCGCGACAAACGCATGCGTCGCCACGCACTGGTCGCGGTGTTCGAAGGCAATGACGCGGCCGGCAAGGGCGGAGCGATCCGTCGAGTTGCGGCGGCGCTCGATCCACGTCAATACAACATCGTGCCGATTGCTGCGCCGACCGAAGAGGAGCGCGCGCAGCCGTACTTGTGGCGTTTCTGGCGACATATTCCGGCGCGCGGCAAGTTCACCGTGTTCGACCGCTCCTGGTACGGCCGGGTGCTGGTGGAGCGTATCGAAGGTTTTTGTACACCCGCCGACTGGCTGCGCGCCTATGGCGAGATCAACGACTTCGAAGAGCAACTGGCTGACGCCGGAGTGATCGTGGTCAAATTCTGGCTGGCCATTGATAAAGACACGCAGATGGAGCGTTTCCAGGAGCGTGAGGAAATCCCGTTCAAGCGCTTCAAGATCACCGAGGACGACTGGCGCAACCGTGACAAGTGGGACGATTACCGCGCCGCCGTGGGCGATATGGTCGATCGCACCAGCAGCGAAATCTCGCCCTGGACGCTGGTCGAGGCCAATGACAAGCGCTGGGCGCGGGTCAAGGTGCTGCGCACGATCAACCGTGCGCTGGAAGAAGCCTTCGAGAAATCCGACAAGCACGCCAAGAAGCACAAGGACTGAGCCGATAGACGCGCATACGCGGGGTGAATGATTGTCGCGGTCGTTGATGCAGTGGACTTATGCTCGGTCCACTCTCAACTGACCACAACAATGAGGTATGCCATGCGTGAAGTGGTGATCGTCGACAGCGTGCGGACTGGCCTGGCCAAATCCTTTCGCGGCAAGTTCAACCAGACCCGTCCCGATGACATGGCGGCTCATTGTGTCAACGCGCTGCTTGAGCGCAATGACATCGACCCGGCCAGCGTCGAAGATTGCATCGTCGGCGCCGGCTCCAACGAAGGTGCGCAGGGCTACAACATCGGCCGCAACGTCGCGGTGCTGTCGCGTCTGGGCACCGGCACCGCCGGCATGACCCTCAACCGTTTCTGCTCGTCGGGCCTGCAGGCGATCGCGATTGCTGCCAACCAGATTGCTTCGGGCTGCAGCGACATCATCGTCGCCGGCGGCGTTGAATCAATCAGCCTGACGATGAAAAGCGTCAACACCGATCACCTGATCAATCCGCTGCTCAAACAGCAGGCGCCGGGCATCTATTACACGATGGGGCAGACCGCCGAAGTGGTCGCGCGGCGCTATGGCGTCAGCCGTGAGGCGCAGGATCGTTATTCCCTGCAAAGTCAGATTCGTACCGCTCAGGCGCAGGCCGCCGGGTTGTTCAACGATGAAATCGTGCCGATGGCGGTGAAATATCGCGTCGAGGACAAGAACACCGGCGAGGTGCAGATCCTCGACGGCGTGGTCGATCGCGACGACTGCAACCGTCCGGACACCACCTACGAAAGCCTCGCCGGGCTGAAACCGGTATTTGCCGAAGACGGTTCGGTGACGGCGGGCAACTCGTCGCAGCTGTCCGACGGTGCGTCGATGACACTGGTGATGAGCCTGGAGAAAGCCTTGCAACTGGGGCTCAAGCCGAAAGCGTTTTTCCGTGGCTTTACCGTGGCCGGTTGCGAGCCGGACGAGATGGGCATCGGTCCGGTGTTTTCGGTGCCGAAACTGCTCAGGGCCAAGGGCTTGCAGGTGGCGGATATCGATCTGTGGGAATTGAACGAGGCGTTTGCTTCGCAGTGCCTGTACAGCAGGGATCGGCTGGAGATCGACAACGACAAGTACAACGTCAATGGCGGCTCGATTTCCATTGGTCACCCGTTCGGCATGACCGGATCGCGGCAGGTCGGGCATCTGGTGCGTGAGTTGCAGCGGCGTAATTTGCGTTATGGGATTGTGACGATGTGTGTGGGTGGCGGGATGGGGGCGACGGGGTTGTTTGAGGCAGTGCGCTAGGGCAAAAAGAGTTTTGCAGACCTGTCGATTGCTATCGCGAGCAGGCTCACTCCTACAGTTGGAATGCGTTCCCCTGTAGGAGTGAGCCTGCTCGCGATGGCATCAACCGGTTGCCCGATTGGAATCCAGAAGCTGCATCCGCGCGATATAAGCCTTTATTTCCTGCTCAGCCTTCTCGGCACTGTCGAAAGGCCCCTCAAGGGTATTCTCCCGAGTGCTGAAAAACAGTTCGCCATTGACCCGGCACACCCGGTCGCTGCGAAAGTGCATTTCGGGGGCGCTGTCGCGGGCGCGCATTCCTAACATGATCGGTCTCCTTGGCTGCTGTGCTGGAAGGGATCCAATGAGCTTATGCGTGAAGCACTTGGCGCGCGCGCTCAGCCGATCAACGGCAACGCGTCAATTAAATGCTGCGACCTGCACAGTTTCATTCGCGTCCTGAGCGCAACTGTCCCTGTGTCGGGCCAGGTAGCGCGCCTAGAATGAGCGCACTTGTCAGCAGGCTTTTGGGGTTTCCATGCACATTTCATCCGGTCGCTGGGTCTACGGTCTGTTCCTGGCGCTGCTGACCGCGTTTCTGTGGGGCATCCTGCCGATCAAACTCAAGCAAGTCCTGATGGTGATGGACCCGGTCACGGTGACCTGGTTTCGTCTGCTGGTGTCCGGTGGTTGCCTGTTCATTTATCTGGCTTCGGTCAAGCGCCTGCCGAGTCGCAAAGTGCTCGGGCCCAAGGGCGGCTGGCTGGTGCTGATGGCGGTGCTCGGGCTGGTTGGCAACTATGTGTTGTACCTGATGGGCCTCAATCTGCTCAGCCCCGGCACCGCGCAATTGGTGGTGCAAATGGGCCCGATCATGTTGCTGATCGCCAGTCTGTTTGTGTTCAAGGAGCGTTTCAGTATTGGTCAGGGCATTGGCCTGGTGGTGCTGTTGATCGGGTTTGTGCTGTTCTTCAATCAACGGCTAGCGGAGTTGCTGACGTCGCTGTCGGATTACACCGCTGGTGTTTTGCTGGTGTTACTGGCGTCGACGGTCTGGACGTTCTATGCGCTGGGCCAGAAACAACTGCTGACGGTATGGAATTCGCTGCAGGTGATGATGGTGATCTACCTGTTCTGCGCGTTATTGCTGACGCCGTGGGTGCATCCGCTCGAAGCACTGAGTCTGAGCCCGCTGCAGGGCTGGCTGCTGCTGGCGTGCTGCATGAACACGTTGATTGCCTACGGTGCATTTGCTGAAGCGCTGGCGCATTGGGAGGCATCGCGGGTCAGTGCGACGTTGGCGATCACGCCGCTGGTGACGTTTGGCGCGGTGGCGATTGCGGCGCGGATCTGGCCGGAATACGTGCATGCCGAGCAGATCAACGGGCTCGGGTATGGCGGGGCGGTGCTGGTGGTGTTGGGCTCGGCGCTGGTGGCGTTGGGGCCGTCGTTGATTGCCGGGCTCAGGGCGCGGCGGATGCGTATGGCCTGAAGATCAAAAGATCGCAGCCTGCGGCAGCTCCTACACAGGTCGCATGTAGGAGCTGCCGAAGGCTGCGATCTTTTGCTTTTTAACCCTTGGCGCCAGCCTCGATCATGTTTTCCGGCCGCACCCACGCATCAAACTCTTCATCGGTCAGATACCCCAACGCCAACGCCGCCTCACGCAAGGTCAGTCCTTCGCTGTAAGCCTTCTTGGCAATCTCCGCCGACTTGTCATAGCCGATGTGCGGGTTCAGCGCCGTCACCAGCATCAACCCACGCTCAAGATGTCGCGCCATGACCTCGGCATCCGGCTCCAGCCCGGCAATGCAGTGCTGCTGGAAGTTGCTGCAACCGTCGGCAAGCAAGCGAATCGATTGCAGCAGGTTGTGGATGATCACCGGTTTGTACACGTTCAACTGCAAGTGACCCTGACTGGCGGCAATGCCGATGGTCACGTCGTTGCCCAGCACCTGACAGGCGAGCATCGACAGCGCTTCGCACTGCGTCGGGTTGACCTTGCCCGGCATGATCGAACTGCCCGGCTCATTGGCCGGTAACCGCACCTCGGCAAAACCTGCGCGGGGCCCGGAGCCAAGCAGACGCAGGTCGTTGGCGATTTTCATCAGCGCCACGGCGAGGGTTTTCAGTGCGCCGGAGAGGCTGGTCAGCGGTTCGTGGCCGGCCAGCGCCGCGAACTTGTTCGGCGCGGTAACGAATGGCAGACCAGACAGCGCCGCCAGCTCAGCGGCAATCGCTTCACCAAAACCGTGCGGAGAGTTCAGCCCGGTGCCAACCGCTGTACCGCCCTGAGCCAGTTCACACACCGCTGGCAGTGCGGCGCGAATAGCGCGTTCGGCGTAATCGAGTTGCGCTATGAACCCGGACAGCTCCTGACCGAAGGTAATCGGCGTCGCGTCCATCATGTGCGTGCGCCCGGTTTTCACCAGTTTCATGTGCCGCGCGGCCAGTTCGGCCAAACCGCCGGACAGCTCGGCGATCGCCGGCAGCAGTTGTTCCTGCACGGCTTGCGCGGTGGCGATGCTCATGGCGGTGGGGAAGCAGTCGTTGGAGCTTTGCGAGCGATTGACGTGATCGTTGGGGTGCACCGGCGTCTTGCCGCCGCGCGGGTTGCCGGCCAGTTCGTTGGCGCGACCGGCGATCACCTCGTTGACGTTCATGTTGCTCTGCGTGCCACTGCCGGTCTGCCAGACGACGAGCGGGAACTGGTCATCGTGCTGACCGTCGAGCACTTCGTCGGCAGCCTGTTCGATCAGGCGGGCGATGTCGGCGGGCAGGTCGCCGTTGCGGTCATTGACGCGGGCGGCGGCTTTCTTGATCAGGGCCAGGGCGTGCAGCACCGGCAACGGCATGCGTTCCTGACCGATGGCGAAGTTGATCAGCGAGCGTTGCGTCTGAGCACCCCAGTAGGCGTCGTCCGGGACTTCGATCTGGCCCAGGCTGTCGGTTTCGATACGGCTCATCGTGCACACTCCTGTTGGTCTGTTTGCGCAGTTTAGGCCGGCATCGGCCGTGGTGGTTCCATCGAGCCGATTGTTGACCGGTAAAACCCGGCCAATCAAGCGCGGCAAGGCTCGGGGGTTGAGCCGCAGCGTTTTTTAGGCGCAGAATGGTCGCCCTTGGGGTTTGACCTCGCCTAGCTGAAAAGGAAACTCGATGACTCGTCTTCGTGCCATCTGCACCGCGGTTGCACTGGTTTGCGCCAGCGGCCAGGTGCTTGCCGATACCGCCAGCCACAACGCCAGTGCTGAAGCTTTTCTGACCCTGGCGCACGCTGACAAGCTGGGCACTCCGGTGTACATGCAAGTGCAGCAAATGTTCGCTCAGCGTTTCGAGCAGACCAAAGCCCCGGAAGCCAAGAAAGCCGTTCTGGAAACCTACCAGGCCAAGGCCAACGCCGCGCTCGACCAGGCCATTGGCTGGAACAAGCTGAAGCCGGACATGGTCAAGCTCTACACCACTAACTTCAGCGAATCGGAGCTGAAGGATCTGGTCGCGTTCTACCAGTCGCCACTGGGCAAGAAAGTGCTGGAAAAAATGCCGCAGCTGACGCAGCAATCGGCCCAGATGACCCAGGCCAAACTGGAAAGCGCCGTACCGGTCGTCAACAAGCTGCTCGACGACATGACCAAAGAGCTGGCTCCTGCAGCTGCACCGGCCAAGAAGAAGTAAGCGGAGTTCGTGATGACCATGCAACAACGCATCGAATCGACGCTGGCCCTGCTTCAGCCTGAGCATCTGCAAGTGCTGGATGAAAGCCACATGCACAGTCGCGGGTTGCAGACGCACTACAAGGCAGTGGTGGTCAGCGCGCAGTTTGACGGCCTGAACCGGGTCAAGCGCCACCAGAAAGTCTACGGCACGCTCGGCGAGCTGATGGGCGAGTTCCATGCGTTGGCGCTGCACACCTACACCCCGCAGGAATGGGCAGAGATCGGCGCCGCTCCGGCGTCGCCAACCTGTGCCGGCGGCAGCAAGCATTAAGCTTCGGTTTTTTGCTAGAATCCGCAACGCGCCGCTCACCCGGCGCGTTTTTTTTTCAATCCGGTTCACCCTTTGCGAGGGTAGCCACCTGGAGAAATACCCATGACACAACCGATTGTCGTGGCGGCACTGTATAAGTTCGTCACCCTCGAAGATTACGTCAACCTGCGCGAGCCCCTGCTGCAAGCGATGGTCGACAACCAGATCAAAGGCACCCTGCTGATCGCCGAAGAAGGCATCAACGGCACGGTGTCCGGCACCCGCGAAGGCATCGACGGCCTGCTCGCCTGGCTGAAAAACGACCCACGCATGATCGACATCGATCACAAAGAGTCGTACTGCGACGAGCAGCCGTTCTATCGCACCAAGGTCAAACTGAAGAAAGAGATCGTCACCCTCGGTGTCGAAGGCGTCGACCCGAACAAAAAGGTCGGCACCTACGTTGATCCGCAAGACTGGAACGCGTTGATCAGCGACCCGGAAGTGCTGTTGATCGACACGCGCAACGATTACGAAGTGTCGATCGGCACCTTCGAAGGCGCCATCGATCCGAAAACCACCAGCTTTCGCGAATTTCCCGACTACATCAAAGAGCATTTCAACCCGGCCGTGCACAAGAAGGTCGCGATGTTCTGCACCGGCGGCATCCGCTGCGAAAAAGCCTCGAGCTACATGCTCGGCGAAGGCTACGAAGAGGTCTACCACCTCAAGGGCGGTATTCTGAAGTACCTCGAAGAGGTGCCGCAGGAAGAAACCAAGTGGCAGGGCGACTGCTTCGTGTTCGACAACCGCGTGACCGTGCGTCACGACCTCAGCGAAGGCGACTACGATCAATGTCATGCCTGCCGCACACCGGTCAGTGTTGAAGATCGCGCTTCGGAGCATTACGTCGCCGGCATCAGCTGCCCGCATTGCTGGGACAAACTGAGCGAGAAGACCCGGCGCAGCGCCATTGATCGGCAGAAGCAGATCGAACTGGCCAAGGCGCGCAACATGCCGCACCCGATCGGCTACAACTACAAGCAAGCATCCACCGAGGCTTAACCATGTCTGCACGTCTGCTCTATGTGATGGATCCGATGTGTTCATGGTGCTGGGGTTTTGCTCCGGTGGCCAAGGCATTGGTCGAGCAGGCGCAAGCAGCCGGGGTCGAGTTGCATCTGGTGGTTGGCGGTTTGCGCACCGGCAGTGGTTCGGCGCTGGAGCCGACCACGCGTCGCTATATTCTTGAACACTGGCAAGCGGTCACCGAGGCCACTGGCCAGCCGTTCAAGTTCGAAGGCGCGTTGCCCGACGGTTTTGTCTACGACACTGAACCGGCCTGCCGGGCGATCGTTACTGCGCGCAGTCTGGCCCCGGACTGCGCGTGGACCCTGGTCGGACTGATCCAGCAGGCGTTTTACGCTGAAGGTCGCGATGTCACCCAGGCCAGTGTGCTGGTGGAGCTGGCAGAGCAGGCCGGCGTCCCGCGTATCGAATTTGCCGCGCTGTTCGATCATGCCGATCAACACAAGGCGACCCAGGCCGATTTCAGTTGGGTGCAGGATCTGGGGATCGCCGGATTCCCGACCTTGCTCGCCGAGCGCAATGGTCAATTGGCGCTGCTGACCAACGGCTACCAACCACTCAGCGAACTCTCGCCTTTGCTCGGTCGCTGGCTGGAACGTGCGGCCTGTGTCTGACCTGGCCGATGACACGCCAGCCGTAAAGCGTGTCGACCGGCTGAGCTGGGCAGAAGTCCGGCGTCTGGCACTGCATCACAAAAAATCCCTGTGGATCGCCAACGGCGTGGCCGTGCTGGCGACGCTGTGCAGCGTGCCGATCCCGTTGCTGTTGCCGTTGCTGGTCGACGAAGTCCTGCTCGGCCACGGCGATGCAGCACTGAAAGTGATGAACCACGTGCTGCCCACGATGTGGCAGCAGGCGGCGGGTTACATCGGCCTGATGCTCGTGGTCACCCTGACGTTGCGTTGCAGTGCCTTGTGTTTTGGTGTGTTGCAGGCGCGGCTGTTTGCACGGTTGGCAAAGGACATTGTCTATCGCATCCGCGTGCGTCTGATTGATCGGCTGAAGCGGATTTCCCTCGGTGAATACGAAAGCCTTGGCAGCGGCACGGTGACGACGCACCTGGTCACCGACCTCGATACCCTGGACAAATTCGTCGGTGAAACCCTCAGCCGTTTTCTGGTGGCGATGCTGACCCTCGTCGGCACCGCGAGCATCCTGATGTGGATGCACTGGAAGCTGGCGCTGCTGATTCTGCTGTTCAACCCGTTGGTGATCTACGCCACGGTGCAGTTGGGCAAGCGGGTAAAACACCTGAAGAAACTCGAGAACGACAGCACGTCGCGCTTCACTCAGGCGCTGAGCGAAACCCTCGATGCGATCCAGGAAGTGCGCGCCGGTAATCGCCAGGGCTACTTCCTCGGGCGCCTCGGTCTGCGTGCGCAGGAAGTGCGCAACTACGCGGTCAACTCCCAATGGAAAACCGACGCCTCCAATCGCGCCAGCGGTCTGCTGTTCCAGTTCGGCATCGATATTTTTCGCGCGGCGGCGATGCTCACCGTGCTGTTCTCCGACCTGTCGATCGGGCAGATGCTCGCGGTGTTCAGTTACCTGTGGTTCATGATCGGCCCGGTCGAACAGTTGCTCAATCTGCAGTACGCCTACTACGCAGCCGGCGGAGCGCTGACGCGGATCAACGAGCTGCTCGCGCGTGCCGATGAGCCGCAATATCCTGGTGGCGTAGATCCGTTCAAGGGCCGCGATACCGTGGGGATCGAGGTGCAAGGACTGAGTTTTGGCTACGGCGATGAGCTGGTCCTGGACCAGATGAACCTGTCCATCGCACCCGGCGAGAAAGTGGCGATTGTCGGTGCCAGTGGCGGCGGCAAAAGTACCTTGGTGCAATTGTTGTTGGGGCTTTATACGCCACTGGCGGGAACCATCCGCTTCGGTGGTTCGACCCAGCAGGAAATTGGCCTGGAACTGGTCAGGGAGAACGTCGCCGTTGTGTTGCAACACCCGGCGCTGTTCAACGACACCGTACGTGCCAACCTGACCATGGGCCGCACCCGCAGCGACGAAGCGTGCTGGCAGGCATTGGCAGTCGCGCAGATGGAAGCGACCATTCGGGCCTTGCCGGACGGTCTCGACAGCATCGTCGGTCGCTCCGGCGTGCGCCTTTCCGGTGGTCAGCGTCAGCGTCTGGCCATTGCGCGGATGATCCTTGCCGAGCCGAAAGTGGTGATCCTCGACGAAGCCACCTCAGCCCTCGACGCTGCCACCGAGTACAACCTGCATCAGGCCATGGCGCGGTTCCTCAATGGCCGCACCACGCTGATCATTGCCCATCGCCTGTCGGCGGTGAAGCAGGCGGATCGGGTGCTGGTGTTCGATGGCGGCCAAGTGGCCGAGGATGGCGACCATCAGCAACTGATTGCCGATGGTGGCTTGTACGCCAAGCTTTACGGGCATCTGCAGCGCCTGTAATCAACCCCAGAGCACTTGCAGTGCGGCGTCCCCACCGTCATGACCGAACTGCTTCATCACCACTGAACAGGACTCGCACGGGCGCATGGTCGTGGCGATGTCGATTGCACGAATTTCCGTCGGGTCCGGGTATTTCTCGCGAATCACACTGATCAGCTTGCTTTCACTGTCCAGCGAAGTGGGGCGGCTGGTCTGTGTCGGCTGGTAGGTTTTCAGCTCCTTGATGGTCAGCGGCACCGCCAGCAGTTGACCTTGCTCGGTCACTTCCAGAGATGTGCGCGGGAAGGCAGAGTTGTAGTCGATATTGATGTAGGTAGTCTGCCCGATCCGCACATGTTCGCCGCCCATGTGCCGAAACAGCGGCAGGCGCTGGGTGCTGCCCTGTGCGCCGGAGACGCTGACGTAAATTTCCCGCTGGCCGCTGGCGGTGGTGACTTCGGCGAATGCGATGTTGCGTGGGTTGAGCGGGCGTTCGCGCATGGGCAGCAGGTTTTGCAACTTCTGCATCGCGCCGTCGATGCGCAATGCCGCGCTGCTATTGGCCGGGTTGATGGTCGGTGACAGAAACAGCGTGTCGAATATTTCCGCGGTTTTCAATCGAAAGGCTTCTGGCGCTTCTTTGCTGCGTGCCCACGTGGCGGCACCCTCGGGCAATCGGGTGACGATCATTCGAGTGGAGTGATCGAACATCAACGCCTCCCCCGGACTGGTGTCGACTTTCAGCCATTTCATATTGTTCGCCGGTAGCGCACTGGTGCCGATGGGAATAGCGATCTGCTCCATGGTATGCATGGCGCGCTGCACCGCTTCGAGCCCATGGATGCGCACGATGTTGTTGGCGTGCAGCGATCCGGTGTAAACCGTCAGTAGTTCGGCGCCCAGTGTGTCGTTGGCCAGTTCGGCAGGCGACAGGCGATTGAACGTCAAACGGTTGCCCGGAATTTCTCCTTTGCGGATGCTCGCCAGATAGTACTCATGGCTGTTGATCCGCAGGAAAACGTAAGAGGCCGAATCGTCGATGGCGGGGACCAGAATCGCTCCGATCTGATGCGTGTCATTGATCCCGTCATAACTCCCGCCGGTCTTTACGCGGGCGAAAATCCCTTTGCGAAATTGCAATGTTGCCTGAATCTGCTGCCTGGGTATCAGCCGGCCATTTCTGAATCCAAGGCGGGCGAGATCATCTCTGAACAGCGTCGGGCGGTTATCGAGGATTCGGTACAGCTTGGCGTCGACCGCCAGAAAGGTACCGTTTTGCCTGGCCAGCGCGGCCGGTTCCGAGATCCTGTCGCCGAACCATGGGGCGTAGCCTTTGTCTTTGTCCACCGTGCCAAGGGCTGGAGTCGGTGCCGGTTCGCCCGTGGTGTAGCTGACGCGGCAGTCGTCCTGGCGCCCAGGTGCGCGTCGCGGCCGGCAGGGTAGTAACGTCCAGTTTCGGCTGTCATCGATCAGATCGACCCGCCGCAGTTCTTCGCCGTCGAGTCGATACGGCGCGTCGTCGATCAGCACGGTGTGGTGTCCGTCAGCTTCAGGCAAGTGCTGCACACGGGTTTTTTCGGGTAGCTTGATGGTGATCTGATTGGCCGTTTTGTCCACGCCGTTGTAGCTGGAGCGCCCCAAAGCAAAATCATGCTCCTGGCGCGTCAACCGTGGGCCAAATGGACGCTCCGACAGCGGGTCCAGCACGTGATAACTGAAGTCGCTGATGGCAACGTTGCGCACCGGAACGTCATCGATGCCTTTGACCGCGGCCAATTGGTCCGAGTGGCTCAAGGGTTTCCAGCGACCGACGTCGAGTGCTTGGGGAAGACTGTGCAGCAGGTCATATTCAGCGCTTGTGCCGGCGAGGCGTTTGAGTCGCGATAATGCCTTTTTTTCCAGATGAATCACGGCCCGCACAGTGCTGGTCAACCCCTTGCCACCAAGGCTGAGCAGGGCCGGCGCGGCATCCAGGGGGTTGAGGTTGTTCAGGCTGGACAGCAATAGCTTTTTAGACAACTGCGCCATGCTTGGCAGCGCGACGCGTATGGCCATTTTGCCGGCTACGACGGCGAGACGGATGCTGCCGGCGACGAATTTGCCCAAGGGAATCGCGAACGACACGATGTCGAGGAGTAATCCAAAGATGCCCAGCGCACGTTTGCCGGGATCGTTCGATTGCAGGTCTTCGAGGCCGCCCCAGAACGGGATAAATCCCTTCAGTGCATGTATCCAGTGCTTGTTGAGGCCTTCGCGTTCGAAGCGGGTTTCTCCCCACGCTTCGCTGTACAACGCCTTCTCATCGACATACAAATGATCGGTAGCGACGAGCGCGCTGATCTGCACGGTTCTCGCCGAGGTAAACGTCAGGTTTGCCCAGGTGTTGTGGTGTGCCTCGGGAATAGCCGAAGGGGCAAGAGCGTCGCCCAGCGGGTCGAGAACGGCGAGACAAAAAGCACCGCGCTTGGGGATCGAACCTTTCTTGTGGGCGTTCAAATCGAATGGCAGGCGGTGCAGGTGGACCCTGGCGAGGCCTTCGTCCTGGATTTTTCCGTCTTTTGGCGGAGGCCTTCGCGACAGCAGTCCGTCGAGATGCGAGACGGACACATCCCCGCGTTTGCGTATCACACCGGCGCGCGGCAGACATTCGTAAAAATGCTCAGAACCCCGATAGCTCGCGCGCAGAATAAAGCCCATGCGCGCCCGCTGCAGTTGCATGCTTTCGGGCGATTCCGAACGACCAGCGATGTTGTGGGCCTGATCCCTGAGACAGTAAGCCCTCACTTCGCCGTGCTCCAGCGCCTGGCGGTCTGCCCATGGCAGGGTGACCAATTGTGTTTTTATCAGGTACTCATAGGCATTCTTGAGCTTGCGCAGGTAACCCTTGAACTGCTTGTCGAACAACGATTTGATATCGGGCAAGGTCCTCATGTGCGGGAAGCGCGATAGCGGCTGACCAGGGCCTTTGGCGTTGATAAAGCCGCTCCTCAGCGTTCGGTCTGCCGACAGGCTGATCCATTCACTGGTGGTCTTGCCGTTATCGCTGACATACCACCGAGTGTCGGGTTCCAGCCCGCCGGATGCATAGACCTCCAGCAATGGCCAGATTGGCAACGTCACGTCGGGAGTGTCAAAGATGCTGCGCCGGGCTCGGTTTGGCGGTTGATGGTGATGGCGCTTGAGGTGAATCCTGGTGTGGTCGTACAGGTCGTTGGCAAGCGCTCGATGCAATTGCTGTTTGGCCAGTGCCAGCCGTTGTGGCGGCTCGATATCCAGACACAGAATCGCTTCGTTCAGTTGCGCTTTATGATCCTCCAGCGCCTGCAGGGCGTCGTGCCCGAAAGGTTGATCGTCGTCAGTTTCGGCCGCTGGCCGTGCGCCGGTTGCCATGGCCCAAGTCTGTGCGGCCGCAACTCGGGTCAAGGTAATCACGGTCATCAGCTCGGCGTTGGCGTTTGCGCTTTTTTTCATCGGCAAGTCGATCAACTGCTGAAAGGTCATTTGTTGCAACGATTCGGGGTCGAGGGCATGCGCGAGTTGCACGCCGTGCACGAAATTGACCCAGACCGCCGAAGCCCCGTACGGCAGATCATCAGGGATACCGCGAACCTGAAAATCGAAGGGAAACTGCGCCAGGCACACCCATCCCAATAAAGCCTTTTCAGCCTGTGTCGAGGCTTGTTGCGATTCTTCCAGATGCTGGAAAAATTCCTCGCGAATGTCTGCGTAGCTTTTCCCATAGTGATGGCGTGGTTCCAGCGAATACCCGGCAACCTGCATCGAATGGCCCTGTCGGGGGACGTCGTACCACAGGCGCAATGCTTCCAGAAACAGATGCGCAGCGATGTCGGGAATCGTCTGTTCATCGGGGAGGGCGCCGTACCAACCCAGTGTTTGCAGCAGACGCTGGCCAAGGCGTTGGGCCGATGGTGTGTCGAGCAGGCGTTCCAGACAGGTTGCAGGCAGGGTTTGCAGTTGCTTGAGCGTGTAGGGAGGTGTGACTTCTCTGGCCAGGTAGTTGATCAGCGATAGCTCTTTACCGCTGACAAACGCCCCGATCACATCGTGAATAACCGCGATGTCGTCGCCGCTCATCAATGCCGCCAACTGCGGGCTGTTTGGCAGGTTCAATCGATGGCTGGCGCGTTGTTCCTCGACCTCGTCGATCAGCCGGGCCAAGCCAGAGGCATCCTTTTCGGCGGGTAGCGTAAAGCCGGAAAAACTCACAAGCTGCGCCAATGGCAGCAGCCTGTTGGAACGCAGGTGTCCACCTATACTCAGCAACGCGCGCTGGAACTGACGAATCTTGCCAGTCGTCTGGGTCACGTCCTTGATGGTGTAAACCTCATCACCGTCATCACCCCAGGAAGTGGTGAAGCGGCAATGATCGGCCGCAGCGCTGACGTAGGTGAGTCCCTTCGATGCTTGCAGCTGCCGGGTCAGCAGCGGGTCGCCGGCGTCCTCGATCAGCGCAAGAAACAGGCGTTGCGCATGATCGTGTGCCAGGCCGAGGCGAGAATGGGCTTGCGGCGACAGGTAAAAGCTCTCCAGCGAGGTGGCTGCGCTGTGCACAGCACGCATCGCCGCGATCATTGCGCGGTATTCGGCCTGTTGAGCGGTGTGGCGTTGCTGCGGGGTTACCGGTAAGTTCATGGGGAGCGGCTCAGAAGTGTTCGATGGCCGTCAGTGTCGAAGTATTCTGTGCTCTCGGTGCGGTACATATGTATCGCGAGTTGAAGTGTCCTGCTTGCCGGAAGGGGGATCGCCCCCTAGGCTAGGTTAGCGATCTCCTCTTTGATGATGGCAGTGCGTGCGCAAAGGACCTCATGAAGCAAAAAAGGACTCTCGGAACGCCACGGTTGTTGGGCATCGTCTGGCCATTTATTGCCGTCGTGCTGTTTCAGGCATTGTTGGGGGGCGTGAGTCTTTACGTTCTGTCGGCCGTTCGCGGTTATGTCGCTGGCGAAAGTCTGTGGTCCAAGGGCCAGAAAGACGCGATCTATTACCTCAACCTGTATGCCGACAGCCGCGACGAAGCGATATACCTCAAGTATCAGACTGCGATTGCCGTGCCGCAGGGCGGGCATCAATTGCGTCTGGCGCTGGATCACCAGCCACCGGATTTGCAGGCCGCGCGCGATGGCATCCTCAAGGGCGGCAATCACCCGGATGACGTTTCGAGCCTGATCTGGCTGTACCTCAACTTTCGTCATTTCAGCTATCTGGAAACCGCCATCGACCGCTGGACGTTGGGCGATGCGTATCTGGTCGAACTGGACAATGTCGCCCGCGAAATGCACCAGTACATCAGAGAGAACAGCGCGACACCGGCCGACATCCAGCGCTGGAAGGCACGGATTTTCGCCATCAATGACGGCGTCACGCCGGCAGCCATGGCCTTTAGCGACGCGTTGGGTGAAGGCTCGCGGATGATCCTGCGCTTGCTGTTGTTCACCAATCTGGCCACGGCGCTGGGCCTGATTGTGTTGGCGTTGCTGCGTACGCATAAATTGCTCAAGCAGCGCCATGCCTTCGCCCAGGCACTGCAACTGGAGAAAGATCGCGCACACGTCACGCTGCATTCGATTGGCGACGGCGTCATCACCACCGATGTCAGCGGCGCGATCGATTACATGAACCCCGCCGCCGAAGCCATGACCCACTGGAAAGCCGAGCAGGCTGCCGGCTTGCCGCTGGCGGCGCTGTTCAATCTGCTCGACGATAATGCCCAGGCTGAGGGCTTGACGCTGATCGAGCACATTCTCAGCGGCAAACTCAGGGGCGGCAGCGAACATTCGAAACTGATCCAGCGTTTGGATGGCACGACATTGTCGGTGACGCTGGTCGGTGCGCCGATCCGCAACGCCGGCAAGGTCAGCGGCACGGTGCTGGTGCTGCATGACATGACTCAGGAACGGCAATACATCGCCAATCTGTCGTGGCAGGCCACCCATGACGCGTTGACCGGGCTGGCCAACCGTCGCGAATTCGAATATCGCCTCGAACAGGCGTTGCACAACCTCACGCGCCAGCCCGGACGGCATGCGCTGATGTTCCTCGATCTCGATCAGTTCAAGCTGGTCAACGACACCTGCGGCCATGCGGCGGGCGATGAGCTGTTGCGGCACATCTGCACGCTGCTGCAATCAGGACTGCGCGAGGGCGATACGCTGGCGCGGCTTGGCGGTGATGAGTTCGGCATTCTGCTGGAGAACTGCGCACCGGAGGCGGCGGAGAAAATCGCCGAAGCGCTGCGCCAGACTGTGCAGAATCTGCATTTTGTCTGGAAAGGGCGGCCATTCCTGACCACGGTGAGTATTGGTCTGGTACATGTTGCGCAGACCCCGACGACCCTTGAGGCCTCACTGCGCGCTGCCGACATGGCCTGCTACATGGCCAAGGAAAAGGGCCGTAACCGCGTGCAGGTTTACCACGCCGACGATTCCGAGCTGTCGCTGCGCTTTGGTGAAATGGCTTGGGTGCAGCGTCTGCACATGGCGCTGGAAGAAGACCGCTTTTGTCTGTACGCCCAGGAAATCGCGCCACTCAAGCCGAGTGACAGCAAGGGCGGGCACATCGAAATTCTCTTGCGTCTGCACGACGAAGCCGGGCGAATGATTCTGCCTGACAGTTTCATTCCTGCTGCTGAACGTTATGGGTTGATGAGTCAGCTGGACCGTTGGGTAGTTCAGAACGTATTCAAGGTTATTGCTCAATGTATTGCGCAAGAACATGAAGGTCCTTTAGCAATGTGTGCGATTAATCTGTCAGGCATTACTATAGGAGATGACGCGTTTTTGCACTTTCTGCGCGAGCAGTTTGTTAACTACGCAATACCGCCTGAAATGATTTGTTTTGAAATTACAGAAACCAGTGCAATTGCAAATCTTGGGAGTGCAATTAGATTTATTAATGAACTCAAAGGCTTAGGTTGCTACTTTTCGTTAGATGATTTTTGCGCCGGAATGTCTTCATTCGCTTATCTGAAACATTTGCCTGTAGACTTCCTGAAGATCGACGGGAGTTTCGTAAAGGATATGCTGGACGACCCGATTAACCGCGCAATGGTCGAAGTGATCAATCACATCGGGCATGTCATGGGTAAGCAGACAATTGCCGAGTTTGTTGAAACAACCCAGATCGAGCAGGCATTGCTTGAAATTGGTGTGGATTACGCTCAAGGGTATGTTATAGAACGCCCACAGTTGTTTACCTGTGACAGTTTGCAAAGTCGGCCCGCCAGACCGCAGCCGCTGTTGTTCAAGGCGCCTGGCACGTTCCGTTGAAGTCTCTTGCCGATCCTTACAATCACAAATCAAAAGGAGCCGAACAGTGATCGACACATTCAACCGAACCGGACCACTCATGGAAGCTGCAAGTTATCCTGCCTGGGCACAACAGTTGATCCAGGATTGCAGCGAGAGCAAACGCCGGGTTGTCGAACATGAGTTGTACATGCGCATGCGTGATAACAAGCTCAGTGCCAAAACCATGCGTCAGTACTTGATCGGCGGCTGGCCGGTCGTCGAGCAGTTCGCCTTGTACATGGCGCAGAACCTGACCAAAACCAGGTTTGCCCGTCACCCCGGTGAGGACATGGCGCGCCGCTGGCTGATGCGCAATATCCGCGTTGAGCTCAACCATGCCGATTACTGGGTGCATTGGAGTCGCGCACATGGCGTCAGCCTGGAAGACCTTCAGGCCCAGCACGTGCCGCCCGAACTGCATGCCTTGAGTCATTGGTGCTGGCACACCAGTTCCGCTGACTCTTTGATCGTCGCGATCGCTGCCACCAACTATGCAATCGAAGGCGCGACCGGGGAGTGGTCGGCGCTGGTCTGTTCCACTGGAGTGTATGCTGCAGCGTTTCCCGAGGAGGAGCGCAAGCGGGCGATGAAATGGCTGAAGATGCATGCGCAGTACGACGATGCCCATCCATGGGAAGCGCTGGAAATCATTTGCACGCTGGCCGGTATGAACCCGAGCAAGGCTTTGCAGAGCGAGCTGCGTCAGGCGGTGTGCAAGAGCTACGACTACATGTATCTGTTTCTGGAGCGTTGCATGCAACTGGAAACGTCGGAGCGCTTGTTGGTCAACCGAGAGCGCAGGGCGGTAGTCGAGAGCTGATACACCGCGTAAAAATGTAGGAGTGAGCCTGCTCGCGATAGCGGACTGTCGGTCAACATCAGTGTTGAATGTCAGATCGTCATCGCGAGCAGGCTCACTCCTACAGTAGTTTTGGGGTGTCTGGAAAGTCAGCCCGCCATGGCCAACCGGTTGCGACCTTCACGCTTGGCCACATACAGCGCGCTGTCGGCGCGGCGCAGCAAGCTGTCGGCCGATTCGCCCGGCAACAACGTCGAACATCCCAGGCTCACAGTCAATTCGATCAACTGCCCATCCGCATAGTATTCCGCTGCCTGCGTCGCATAACGCAACCGTTCGCCGACCATTGCGGCCGCATCCCGGCTGGTATTGGACAGCAGCACCAGAAACTCTTCGCCACCGTAACGAAACACCATGTCGACGTTGCGCAACTGCGCCTTGATTGTCGCGGCGATGGCCTTAAGTACGTCATCGCCGGCGCTGTGACCATGGCTGTCGTTGACCCGTTTGAAGTGATCGATGTCGAGCATCAGCACCGAGAGCGGCTGCACATGCCGACGCGACATATCGATCTCGCGCTGCAAGGTCTGCTCCATGGCGATGCGGTTACCGGCGCCGGTCAACGGATCACGCAGGGCGCTCTGCGTGGCGGCGCGGTAGAGCAGGGCATTGCGCATCGGGTACAGCAGCGACGACAACAGCGATTCAAGGTTGCCCTGATCCAGTTCGTTGAAGCGCTGGTTGCGGCGGAATATCAGTTCGCCCATGTGCTCGCCTTCGTGGCTGAGGCTATAGCTGATCGAATGGTGACCGCGAGTGCCGAACTCCAGGCGCAGGTCGCTGCCCTGGTGCACATAGCTCAGGGCATCGAGCGGGACAAGGCGCTGAACTTCGCGGAAAAACAGACCGAGGATGCGTTGCGGCTCAAGACTGGTTTGCAGTTGCAGGCTCATTTGCTGGCGCAATTGCGCAAGACTGGCCGGTCGCTCCAGGAGGGGAGGCAGTTGACCAAAGCCCAGGCGTTGCAATTTGGCACTGTCAAAGTCAATTGCATTGGTCTGGGAGGGTGATTTCATATGGCGCGAACCCTTAGCGGTAAGTCTGTCTTACAGGCTGGGTGAGAGCGGCTATGGGCTGCGCGTCATACTGATCCATCAGTCCCGTAGGACGTTTGGCGTAAGTTTAGTCTGCCTGATGACGATTAGTAAGCTATCGAAATCGGCCTCGCCCCATTGCCTTCACGCGGCTTGCTTTGAAGAAAATTAGAGCGAAAGTCGTGCCATTCGGTTCGTTTTTATTTAAACCTTGTTAAATCAATAGTTTGGCTTAGAGGGTGGGCGGTGGGTGCTGGAAAATTGACTGGATTGTGACGCTCTCAAGCGGCAAATCCCTGCCGCGACAGGAATCTGCCGCGGCAACAAATGCGACGTATGGCAGTTATTGCGCGTTGAATGCCTGACCATTGATGCCGGTGCTGTCCGGGCCCATCAGGTACAGGTATACCGGCATGATTTCTTCCGGCGTCGGATTGTTCAGCGGGTTTTCTCCCGGATAGGCCTGAGCACGCATGCTGGTGCGCGTACCGCCCGGGTTGATGCTGTTCGAGCGCACTGGCGCCACACCATCGACTTCATCGGCCAGGGTTTGCATCAAGCCTTCGGTGGCAAACTTCGACACGCCATAAGCGCCCCAATAAGCGCGGCCCTTGCGCCCGACGCTGCTGGAGGTGAACACCACCGATGCATCCTGCGACAGCTTGAGCAGCGGCAGCAGGGTGCTGGTCAGCATGAACATGGCGTTGACGTTGACCTGCATGACGCGCATGAAGTTTTCGCCGGACAACTGCTCGATCGGTGTGCGTGGACCGATGATCGAGGCGTTGTGCAGCAAGCCGTCGAGATGGCCGAACTCGGTCTCGATCATTGCCGCCAGTTCATCGTACTGATGGGGCAGGGCGGTTTCCAGGTTGAACGGAATCACTGCCGGTTGCGGGTGGCCAGCGGCTTCGATCTCGTCGTAAACCTGGGTCAGATTGGCTTCTGTCTTGCCCAGCAGCAAAACGGTGGCGCCATGAGCGGCGTAGGTCTTCGCGGCCGCCGCACCGATGCCACGACCGGCACCGGTGACCAGAATGACCCGATCCTTGAGCAATTCGGGACGAGCGGAGTAATCAAACATAAAAACCTCATTAAGAGTCAGATCGTTCCCACGCTCCGCGTGGGAATGCAGCCAATGACGCTCTGCGTCAGGTTTCAGCAGCTGCAAAGCGCGCTATCGAGCACCTTGCGCAACTCCGACGGATGATCCACCACCACGTCCGCGCCCCAATGGCGTGGGTTGTCGTCCGGGTGAATGTAGCCAAACGTCACCGCAGCGGTTTTCGTACCGGCATCGCGCCCCGATTCGATATCGCGCAGATCATCGCCCACAAACAGAACTGTCGACGGATCCAGATCAAGCATTTTGCAGGCAAGGATCAACGGCTCAGGATCCGGCTTGCTGTTCTTCACATGATCCGGGCAGATCAGCAGTGCCGAACGCTCGGCCAGCCCCAACTGCTGCATGATCGGTTCGGCAAAGCGCAGCGGCTTGTTGGTCACCACGCCCCAGATCAGGTTGGCCTTTTCGATGTCGGCGAGCAGTTCGCCCATGCCGTCGAACAATTTACTGTGCACGGCGCAGCCGACCAGATAGCGCTCGAGGAACTCCAGGCGCAGTTCTTCGAAACCCGGCGATTCCGGATCCATCGAAAACGTCACCGCGACCATGGCTTTGGCGCCGCCGGAAATCTCGTCGCGAATGTGCTTGTCGTTGATCGGCGGCAAGCCACGATCAGCGCGCATTGCCTGGCAGATGGCGATGAAGTCCGGCGCCGTGTCGAGCAGGGTGCCGTCCATGTCGAAGAGAACTGCTCTGATGGCCATCGGCTTACTCCTCGCGCAGGGTCTGGATCATGTAGTTGACGTCAACGTCGTTGGCCAGCTTGTAGTGCTTGGTCAGCGGGTTGTAGGTCAGGCCGATGATGTCCTTGACGGTCAGACCGGCCATGCGGCTCCAGGCACCGAGTTCGGACGGGCGGATGAATTTCTTGAAGTCATGGGTGCCGCGCGGCAGCAGCTTCATGATGTATTCAGCGCCGATGATGGCGAACAGGTACGCCTTCGGGTTGCGGTTGATGGTCGAGAAGAACACCTGGCCGCCGGGCTTGACCATGCGGAAGCAGGCGCGGATGACCGACGATGGATCGGGCACGTGCTCGAGCATCTCGAGGCAGGTCACCACGTCGAACTGCTCGGGCATTTCTTCGGCGAGGGCTTCGGCGGTGATCTGGCGGTATTCGACGCTGACGCCGGATTCCAGCTGATGCAGTTGCGCGACCGCCAGCGGCGCTTCGCCCATGTCGATGCCCATCACGGTGGCGCCACGCTGGGCCATGGCTTCGCTGAGAATGCCGCCGCCGCAACCGACGTCGAGGACTTTCTTGCCGGCCAGATTGACCCGCTCATCAATCCAGTTGACCCGCAACGGGTTGATGTCGTGCAGCGGTTTGAACTCGCTTTCGCGGTCCCACCAGCGATGGGCCAGGGCTTCGAATTTGGCGATTTCGGCGTGGTCGACGTTGCTCATGTTAAATCCTCTGAAACTTGAAAAAGGCTGTAGCCCCGGTTTTGCGCTCCGGGGTGTTTACGATTCGGTGTGGCCGCTGATGCGCTGGCCCCAGGCCCGGGCAGTGGCGCCCAGTTGCTCTTCGTCCATGCGCGTCAGGCGCCGGTCGTCGAGCAGTTGCTTGCCAGCGACCCACAGGTGTTTCACGCAGTCGCGTCCGGTGGCATAGATAAGCTGCGAAACCGGGTCATAGACCGGTTGCTGAGCCAGCCCGGACAGGTCGAAGGCGACGATGTCGGCGGCTTTGCCAATTTCCAGCGAGCCGACCTGTGCTTCGATGCCCAGTGCCCGTGCGCCATTCAATGTCGCCATGCGTAGCGCACGATGGGCGTCCAGCGCGGTGGCTGAACCGGCGACGGCTTTGGCCAGCAGCGCGGCGGTGCGGGTTTCGCCAAGCAGATCCAGATCATTGTTGCTGGCAGCGCCATCGGTACCGACGGCGACATTCACGCCAGCCTGCCACAAACGCTCGACCGGGCAGAAGCCGCTGGCCAGTTTGAGGTTGGATTCCGGGCAATGGATCACGCTGGTGTTGCTTTCTACCAGCAACGCCAGGTCGTCATCGCTGATCTGGGTCATGTGCACGGCCTGGAAACGCGGGCCAAGCAGGCCGAGGCGACCAAGGCGAGCGAGCGGACGTTCGCCGTGTTGCTCCAGTGCTTGCTGGACTTCGAACGCCGTTTCGTGGACATGCATGTGGATCGCTGCGTCCAGCTCCTCGGCAATCACGCGGATTTTCTCGAGATTCTCGTCGCCGACGGTGTACGGTGCATGAGGGCCGAACGTGATCTTGATGCGGTCGTGATGCTTCAGGTCGCCGAACAGCTCGACGCCCTGACGAATGGCTTCATCGGCGCTGGCGGCGCCGGGAATCGGAAAGTCGAGGATCGGAATGGCGATCTGTGCACGAATGCCGCTGTTGTGCACGCGCTCGCTGGCGACTTTCGGGAAGAAATACATGTCCGAAAAACAGGTGATGCCACCCTTGATCTGCTCGGCGATGGCCAGATCGGTGCCATCACGGACAAAATCTTCGCTGACCCATTTCGCTTCGGCCGGCCAGATGTGGTTTTCCAGCCAGGTCATCAGCGGCAGATCGTCGGCCAGGCCACGGAACAGCGTCATCGCCGCGTGGCCGTGGGCGTTGATCAGGCCGGGGGCGAGTAGCACATCCGGCAGTTCGCGGACTTCGGTGGCGTTACACTTCAATGCTTCGGCACGCGGGCCGATAAACACGATGCGACCGTCGCGGATGCCCAGGCCATGCTCCTTGAGCACAACGCCTGCGGGTTCGACGGGTACCAGCCAGGTCGGCAGCAATAATAAGACGAGCGCAATGGCAGGTTTCGGCATCGAGGGTCGGTTCCAGTGCTTTTGTAAAGGATGGCGAAGTATACCCGAGCGTCTTCGCGGGGGGATCGCTATAATCGGCGGCTTTTGTTCATGAGTGCGGGGTGTGGGATGCGCGATCGACTGTTGGCTGCGGAAAAAGTGAAGGCCATCGATTGGCGTGACGGCGCGCTGCACCTGCTGGATCAGCGTATTTTGCCGTTCGAGGAAACCTGGATCGCCTACACCAGCGCCGCTGGCGTGGCCGAGGCCATTCGCTCGATGGTAGTGCGCGGTGCGCCGGCCATTGGCATCAGTGCAGCCTACGGCATCGTGCTGGCAGCACGTGCGCGGATTGCTGAAGGTGGCGACTGGTACGCGGCGCTGGAAGAGGATTTCGCCCTGCTGGCCGATTCTCGCCCGACCGCAGTCAACCTGTTCTGGGCGCTCGGCCGTATGCATGATCGCCTCGATCGCCTGAAAGAAAATGCCGATCCGCTGGCGGCGCTGGAAGCCGAAGCCGTCGCCATCCACGAAAGCGACCGTGAAGCCAACCTGACCATGGCGCAGCTCGGCGTCGACCTGATCCGCAAACATCAGGGCAATGCTCAGGCGATTCTGACCCACTGCAATACTGGCGCGTTGGCCACCGGTGGTTTCGGTACGGCACTGGGCGTCATTCGCGCAGCCTTTATAGAAGGCATGGTCGAGCGCGTTTACGCCGATGAAACCCGTCCATGGCTGCAAGGCTCGCGCCTGACCGCGTGGGAGCTGGCCAACGAAGGTATCCCGGTAACGCTCAATGCCGACTCCGCCGCCGCGCACATCATGAAAACCAAAGGCGTGACCTGGGTGATCGTCGGCGCTGACCGCATCACCGCCAACGGTGATGTGGCGAACAAGATCGGCACCTATCAACTGGCGGTCAACGCCATGCACCACGGCGTGCGCTTCATGGTGGTGGCACCGAGTTCGACCATCGACATGAACCTGGCCAGCGGCGACGACATCCCGATCGAAGAACGTGATGGCGCCGAGCTGCTGGAAGTCGGCGGCAAGCGCGTCGGTGCCGACGTTGAAGCGTTCAACCCGGTTTTTGACGTGACGCCGGCCGACCTTATCGACGCGATCGTCACAGAGAAAGGCATCGTCGAGCGCCCGGATACCGCCAAAATGGCCCAGTTGATGTGCCGCAAACGCCTGCACTAATGCGGTGATACTCAATGTAGGAGATGCCGAAGGCTGCGATCTTTTGATCTTGCTTTTTAGAGGGCAGAATCAAAAGATCGCAGCCTTCGGCAGCTCCTACAGGTGTTTGTACCCCTAAATGTCAATAAACATCCCCAAACCAAGCCTGAATTCTGCATTCAAACAAGCTCTGAGCCTCTCTCGTCCCCGTTAAGCCTGTCACCGGTCAACTAACTATGCTCCATGCGCATCTGGGGGATAGGTGCGTGGCGGCCTTTGTGATAACATCCGGCGTTTTCCGAGGCAGCTTCACGAAGCTGTCTTTACTGCGCAAATCCGCGATCCAATGTTGATTTGTCGTAAGTCGGCGCATGGCACTCGGCCGGCCCCGACGAGCTTCGTTGCTCCCACATGGATATGACGAAGTTTCACCAGAAAAAGGAATCAGGCTTCTCATGGGCGAACTGGCCAAAGAAATCCTCCCGGTCAATATCGAAGACGAGCTGAAACAGTCCTACCTCGACTACGCGATGAGCGTAATCGTCGGCCGTGCACTGCCGGATGCGCGCGATGGCCTCAAGCCCGTGCACCGTCGCGTACTGTTCGCGATGAGCGAGCTGGGCAACGACTTCAACAAGCCGTACAAGAAATCTGCCCGTGTTGTCGGCGACGTGATCGGTAAGTATCACCCGCACGGTGACATCGCCGTGTACGACACCATCGTTCGTATGGCTCAGCCTTTCTCCCTGCGCTACCTGCTGGTAGACGGTCAGGGCAACTTCGGTTCGGTCGACGGCGACAACGCTGCGGCCATGCGATACACCGAAGTGCGCATGACCAAACTGGCGCACGAGCTGCTGGCTGACCTGCACAAAGAAACCGTGGACTGGGTGCCGAACTACGACGGCACCGAAATGATCCCGGCGGTCATGCCGACCCGTATCCCGAACCTGCTGGTCAACGGCTCCAGCGGTATCGCCGTGGGCATGGCGACCAATATTCCGCCGCACAACCTCGGTGAAGTCATCGACGGTTGCCTGGCGCTCATCGACAACCCTGAGCTGACCGTCGATGAACTGATGCAGTACATCCCGGGTCCGGACTTCCCGACCGCGGCGATCATCAACGGTCGCGCCGGCATCATTGAAGCCTACCGCACCGGTCGCGGGCGCATTTACATGCGTGCGCGTTCGATCATTGAAGACATCGACAAGGTCGGTGGCCGTCAGCAGATCGTCATCACCGAACTCCCTTACCAGCTGAACAAGGCGCGTCTGATCGAGAAGATCGCCGAGCTGGTCAAAGAGAAGAAGCTGGAAGGTATTACCGAACTGCGCGACGAGTCCGACAAGGACGGTATGCGCGTCGTGATCGAACTGCGTCGCGGCGAAGTGCCTGAGGTGATCCTCAACAACCTCTACGCCCAGACCCAGCTGCAATCGGTTTTCGGCATCAACATCGTTGCGCTGATCGACGGCCGTCCACGCATCCTGAACCTCAAGGATCTGCTGGAAGCCTTCGTTCGTCACCGTCGCGAAGTCGTCACCCGCCGTACCGTGTTCGAACTGCGCAAGGCGCGCGAGCGTGGTCACATCCTCGAAGGCCAGGCCGTTGCCCTGTCGAACATCGACCCGGTTATCGCCCTGATCAAAGCTTCGCCGACGCCGTCGGAAGCCAAAGAAGCGCTGGTCAGCACGCCGTGGGAATCTTCGGCCGTAGTAGCGATGGTTGAACGTGCCGGTGCCGATTCGTGCCGTCCGGAAAACCTCGATCCGCAATACGGTCTGCGCGAAGGCAAGTACTTCCTCTCGCCAGAACAGGCGCAAGCCATTCTGGAGCTGCGTCTGCACCGTCTGACCGGTCTGGAGCACGAGAAACTGCTGGCCGAGTATCAAGAGATTCTCAACCAGATCGGCGAGCTGATCCGCATCCTCAACAGCGCTGTGCGCCTGATGGAAGTGATCCGCGAAGAGCTGGAAGTGATTCGTGCCGAATACGGCGACCAGCGTCGCACCGAAATCCTTGATGCCCGTCTCGACCTGACCCTGGGTGACATGATCCCGGAAGAAGAGCGCGTCGTGACCATCTCCCACGGTGGCTACGCCAAGACCCAGCCATTGGCTGCGTACCAGGCTCAGCGTCGTGGCGGTAAAGGCAAATCGGCGACCGGCGTCAAGGATGAGGACTACATCGCTCACCTGCTGGTTGCCAACAGCCACACCACGCTCCTGCTGTTCTCCAGCAAGGGCAAGGTGTACTGGCTCAAGACCTACGAGATTCCGGAAGCGTCCCGCGCCGCCCGTGGTCGTCCGCTGGTCAACCTGTTGCCGTTGAGCGAGGGTGAATACATCACCACCATGCTGCCGGTCGATCTCGAAGCCATGAAGCGTCAGGCTGATGAAGAAGAAGCCGAAGGCGCCGAGGCTGATGTAGAAGAAATCGAAAACAGCAACGAGACCGACGAAGAGCGTCGTGCCCGTATCAAGGCTGCCGATCGCAAGAAAGCGCCGTTCATCTTCATGTCGACCGCCAACGGTACCGTGAAGAAGACTCCGCTGGTGGCCTTCAGCCGTCAGCGCAGCGTCGGTCTGATCGCGCTGGAGCTGGACGAAGGCGACATTCTGATCTCCGCTGCCATCACCGATGGCGAGCAGGAAATCATGCTGTTCTCCGACGGCGGCAAAGTGACTCGCTTCAAGGAATCCGAAGTTCGCGCCATGGGCCGTACCGCCCGCGGTGTGCGTGGCATGCGTCTGCCGGAAGGGCAGAAGCTGATCTCCATGCTGATTCCGGAAGAAGGCAGCGAGATTCTCACCGCTTCCGAGCGCGGCTACGGCAAGCGCACGGCGATCACCGAGTTCCCTGAATACAAGCGTGGCGGTCAGGGCGTAATCGCCATGGTCAGTAACGAGCGTAACGGCCGTCTGGTCGGCGCGGTTCAGGTGCAGGACGGTGAAGAAATCATGCTGATCTCTGATCAGGGCACCCTGGTGCGTACCCGTGTCGACGAAGTGTCGAGCCTGGGTCGTAACACTCAAGGTGTGACGCTGATCAAGCTGGCCAAGGATGAAACCCTGGTCGGGCTGGAGCGGGTTCAGGAGCCTTCGGAAGTTGAAGGTGAAGAGCTTGAAGGGGAAGAGGGCGAGGAATTCGAAGGTACTGTCGTAAACGACGATGCCGGTGAAGACCAGCAACTCGACGCCGCAGCAGACGAAGAACCGCAAGAATAAGCGGGCAAACGAGGGGGCGGATGAGAATTCGCCCCCTTGTTATTTGTCCGGTATGAAATTTCGACATCATGGAGATCCCCTGTGGGAGCGAGCCTGCTCGCGAATGCAGGCGCTGCGGTAACTCTGACGCACCGCGGTGATGCATTCGCGAGCAGGCTCGCTCCCACAGGGCCGTGTTGATCGGTAGTGTGATTTATTGCGTGATACCACCAAATCAGAGCGAGATTGGATGTGAGCAAGCGAGCCTATAACTTCTGCGCCGGTCCTGCGGCGCTTCCTGAAGCTGTCCTGCAGCGCGCCCAGGGTGAACTCCTTGATTGGCACGGCAAGGGTCTGTCGGTCATGGAAATGAGCCATCGCAGCGATGAGTTCGTGTCCATCGCCACCCAGGCCGAGCAGGATCTGCGTGACCTGCTGAATATCCCGTCGAACTACAAAGTGCTGTTTCTGCAAGGTGGCGCCAGCCAGCAATTCGCGCAGATCCCACTGAACCTGCTGCCTGAAGGCGGCTCGGCCGACTATATCGACACCGGTATCTGGTCGCAGAAAGCCATTGAAGAAGCTTCGCGCTACGGTCACGTCAATGTCGCCGCCACCGCCAAGCCTTACGACTATTTCGCCATCCCCGGCCAGAACGAGTGGAACCTGTCGAAAGACGCCGCTTACGTTCATTACGCGCCGAATGAAACCATCGGTGGTCTGGAATTCCAGTGGATTCCGCAAACCGGTGACGTGCCGCTGGTAGCCGACATGTCCTCGGACATTCTGTCGCGCCCGGTCGACATTTCGCGTTTCGGCATGATCTACGCCGGCGCGCAGAAGAACATCGGCCCGAGCGGCATCGTCGTCAACATCATCCGCGAAGACCTGCTCGGCAAGGCGCGCGCACTGTGCCCGACCATGCTCGACTACAAGGTCGCGGCGGATAACGGCTCGATGTACAACACCCCGCCGACCCTGGCCTGGTACCTGTCCGGTCTGGTGTTCCAGTGGCTGAAAGAGCAGGGTGGCGTTGAAGCGATCGCCAAGCTCAACGACGTCAAGCAGCGCACGCTGTACGACTTCATCGACGCCAGCGGCCTCTACAGCAACCCGATCAACAAGTCGGACCGCTCGTGGATGAACGTGCCGTTCCGTCTGGCTGACGATCGTCTGGACAAGCCGTTCCTCGTCGGCGCCGAAGCGCGCGGTCTGCTCAACCTCAAGGGCCACCGCTCCGTGGGCGGCATGCGCGCCTCCATCTACAATGCTGTCGACATCACCGCGGTCAATGCGCTGGTGGCGTACATGGCTGAATTCGAGAAGGAACACGGCTGATGTCCGAGCAAGAACTCAAGGCACTGCGCGTTCGCATTGACGCTCTGGACACCAAAGTCCTCGAGCTGATCAGTGAGCGTGCGCGTTGCGCCCAGGAAGTCGCGCGAGTAAAGATGGCCTCGCTGGCCGAAGGCGAAGTGCCGGTGTTCTATCGTCCTGAGCGCGAAGCTCAGGTGCTCAAGCGGGTGATGGAACGCAATCAGGGGCCGCTGGGCAACGAAGAGATGGCGCGGTTGTTCCGCGAAATCATGTCCTCGTGCCTGGCGCTGGAGCAGCCGCTGAAAGTGGCCTATCTGGGCCCTGAAGGCACCTTCACCCAAGCCGCGGCCATGAAACACTTCGGTCACGCCGTGATCAGCAAGCCGATGGCGGCGATCGACGAAGTGTTCCGTGAAGTGGCAGCCGGTGCGGTGAATTTTGGCGTGGTCCCGGTGGAAAACTCCACCGAAGGCGCGGTCAACCACACGCTGGACAGCTTCCTCGAGCACGACATGGTGATCTGCGGCGAAGTCGAGCTGCGCATTCACCATCACCTGTTGGTCGGTGAAAACACCAAGACCGACAGCATCAGCCGCATCTATTCCCACGCACAGTCGCTGGCCCAGTGCCGCAAGTGGCTGGACGCGCACTACCCGAATGTCGAGCGTGTTGCGGTGTCGAGCAACGCCGAAGCGGCCAAGCGGGTTAAAGGTGAGTGGAACTCGGCGGCGATTGCCGGCGACATGGCGGCAGGGTTGTATGGCCTGACCCGCCTGGCCGAGAAGATCGAAGATCGTCCGGACAACTCGACGCGCTTCCTGATGATCGGTAACCAGGAAGTGCCGCCGACCGGCGACGACAAGACCTCGATCATTGTGTCCATGAGCAACAAGCCCGGCGCGCTTCACGAGCTGCTGGTGCCGTTCCATGACAACGGGATCGACCTGACCCGCATCGAAACCCGTCCGTCGCGCAGCGGCAAATGGACGTATGTGTTCTTCATCGACTTCGTCGGCCACCACCGTGATCCGTTGATCAAAGGTGTATTGGAAAAGATCAGTCAGGAAGCGGTAGCACTCAAAGTGCTGGGTTCTTACCCGAAAGCAGTTCTCTAAGGGGCGGTAGCAAATGAGTGGCAATTTCCTCGCTCTGGCACAGCCGGGCGTGCAACAACTTTCGCCGTACGTTCCGGGCAAGCCTGTGGACGAACTGGCGCGCGAGCTGGATCTGGATCCGGCAAAAATCGTCAAGCTGGCGAGCAATGAAAACCCGCTGGGTGCCAGTCCGAAAGCCTTGGCGGCAATCCGCGAAGAGCTGGCCGAGCTGACCCGTTATCCGGATGGCAACGGTTTCGCGCTGAAATCACTGTTGGCCGAGCAATGCCGCGTCGAGCTGAATCAGGTCACCCTGGGCAACGGCTCCAACGATATTCTTGAGCTGGTCGCACGCGCCTATCTGGCGCCGGGCCTGAATGCGGTGTTCAGTGAGCACGCGTTCGCTGTGTATCCGATCGCCACTCAGGCGGTCGGCGCGCAGGCCAAAGTGGTGCCGGCCAAGGATTGGGGGCATGACCTGCCGGCAATGCTCGCGGCTATCGATGCCAACACCCGCGTGGTGTTCATCGCCAACCCGAACAACCCGACCGGCACCTGGTTCGGCGCTGAAGCGCTGGACGAGTTCCTGCAGGATGTTCCTGAGCATGTGCTGGTGGTGCTCGACGAGGCTTACATTGAGTACGCCGAAGGCAGCGATCTGCCGGACGGTCTGGATTTCCTCGCCGCGTATCCGAATCTGCTGGTGTCGCGCACCTTCTCCAAGGCCTATGGTCTGGCGGCGTTGCGCGTCGGCTATGGCCTGTCGACCCCGGTTGTTGCGGACGTGCTGAACCGCGTTCGCCAGCCATTCAACGTTAACAGCCTCGCGTTGGCGGCGGCGTGTGCGGCGTTGAAAGACGAAGAGTATCTGGCGCAAAGCCGCCAACTCAACGAGTCCGGCATGCAACAACTGCAGGCCGGTTTCCGTGAGCTGGGCCTGAACTGGATCGAATCCAAAGGCAACTTTATCTGCGTCGATCTCGCTCAGGTCGCGGCCCCGGTATTCCAAGGCTTGCTGCGTGAAGGTGTGATCGTGCGTCCGGTGGCCAACTACGGCATGCCGAACCACCTGCGGGTGACCATCGGTCTGCCGGCGGAAAACAGCCGCTTCCTCGAAGCGCTGCGCAAGGTTCTGGCTCGTGGGTGATGTCACTGCACTGCAATCTGCTGCACCTATGATCGGTCGCCTTGTGGTGGTCGGTCTGGGGTTGATCGGTGGTTCGTTTGCCAAAGGCTTGCGTGAAAGTGGCGTGTGCCGCGAAGTGGTCGGGGTCGATCTCGATCCGCAATCGCGCAAACTGGCGGTCGAGTTGGGTGTGGTTGATCGTTGTGAGGATGACCTGGCTGCGGCATGCCAGGGCGCTGACGTGATTCAACTGGCGGTGCCGATCCTGGCCATGGAAAAAGTGCTCGCGCGTTTGGCGAGCATGGATCTGGGGCAGGCGATTCTGACCGATGTCGGCAGCGCCAAAGGCAATGTAGTGCGTGCGGCGACCGAGGCGTTTGGCGGTATGCCGGCGCGTTTCGTGCCGGGCCATCCGATCGCCGGTTCCGAGCAGAGCGGGGTGGAAGCCTCCAATGCCGAACTGTTCCGTCGTCACAAGGTGATTCTTACGCCGCTTGAGCAAACCGATCCGGCTGCGCTGGCAGTGGTCGACCGTCTCTGGCGAGAACTGGGCGCCGACGTCGAGCACATGCAGGTCGAGCGTCACGATGAAGTGCTGGCTGCGACCAGTCATCTGCCGCACCTGTTGGCCTTTGGTCTGGTCGACTCATTGGCCAAGCGCAATGAAAACCTTGAGATCTTCCGTTACGCTGCGGGTGGTTTTCGCGATTTCACAAGAATCGCCGGAAGCGACCCGGTGATGTGGCACGACATCTTCCTCGCCAACCGCGAGGCTGTCCTGCGCACACTCGATACATTTCGCAGCGACCTCGACGCCTTGCGCGACGCGGTCGATGCAGGGGATGGGCACCAATTGTTGGGCGTTTTCACTCGCGCCCGGGTTGCCCGCGAGCATTTCAGTAAAATCCTGGCCCGCAGGGCCTATGTGGACGCTATGAATTCCAACGATCTGATCTTCCTGGCTCAACCTGGTGGCCGCCTGTCCGGTCGGATTCGCGTACCGGGTGACAAATCCATTTCCCACCGCTCGATCATGCTCGGCTCGCTGGCTGAAGGCGTTACCGAAGTCGAAGGCTTCCTTGAGGGCGAAGACGCCTTGGCGACCTTGCAGGCGTTCCGCGACATGGGCGTGGTCATCGAAGGCCCGCACCACGGCCGCGTGACCATCCACGGTGTCGGCCTGCATGGCCTGAAGCCGGCGCCGGGCCCGATTTATCTGGGCAACTCCGGCACTTCGATGCGCCTGCTGTCCGGCCTCCTGGCGGCGCAGAACTTCGACAGCGTCTTGACGGGCGATGCGTCGCTGTCCAAGCGTCCGATGAATCGCGTGGCCAATCCACTGCGTGAAATGGGTGCCGTGATTGAAACTGCTGCTGAAGGTCGTCCACCGATGACCATTCGCGGCGGCCACAAGCTCAAAGGCCTGACCTACACCATGCCGATGGCCAGTGCTCAGGTGAAATCCTGCCTGCTGCTCGCCGGTCTGTACGCTGAAGGCAAGACCACCGTGACTGAGCCGGCTCCGACTCGCGACCATACCGAGCGCATGCTGCGTGGCTTTGGCCATCCTGTGAGCGTTGAAGGTGCTACGGCCTCGGTTGAGTCCGGCGGCAAACTGACCGCGACTCACATCGAAGTGCCAGGCGATATCTCGTCCTCGGCGTTCTTCCTTGTGGCAGCGTCTATCGCCGAAGGGTCGGAGCTTGTGCTCGAACACGTAGGCATCAACCCGACCCGCACTGGCGTGATCGACATCCTGCGTCTGATGGGCGCGGACATCACTCTGGAGAATCAGCGTGAAGTCGGCGGCGAGCCGGTGGCCGACCTGCGCGTGAAGGCAGCTAAACTCAAAGGTATCGAGATTCCCGAAGAGCTGGTTCCGCTGGCCATCGACGAATTCCCGGTGCTGTTCGTCGCCGCTGCTTGTGCTGAAGGGCGCACCGTACTGACCGGCGCCGAAGAGCTGCGGGTCAAGGAATCGGATCGCATTCAGGTGATGGCTGACGGTTTGCTGGCACTGGGCGTCAAATGCCAGCCGACCCCGGACGGCATCATCATCGATGGCGGCCAGATCGGCGGCGGCGAAGTGCACGGTCACGGTGATCACCGTATCGCGATGGCGTTCAGCGTCGCTTCGTTGCGCGCCACTGCACCGATCCGTATCCATGATTGCGCCAACGTCGCGACGTCGTTCCCCAACTTCCTCGCATTGTGCGGGCAGGTCGGCATTCGTGTGGCACAAGAGGCTCAGTCGTGAAGAACATTGCACCGGTCATCACCATTGATGGGCCAAGTGGCTCGGGCAAAGGCACCGTGGCCGGGATTCTGGCCAAGCGTCTGGGCTGGAACCTGCTGGATTCCGGTGCGCTTTACCGTTTGCTGGCGTTTGCTGCGCACAATCATGGCGTTGACCTGACCAATGAAGAGCTGCTGAAGAAACTGGCCGCTCATCTGGATGTTCAGTTCATCGCAGCGACCGAGGGGCAGCTGCAGCGGATCATTCTGGAAGGCGACGAAGTCAGTGATGTCATTCGCACTGAAAGCGTCGGCTCCGGCGCTTCGCAAGTGGCTGCATTGCCCGCCGTGCGCGAGGCGCTGCTGCAACGCCAGCGTGCTTTCCAGGAAGCGCCGGGCCTTGTCGCCGATGGTCGCGACATGGGGACGGTGGTGTTTCCCGATGCTCCGCTGAAGATTTTCCTGACCGCCAGTGCCGAGGAGCGGGCGCGCCGTCGATATTTGCAGTTGAAGGGCAAAGTCGAGGGTGTTAGTCTGTCGAGTCTGCTAGATGAGATCCGTGCACGCGATGAGCGTGACACCCAGCGAGCGGTAGCCCCGCTTAAGCCGGCGGCTGACGCCATACAGCTGGATTCCACGGAGTTGTCCATCGATCAGGTGCTTGAACGCATCATGAGCGAGATCGCCATTCGCGATATCGCCGGGTGACCAAGAAGGCCGCAGGGGACCAGTCATAGTCCTGCAGCGCTTCTTTTTAATGAAACTAACCCACACCGTCTGGGGTGTGGAGATGGGCGTATCCTTCGCCCTCATTTACAGGAATTAAAATGAGCGAAAGCTTTGCGGAACTCTTTGAAGAAAGCCTAAAAACCCTGAACCTTCAGGCAGGCTCCATCATCACCGGTGTTATCGTTGATATCGATTACCAGGCTCGCTGGGTAACCGTTCACGCTGGCCTGAAGTCTGAAGCACTCATCCCGCTTGAGCAGTTCTACAACGACGCTGGCGATCTGACTATCAATGTCGGTGACGAAGTTCACGTTGCTCTGGACTCGGTTGAAGACGGTTTCGGTGAAACCAAGCTGTCCCGTGAGAAAGCCAAGCGCGCCGAGTGCTGGATCGTTCTGGAAGCAGCCTTCGCAGCTGAGGAAGTGGTCAAGGGCGTAATCA